>JAEXAH010000058.1 GCA_023458315.1 Pseudomonadota bacterium
CTGCTGCCATGCCTGGAACCGCCTCGTGGACCAACCGTGGAAGATCATGTCCATCGGCCGTCGCCAGTGGGCTCATGGGTTCTGATCAATGCAGGTTGGTATAAGCCGCGCGGCCCCTTGGGCCTGACCAAATCCCCATGAGTTCCACTCATCGGGATTTGGTATCAGCCCTTGTTCAGCGTCAGCACACGGCCGGAATGGATGGCCGTCGCCAGTCCCACCAGCATCTCGACCACGTCCTCGAAATCGGCCATGCGGTCGGTGTTGACGGTCAGGTCGAACTGGCCGGCATCGGACAGGCGGGAATGGAAGGTTTCCCACACGAACTTGCCGCGCCGGTGGTTGACCTCGTGGGCGTGCTTCAACTGCTCCTCGAAGCTGCCGTGGCCCTGTTCGGCCATGCGCCGGGCACACACTTCCGGGGTTCCGGCGATGCGGACCCGCAGCGCGCAGCCTTCGGACAGGATGAGGTGGGCGCCACGGCCGATGATGACACCGCCCAGGCGGCCCAGGCTCATCACCACCTTGATCAGGGTGTCGCGGTAACTGTCGTGGTTGATGTCCTTGCCCGACAGCAGCCGGTACAGCCACATGTCCTTGGCACGGCCCATGCCTTCGTCCAGCATCTTGACCACCGCCGGATCGTCGTTCAGGCGCTGGGCGATTTCCTTCAGCAATTGTTCGTCATACAAGGGCACGCCCAGCCGTTGGGCCAGTCGGGTGGCGATGATGTCGCCGCCCGAACCGTAATCACGCGACAGGGTGATGACGGGCTGACGCGGCTTGGCGAGCGACCCTTCGACCGGTGGCGCTGTCGCCACTTCGGCCATGGCGGCGATGACAGCCATGATACTGGTGGTCATGATGAACCTCCCGCTCTCTGTCACGGGAATCATCATACGCCCCTGTGCGCCATGCGCAAAGCCGCGCCACGGCCAAAGGAGCCACGCGAGAATAACATTACAACCGATGGCTGGATGATGGCCCCTGGGGTGTCCCGGCGCCCCGATCTCGCGGCAGCTATGGCCGCCAAATCGAGGCGCCGCCCCCTCCCCCCCCGGGAAGTGTGTTGGTTCGCGGGGAACGGAGCCGCCAGAGGCAGCTCCGCTCGGTGACGCCATCCTGAGCGATGACGTCACACGGCGGCAAAGCCGAAGCCCCCCTTCGCGTTCGCCGCCAAGCGTACCCGCTGAAAAGCCATATTATCCCAAGGTGTATACGAAAGCATCAGGTAAACGCCCTACTCCCTGCCGGAACAATCCCATCCGATGAAAAAACCTGCTTCTAAAGAAGGAGGAGGGCGGGCGCAAAACCACCTATTTGGGCAGGCGGTAATAATCGGCGATGATGTTCCAGGCTTCCTCGGCGGTTTCCACGAAGGTCAGCAGGTCCTTGTCCTCGGGACTGACCATGCCTTCCATCACCATGGCGTCGATGTTCAGCACCCGCTCCCAATACTCGCGGCCGAACAGCAGCACGGGAATGGGGTCGATCTTGCCGGTCTGGATCAGGGTCAGCGCCTCGAACAATTCGTCCAGCGTGCCGAAGCCGCCGGGGAACACCACCAACGCCTTGACCCGGATCAGGAAATGCATCTTGCGGATGGCGAAATAGTGGAACCGGAAGCACAGTTCCGGGGTGATGTAGCGGTTGGGCGCCTGTTCCATGGGCAGCACGATGTTCAGGCCGATGGACTTGCCGCCCACGTCGTCGGCGCCGCGATTGGCGGCTTCCATGATGCCGGGGCCGCCGCCGGTCTTGACCACGAAATCGCAGACGTGTTCGCCGATGCAGGTGCTGCTGACGATGCGGGCCAGCCGCCGCGCCTCTTCGTAATAGCGGGAATTGGCCAGCATGCGCCGGGCCACCATGACCTTGCGCGCCGCTTCCTTGCAATCGGGATGGGCGCGGGCTCCGGCCTCGGCCTCGGCCAGACGCTCGACGGCGGTTTCGGGATCGGGAATGCGGGCCGAGCCGAACATGGCGATGGTCGAACGGATGCCCTGTTCCTGCTGCAACAATTCCGGCTTCAGCAATTCCAGTTGCAGGCGCACCGGACGCAGGTCGGGACGCAGCAGGAAGTCGTCATCCTCGAAGGCCAGGCGATAGGCGGGCGAAGCGGTCTGCGGGGTGTCCGGCACGTCCAGGGCGATGGAGGCGTCCTCGCGCGCGGAAGGAAAAGGATCGGTCAAGGGGGTTTCGGGCATCGCGCCAGTCCGCCGACAATGAAAACAGGGCACCCATCATGGCCCCGCCGTGGTTACTGTCGCGTAAACACAGGCGCCTGGAACGCCCGGCGATCCTGGGCTATATGAAAGCGGCCTTTGCTTTCCGGTTCGGGGACACGCGTACATGTCGGTGCATCATCTCGGCGATTTCGGCGACTTCACCCTGACCGTGGTCGTCACCAGCCCACCCTGGTACGAAAACGCCTATATCGTCCGCCACAATCCCAGCGGCGAACTGGTGGTGGTCGATCCCGGCGGCGATGCCGAGCGTATCCTGGAGACGGTGCGCGCCCAGAACGGCACGCCGGTGGCCATCTGGCTGACCCACGGCCACCCCGACCACCTGGGCGCCGCCCGCGCCATCGAGGATGCGCTGGACGTGGACACCCTGGCCCACGCCGACGAGATGCCGGTCATCACCCATGCCTCGGACCTGGCGCGCAGCTTTACCGGCGAAAGCCAGGACGGCCCGGCCCGCGTCCGCACCTTCGACGGTGAACCGACCCTCAGCCTGGGCGGCGCGCCGGTGCGGGTGGTGCACACCCCCGGCCACACCCCGGGCGGCGTGTGCTTTGATTTCGGCGGCTTCGCCCTGACCGGCGACACCCTGTTCCGCCAGGGCGTCGGCCGCACCGACCTGCCCGGCGGCAGCGAGGAAAAGCTGTGGTCGTCCATCCCGCGCTTCCTGGGCCTGATGCCCGACGAAGCCCAATTGTTCGCCGGTCACGGCCCCGGCTGGCCCGCCGCCGAAGCCCGCCGCTGGTGGCGGATGATGGGATAATACCAAATCCCGATGAGTGGAACTCATGGGGATTTGGTTAGGCCCAAGGGGCCGCGCGGCTTATGCCGCGGAAGGCAAGTGTTTCGGAGAAACACGCCCGCCGCCTGAGGGTCCCGGTGATCGGTTCCGATCACCGGGATATAGTATAAGCGGGGATTACTTCCCCTTGCCCCAGGGCCTGAGTTCCAACAGGCGCAGACCCGGCGGCACCTGGGCGGCGTTCAGGTCCAGATCGTCCCCCACCACCGGAATGCGCACCGTTCCGGCGGGCAGCGACAGGTCGATGGTGCGGCGGGTGGCGTCCTCGAACCGCGGCACCGGCCGGATCATGGCCATGGACGATCGCAACAGCCGCGCCCGCGTCGGATCGTCGGCGGCGATCAACACCCGTTTCAGCACCGATTGGGCCGAGGCCAGGGTCAGCACGGCGATGGTGCGCGGCGGCATGTCCTCTTCCACCGACGCCAGGGCGACGACGCGGCGGCGTTCGCCCTCGACCGCATAGGTGGACGGCAGACTTTCCCAATCATACAGCCATTGCCCGCCCGCCAGGGCATAGACGCTGCGGCGGCTGCCGTGCTCGACGGTCATGGTGCCGTCCTCGGACACGGTGGCGGCACGACCGGGGGCGATCACCGTGTACATGGCCGGGCCGCGCACGTCGGCGACACTGTCCAGCGGCCAGGCGTCCAGCCGCACCCGCCCTTCCCCCAGGCGCGAGGCGAAGACGTCGGCGTTGGTCACTTCCAGCCGCAGCAGCATGCGGCGCGGCCGGGGATCGCCGGGCACGGCCACATGCAGGGTCTGAAAGCCGACATTGACCATGCGGCCGTCCAGACGGCCATCGACCTCGCGGATGCCGAACACCGATTCGCCGTCCAGGGCGTTGAACACCTGGCCGCGCTTCAGCCACGCCGCCACGCCCATTCCGGCCACCAGCAACGGCGAACTGATCGCCGCGACCAGGGCGGCGAAGGCGATGCCGATCAGGAAAGTCCACACAAAGCGCATGCTGGTCCATCGAAACGCGCGCCACGCACCGGGGCGCGCAGCCCCCATCCCTTGCGACGAACCTTACGCGCATGGACCGCCCCGGGCAACCGGGGAACCGGCCCCCTTTGCCTAAAGCTGCATTCCCGTCTTGAAATACTGGTCGGCCAGACGGCCCTGGACGTATTTGACCCCCAGGGTGCGGGCGAAGGGAAACGCCTTGGGCGAATCGCAGCGCGACATGATCAGCTCGCAATTCTCGGGCAGAGCGGACTTGCCGCGCACCAGGATGGCGATATCGTCGTGACCGGCGGACAAAAGATCGTTGTGCCAGATCACCTTGACGAAATCCGGGGCCAACCGCTTCATGTGCAGCACTTCGAAATCGCGCCATTCCATGCCGTCGACACACAGGCGCAGCCCCTTCTGCCGCACCAGTTCCTTGACGTCCTTGACCAGCGAGAAATTCTGGACCAGATCGGTCTTGTGGATTTCCAGCACGATCTTGCCCGCGATCTTGGTCGGCAACTGGTCGTAGAAATCGGCGAAGTCCCGCGACAGGATGGTCGACAGGCTGACATTGATGCTGAACGCCTTGTGGCGGTATTCGACGATTTCCTTGACCAAGGCGCGCAGGGTGGCGCGGTCGTAATCCTCGGACAAGGCGTGGAACAGCCAGGGATTGCCCGACAGGCTGACTTCGGGCAGGAACACGCTCTCGATCTGCTTGCTGGCGACGTAGAATTCCAGGAATTCGATGGACGGCACCTTGTTGCCGATGAAATAGACCGGCTGGTTGAAGATGCAGTGCCGCAGATCGGTGCTGCGCAGCTTTTCCGACAGGAAGGTCAGGTGCTCGGGGGCCATGGGCCGCTTGAGGCCGCCGCCGTTATTGTCGTTGTTGCCCAGCGAGATGATGCCCTTGAACGCGGTGAAGACCAGATCCAGTTCCTTGACCGCGTCCGCCACCTTGTAAAAGGCGTATTCGTTATAGGGGTTGCGGGCCGTCACCGGCTCGTCGCAGAACAGCTTCTCGACACGGGAACACACCCCCAGCACCTCGGATACCGGGATATGGGAATAGGCCACGAACAGGTCGCAATTGCTGGCCTGGAACACCTGGCAATAGGGGCTGCGCTCGAAACTCTTCTTGATGAAGTTCTTGGCGCTTTCCAGGCGTCGGGCGGTGTCCTTCTGCGACGGCGCCATGGAGACGCAGAAATGGATCAGCCGTTTGCCCATCGGGCTTTTCTTGACCGAATGGAGTTCGTGCAGGAACGCACGTTCGGATTCCGTCACGCGCATGGTGAAGGTTCCCCATCAACAGACTTGTGGTACGCGGCCGCCAGGGCCGCCGGTGTCAGGCCGCCGCCGCGGACTTTTCCCGGATGAAGCGGGCGTATTCCACGTCCGAGCCCAGGATGTGGCCCAGCAGCCAGTCAAGCACGAAGGCGCGGACCCGGATCGCCGCCTTGTGAGCGTCGGTGCCCTGGACCATGGCTTGCAGGTGCCGGACCTCGGCCACGAATTGGACGTGCTTGGCCGAATGTTCGTCCAGGCCGGGATAATCCCAGGCTTTCATCAACGCTTCTTCATGGGCGAAGTGGTAGTCGATGTAGTCGCCCAGCGCGGTCATCACGTCGTGCAGACATTCGTCGGCACGGTCGCTGTCGATGTTCACCGTCAACTGGTTCAGCAACGCGAACAGGATCAGATGCTGCGCATCCATCTCGGCGTTGCCGATCTTGTATTCGTTCTCCCACACCAACATGCCCGTTTCCCCCCGGAACAAAAAAGGCCGTCACGCCAAAGAGTGGCGGACGACCTGTGCGCAAAACACTACTCAATTGCCCTTTACCGAATCAAGACTCTTGTGAGCATCATCCCCTCCCCCATACGGATGGTGCCGCTCCGCCTTCAATATATGTTAACAGTTGTCGTGTTACGCGCCTTGGTTGTGACAAGTCCTGGGAGGGACGCCGCGCGCCATGATACATCTGATCTGTCTGGGCAGTCCGCTGCACGCCGACGACGGTTTCGGCACTGCCATGGCCCATCGTCTGGGCAAGCTGATCTGGCCGGACCATGTGCGGGTGCTGGACGGCAGCGGCCGCTTCGGCCCCCTGGACCTGTTCGAGCATTGCCGTCTGGCGGTGGTGCTGGAGGCGCTGCCCGCCCATCTGGGCACGCCCGGTGAAATCCTGCGGCTGGACGGCGACCAGTACCGCGGCCATCCCCCCGACCGTTTCCGCAGCGGCTCGGCCGCCCTGCTGGCGGCGGTGCGGCGCATGGCGGTGGCGCCGCGCATCGAGGTGACGGGGCCGGTTTCCGCCTGCCGCCGTCCCTTCGCCCCCGGCCTGTCGCCGCTGGTCCAGGCGGCATGCCAGACCCTGACCGTCCGGCTGGCCGCCGAATTCGGCGGCATGCACCCCAATCGTGCACAGCAGATGACGGCGTGATGCCTTAGACCGTGATGCAGAAAATCTGCATCACGTATTGCCCCTCGCCGGGCGCCTGCATCCGCAGGCTTGGCCGCGCCCGCAATGGGCGCAGGAGCAGCGCGCCTCAGATTAAAGGCGCACTGCCCTGGTGGGCCAGGGCGTCCAGCGCGCCTTGCAGGATGTAGGCGGCGGCCATCTTGTCCACCACCTCGGCGCGGCGGGCACGGCTGGCATCGGCTTCCAACAGGGTGCGGGTGACGGCCGCCGTGGACAGCCGTTCGTCCCACAACGCCACCGGCACGTCGCGCAGCTTCAGCAGATTGCGCACGAAGGCGCGGGTGGATTGGCAGCGCGCTCCCTCGGTGCCGTCCATTTCCACCGGCAGGCCCAGCACCAGCCCGCCGACTTCGTGCTTTTCCATGGCCGCGAACAGGCTTTCCACGTCCTTGGTGAATTTGGTGCGGCGGATGGTGTCGAACGGCGTGGCGATGGAACGCAGCACGTCGGACAGCGCCAGCCCGATGGTCTTGGTGCCCAAATCCAGTCCCATCAGGCGGGAATGGCGCGGCAGGGCGGCGGAAAGCTCGGATATGGTCAGCAGCGGCATGGGCGCAGGGTGCGGCAGGATAGGCGCGGGAGCAAGTAAAAAGCCCCCACCCCGGCCCTCCTCCGGCCGGGCCGAGGGAGGGAGGAAGACAGTGCACGCCCCTCCCTTGCCGCAGGCGGGGGAGGACGGGAGGGGGCTTCAGCAGTCTAACAGCACTCGTCCTCCAGACGGCTCAGGGCCGCCAGCCCTTCGGTGTCGCCGTGTTCCTCGAACAATTCCTCGATGTAATAGGTGTGGCTGCACGCCAGGCACAATTCGTCGGCCTTGCGCGCCCCGACCTTGCCCGCCTCTTGCAGCCGCACCTTGAAACGCTCCCACAGCGCATTGGATTTGGCCGGGTCGGAAATCAGGGCGAGAACGTGCTCGACCACGATCTTGGCGTTGCCCTCGCAATCGATGCCGGAATAGGTGATGTAGCGGTCGGTCTTCACGTCGATGGTCATGGCTGTGTTCCCCGGTGGCGCACCAACGGTCGCCTGACACTGCACCAACGGCAACAGGCAATGCACCAACGGTAACGGACGTGAACCAGACCCGCGAAACGCGGCGCGAATGGTTACAGCGCCAGCCGCCGCCGCACCAGTTCCACCCGCGCCCGGCTGACCGGCACGCGGGCACCGCCGGTCATGATGATGGCCCAATGACCATCGCCACGCTCGATGGCCTCGGCGGCGCGCAGGTTGACGATGTACGAGCGGTGAACCCGCAGGAACCCGGACGGGTCCAGCCGCCGCACCAGTTCGGCAAAGGACAATTGGCAGAAACGCTGGCCGTCGGCGGTGTGGACGCGGGTGTAATGACCCTCGGCTTCCAGGAACATGACGCTGCCCACGTCCAGCAGGGTGACGCCGCCGCGTCCCCCCACCGGCAGTTTGACCAGCACGTCGTCGGACGCAGGCGCGCCGCTTTGCCCGAAATTCTCGGGCAGGTGGAAGATCAGGCACCAGCCCGGCCCCTCGGCCGTGTCCAGCGTGGTGACGCGGGCGATCAGCGCCCCCATGGGCAGGGTCATGGCCATGCCCACCGGCTCGTCCGGGCGGGCGGTGGCGGCATCCAACATCCATTCCACCTTGGCCCGCGCCGGGCCGGGATGCAGACTCAGCAGGTCGCGCCCCAGGATGGCGCCCGCCACCGGCTCCAGCAGCTTGCGGGCCAGGGCGTTGGCCGCCACCACCCGGCGGTCGGCATCCAATTGCACCACCCCCACCGGCGAGCGTTGCAGCCGGTACTCGAAGCTGCTCATGGCCTTCCCCGGTTGCGGATAAACATCCCGGATGTTAACGTCCGCACGCCCAAAAGCCGCATTTTTTTCTTAAGGAACCACACCGCATGTCGTTGGACAAAGCCACCGTGCGCAACATCGCCGAACTGGCCCGCATCGAGGTTCGTGATGACGAACTCGACCATCTGGCCGGTGAACTTTCCGGCATCCTGACCTTCGTCGAGCAATTGGCCGAGGTGAACACCGACGGCGTCGAGCCCATGTCGAGCGTCGCCGACATCACCCTGCCCGTCGGCGGAGCCGACTTCACCAATGGTGGAACTGGCGCGCCGCTGCGCGCCTGGCGCCAGGACGTCATCACCGACGGCGGCTATGCCGAGGCCGTGCTGGCCAACGCCACCGACGCCGTCCGCGAGGACGAAGGCGGCTTCTTCACCGTTCCGAAGGTGGTCGAATAATGACCGAACTGACCAAGCTCACCATCGCCGATGCCCTGGACAAGCTGGGCAAGCGCGAGATTTCCGCCGTCGAGCTGACCGAGGCCCACCTCAAGGCCATGGACGCCAAGCGGAACCTGAACGCCTATATCACCGAAACGCCCGAGCTGGCGCTGGAAGAGGCCAAGGCGTCCGACGCCCGCCGCGCCGCCGGAAAGGCCGGATCGCTGGACGGCATCCCGCTGGGCATCAAGGATCTGTTCTGCACCAAGGGCGTGCTGACCACCGCCGCCAGCCACATCCTGGACGGCTTCAAGCCGCAATATGAATCCACCGTCAGCCAGAAGCTGAAGGATGCGGGCTCGGTCACTCTGGGCAAGCTGAACCTGGACGAGTTCGCCATGGGCTCGGCCAACATCACCAGCTATCACGGCAACGTCGAGAACCCGTGGAAGAGCAAGTCCGAACCCGCCAAGAAGCTGGTTCCCGGCGGCTCGTCCGGCGGTTCGGCGGCGGCCGTCGCCGCCCGCATCGCCATGGGCGCCACCGGCACCGACACCGGCGGCTCGATCCGCCAGCCCGCCGCCTTCTGCGGCATCACCGGCATCAAGCCGACCTATGGCCGCTGCTCGCGCTGGGGCATCGTCGCCTTCGCCAGTTCGCTGGATCAGGCCGGTCCCATGGCCCGCACGGTCAAGGACACCGCCCTGCTGCTGAACGCCATGGCCGGTCATGACCCCAAGGACAGCACCTCGGTCCCGGTCGCCGTGCCGGATTTCGCCGCCGCGCTGACCGGCGACATCCGTGGCCTCAAGGTGGGCATTCCCAAGGAATACCGCCCCGATGGCCTGTCCGACGAAGTCAACAAGGTGTGGGAACAGGGCATCGAATGGCTGAAGGAAGCGGGCGCCACCCCGGTGGAAATCAGCCTGCCGCACACCAAATACGCCCTGCCGACCTATTACATCGTCGCCCCGGCCGAGGCGTCGTCCAATCTGGCGCGCTATGACGGCGTGCGCTTCGGCCTGCGGGTCGAGGGCAAGACCCTGGACGACATGTACAAGAAGACCCGTGCCGCCGGTTTCGGCGCCGAGGTCCGCCGCCGCATCATGATCGGCACCTATGTGCTGTCGGCCGGGTACTACGACGCCTATTACACCAAGGCGCAGAAGGTTCGCCGCCTGATCGCCGAGGATTTCACCAAGGCGTTCAAGGACGTGGACGTCATCCTGACCCCGACCGCGCCGTCCGCCGCCTTCGGCATCGGCGACAACACCGACGATCCCGTCACCATGTGGCTGAACGACGTGTTCACCATCCCCACCTCGCTTGCCGGTCTGCCCGGCCTGTCGCTGCCCGCCGGCCTGTCGGCCGACGGCCTGCCGCTGGGCTTGCAGTTGATCGGCCGTCCGTTCGACGAGGAAACCGTGTTCAAGGTGGCGGGCGTGATGGAATCCGCCGCCCAGTTCACCGCGCTTCCGGAGGGTGTGTGATGGCTTACGTGATCCAGGGCGAAACCTGCGACTGGGAAATCGTCATCGGCCTTGAGGTGCACGCCCAGGTCATCTCCAATTCCAAGCTGTTCTCCGGCGCCCCCACCGAATTCGGCGGCGCCCCCAACAATCAGGTCAGCTTCGTCGATGCCGGTTTCCCCGGCATGCTGCCGGTGATCAATGAAAAGTGCGTGGAACAGGCGGTGCGCACCGGCCTGGGCCTGAAGGCCAAGGTCAATTTGAAGAGCGTGTTCGCGCGCAAGAACTACTTCTACGCCGATCTGCCCCAGGGCTATCAGATCAGCCAGTACGATTTGCCGATCATCGGCGAGGGCACGCTGCTGATCGACCTGCCCGCCGCCGAAGGCGGCGATTCAAATGATGGCGACCCTGCGGTCGCGGGCGGCACCACCCGCCCCATCGGCATCGAACGTCTGCACCTGGAACAGGACGCGGGCAAGTCGATCCACGACCAGCACCCCAGCCAGTCGTTCATCGACCTGAACCGTTCCGGCGTGGCGCTGATGGAAATCGTGTCCAAGCCGGACATGCGTTCGCCGGAAGAGGCCGGGGCGTACCTGACCAAGCTGCGCACCATCCTGCGCTATCTCGGCACCTGCGACGGCAACATGCAGGAAGGCAGCATGCGCTGCGACGCCAACGTCTCGGTGCGTCCGGTCGGTTCGACCGAACTGCGCACCCGTTGCGAGATCAAGAACGTCAACTCGATCCGCTTCGTGCAGCAGGCCATCGAGTACGAGGCGCGCCGCCACATCGACGTGTACGAATCGGGCGGCGAGATCAAGCAGGAAACCCGCCTGTTCGATTCGGTCAAGGGCGAAACCCGTTCCATGCGCAGCAAGGAACACGCCCACGATTACCGCTATTTCCCCGACCCCGATCTGCTGCCGCTGGTGATTTCCCAGGATTTCGTAGACGGCATCAAGGCCACCCTGCCCGAACTGCCGGACGAGAAGAAGGCCCGCTTCATGAGCGAGTACGGCCTGAATTCGTATGACGCGGGCGTCATGGTCGCCGAAAAGGACTCGGCCGAGTTCTTCGAGATCGTTGCGAAAGGCCGTGACGGCAAGACCGCCGCCAATTGGGTCATGGGCGATTTCTTCGCCACCATGAATTCCAAGCCGGAATACACTTGGGCCAACCCGCCGGTGTCGGCCGAGAATCTGGGCCGCATGATCGATCTGATCAAGGACGGCACCATCTCGACCCGTCTGGCCAAGGACGTGTTCATCTTCATGGTGGAAAGCGGCAAGGACCCGGCCACCATCGTCGAGGAAAAGGGCCTGAAGCAAGTCACCGACACCGGTGCCATCGAAAAGGCCATCGCCGAGGTGTTCGCCGCCAACCCGGACAAGGTGGCCGAGGTCAAGGCGGGCAAGGACAAGCTGATGGGCTGGTTCGTCGGCCAGGTGATGAAGGCGACCCAGGGCAAGGCCAATCCCGGCATGCTGAACGAACTGATCGCCAAGAAGTTCAAGGAATAAGGGCGCAAGCCCCCTTTGCCAAAGCCGACGGGGTCGCCCCCGTCGGCTTTTTTTTGCGTTTGCGAGATGACAAAGGTCAAGGTGGCGCCGCCGCCACGGGCGCATGCTGCCCCCCGGATCGCTATTTCCGCCGGAGATGACCATGAACACCGCCCCCTGCTCCCCCACCACCCCCCTGTCCGAGACGGTCGCCAACAACGTGGCCCTGGCCGGCCTGTGTGTCGGCACCG
>JAEXAH010000059.1 GCA_023458315.1 Pseudomonadota bacterium
GGTCAGTCCCTCGATCCGGGCCAGCACGAAAATCTGGCGGGTGCGCTCTGGCAATTCCAGCAGGGCGGCGCGGACCCGCGCCAGATCGGCGCGCCCCGCCGCCGTCCGTTCCGGCGAGGGGCCGTCATGGGCAACATGCAGCAGCGCGTCGTCGGGCACATTGTCGGTGCGCTCGCGCTGTTGGCGGCGGACGTGATCCACCGCCAGATTGTGGGCGGTCCGGTACAGATAGGACCGTTCGTGGCTGACGGCGCCGCCACCCTGGTGCTGTTCGGCGTAACGCAGGAAGGTTTCCTGGGTCAGATCGGCGGCGGTTTCCGAATCCCGCAATTTCCTGGTCAGATAGCTCTGCACCTCGCGGCGATGGGCGAGGAACAGACGTCCGATATCCCTGTACGTCACGCGCTTGACCATGCTGGTTGCCGGGCGGAAAGCGCATCCCTAGCACGCATGCGAATGATTCGCAATTGCTACAATATCAACTCAGCTTTGCCGGGGCGCCAGCCGCCGCAGGGCGTTCAGCAGGATGCCGATGGTGGTGCCGTTGTGCAGCAGCGCCGTAGCCACCGGCGACAACAGGCCCAGCGCCGCCATGCCCAGGATGCCGGTATTCAGGCCGACGGTCAGGCGGTAATTGCGGGCGATGCGGTCCATGGCCGCCAGGGCCAGTTCCTTGGCGTCGGCCACCCGGTCGATACTGTCTTCCAGCAGGGCGACGTCGGCGGTCAGCCGCGCGATGTCGGCGCCTTTCTGCATGGCGATGCCCACATGGGCACCGGCCAGGGCCGGGGCGTCGTTGATGCCGTCGCCGACAAAGGCGATGCGGGCGCCCTGGCGGTTCAGATCGGCGATGATGGCGGCCTTGTCCTCGGGCAGCAATTGCGCGTGGAAGCCGTCCAGGCCCAGGCTTTGCGCCAGCTCGGCGGCGCGTTCGCCATGGTCGCCGGTCAGCAGCAGGATGCGTTTGACACCGGCGCGGCGCAGGCGGGCGACGGTGGCGGCGCTGGTCGGGCGCACCGTGTCCTTCAGCGCCAGCAGGCCCAGCAGGCGGCCGCCGAAACCGATATACAGCAGGGTCTTGCCTTCGCGGTACAGGCGGTCGATCACCTGCTGGTGTTGGGCGACCGGGATGCCCTCGTCTTCCTCGATGAAATGGCGCGACCCCACTACCACGCGCTGGCCGTCGATGACGCTGGCGACGCCGTGGGCGACGATGAACTCGACCTCGGAATGGTCGAAATGCTGGTTGTGGTGGGTGGCCTTGGCGGCGTTGACCACCGCCAGCGCCAGCGGGTGGAAGTAATGTTCCTCGACCGAAGCGGCCAGGCAGATCAGATCGTCGGGGCTGTAGGTGTCGTCGAAGACGATGGAATCCGTGACCTGCAACAACCCGGTGGTCAGGGTGCCGGTCTTGTCGAAGATGAAGGTGTCGGCCTGGGCCAGCCGCTCCAGGGCGGTGGCGCCCTTGACCAGAATGCCGTCGCGGCCCGCCGCGTACATGGCCGATTTGAAGGCCACCGGGGTCGCCAGCTTCAGCGCGCAGGAATAATCGGCCTGCAACACCGACGCCGCCGAGCGCCAGTCGCCGGTCAGCAGCGCCGAGGCCCCCGCCAGTTTCAGAACGGTCGGCACCAATTGGTCGGCCAGTCGCGCCGCCTCGACCTGGGCGTCGCTCTTGGCGGTCAGGGATTGTTCCACGTAATCGGCGATACGGGCGGCGGCGGTGCGGCTGCCCACCTGCTCGGCATAGACCACCAGGCGGCCTTCCTCCATCAGCGTGCCCGACAGCACGGAATCGCCGCGCGCCTTGGTGACGGCGACGCTTTCGCCGGTCATGGACGCCTCGTTGACCGATCCTTCGCCGGACAGCACGGTGCCGTCCACCGGGATGACGGCGCCCGCGCCGATCACCACGCTGTCGCCCACCGTCACCTCGGCGGCGGGGGTTTGCACCTCGACGCCGTCGCGCAACACCCACACCAGGTCACTGGCCGGGCGCAACAGATGCTTCAGCAGGTCGTCCGAGCGGCGGGCGATGGATTCCTCCATGTACTCGCCCAGCGCCAGCATGAAGGTGGTGGTGTTGGCGGCGGTGAAGTCGCGCCGCGCCAGCGAGATGGACACGGCCAGGGCTTCCAGCACATGGCTGGTGATGCCGTTGTCGCGGTAATCGGCGACGGCGTGCTTCAGCAGCGGCAGGGCGGCGGTCAGGCTGACCGGCAGGCGCAGCCCGGCGGGCAAGGCGCCGGTGCCCAGCAGCACCGCCAGGGACGAGGCCACCGCGGCGCGGCCGTCATCGGCGGGCGGGCGACGGTGGCCGCTGTCGGCCAGCGGCAGTTCGGCCAGGGTGCGGGCGATGGTGTCGCAATCGGTGACGTCCGGATCGAATTCGACCACCAGCGAGGCGGCGCGGTCGTTGACCCGCGCCGATCGGACGCCGTCCAGCAGCCGCGCGGCGGCGGCCAGCGCCGCCGGGTCGGCGGGAGCGTCGGCATGGCGGCGATAGCGCAGGCGGACACGACCGGGCAGCCGGTGCGCCACCTGCACCGAGCGCAGCCAACGCTCCATGCTCATGCCAGACCGCTCTGCTCGGCCTGAAGTTCGGCTTGCAGGTCGGCCATCTGTTCCTTCATCTCGGCCATGCCGCCCATCATGCCGGTGTATGCCTTGAGCGCCCCCTTGAACAGCTTGCCGCGCAGTTCCTCGTCGGCCAGCACATAGGTCACGGCACCGCCCACCAGCAGACCCAGCAGGAACTGTTCGGTGCGGCCGTTGGGCAGCAGACGGCCCAGGCCGCCCATCAGGCCCTGGTTGCGCGGCTGCCCCATCTGCATGGCCAGCATCTGTTCCAGGTCGCGGCGCTTCAGGCCCTTGGCCTTCTTGCCCTTGTTCTTCTTCTTAGCCAATCTCGGCCTCCTCGGCGGAATGTCGGGTTTCGGTGTTCAACAGCATCTCGGCGGCGGCCACCCCGGCCAGCCCCCCGGCCAGGGCGACCAGCGCCCGACCGTAATCGCGTGCGCGCAGGCTTTCGGCGGTGGCGATGCCTGCCGCCAGGGCGGCGCCGCCTTGCAGCGACAGGCGCAGAACCTGACGGCCGGACGGCGCGGTGCCTTGCCAACGCCCTTGCAGCGCCGCCAACAGCGCGGTGGCGACGGCGCCGCGGGTGAAGTCGGTGGCCAGCGTCGGGACATCCAGGGCGGCGGCCCTGGCGCGCTTCTTCTTCTTCACGATTGCGCCTCGGTGGTTTCCGGCGCGGCCTCGGCCTTCTTGGCCGGGGCGCGGCGGCGCGGCTTTTTCGGGGCTTCGGGGGCTGCTTCGACGGGCGCCGCTTCGACCACCGCTTCGGCTTCGGCCTCGGCCGGAATCAGGCGGGCGCGCAGCCCGGCGGTGGATTTCTCGATGGCCGACAGGCCGGACACGGTGGCATCGCGCAGGCTGGCGCCGGCCTTGTCCAGACCGCCGCGCGCCTTGTCGCCCAACTGGGTTAGGTTTTGCGGGGTCTTGGCCTTCTTCAGCAATTGCACGCCGACGATACCGGCGACGATACCCGAGGCGAAGGTGAGAAAGGGCAGCATGACGGGATTCCTTTCCAGTCTCAGGAGACGGCGGCGCTGGCGAGGGCGCGCAGCAGGGCGTCGCTGTCGGGATCGCCGCCCCCGGCCAACAGGCCGGTCCAGGCGGCGGGGGGAATGGCGGCCGGGTCGTAATGGATGGTGCACGACCGGGCCAGGGCGTTGAAATCCACCGCCCGGATACCGGGGGTGGCGGACAGGGTCTGGCCGAATGCCTTGGCCTCGGCGGCGGCGGCCATCAGTTCGGCCCCCAGCGGTGCCGCCAGCTTCAGGCGGATGCGGCCGGGAACATGATGGGCCACGGTCAGGGCCGAGGCGAAACGCAGCAGCGGAAACTCGGACAACGGACTTCCTTTACTTGAAGGTACGGCGCCAGTGCACGGCCATGTGGGTCAGCATCATGCCCAGGAACACCACGCCCGCCTGGGCGTGCAGCTTGCGGCTGGACCCCAGCGCCGCCAACGACACCGCCATGGACAGGACGGCGCCGATCTTGGCGGCGCGGTTGACTTCCCACTTCGCCTTGTTCTTGCGCGGCTTGTGGCGACGCGGGACAGGGGACGGTGCCGCGATTTCCTGCGGCCACACCGCCGCCAGTTCGGCGCGGATGCGGGCGGGCATGTCGCGCTGGGCGGGGTCGAAGCGCAGCAGCAGCGAACCCACCGCCGCGTCACCCTCGACCATGGCCAGCGGTGCCAGCCGGGCGGTCAGGGCGGCGTGGCGCTTGGCGTCGCGCAACAGCGGGTGGCGCAGCCGGATGCGGCCCGGCAGCACCGAGGCGAACGCCTTGTCTACATCGTCCATTCGAACACTTCCGATGGCGGCTGGCTGCACGAACATCCCGACCCCGCCTTGCCGCAGCCGCCCGCCACGTCCAGTTTGCGCAGGCGGCCCTTGGCGATCCATTGCTCCAGCATGGGCCGCACGGCCGAGGCCGGGGTGTCGAAATGCACGGCGATTTCGTTCAGCGACGCCCGCCGCCGTTCCACCATGAAGCTTTTCAGGTCGGACAGAGTGACCATGGCGCCCCCTTATTCCGCCGCCATGGAGGCGGCGAGGCGGCGCACCTGGATGCGGCCATAGGCCCACATGGCGATGATCGCCGTGACCACGATTCCGGCGCACAGCGACAGCCACAAGGTGGCGGCGGCCGGGTTGTCGGCGAAATTGCCCACCTGATAGACCGTGACCGAGGCGCAATAGCCGAGCACCGTGGTCCAGGCGGCGCCGAACACCGCCCATCCCATGCCGGTTTCGTGGCGGATGGCGCCCAGCGCGGCGACGCAGGGGGTGTAAAGCAGGATCAGCACCATGTAGGCCAGGGCGCCCGAGACGCCGCTGAAACGGGCGACCATGGCGCCGAAGGTGTCGCCGGTCACTTCCAGTTCCTCGGCGGCGGCGGCTGAATCGGCGACGTAGCTGACGTTCAGGCCCAGCGGATCGGCCAGTTTGTCCACCACCCCGGCCAGGTTGGTCGGCACGGTGGCGGCGGCGGCCAGCAGCTTGTCGGCTAGGGTTTCCGGCGCCTCGGCCTCGGCGGCGGCGTCCTCGCCCGCCTCGGCCCTGGCGTCGGCGGCGTCCTGCTCGGCGGCCTGGGTGTACAGGGTGTTCAGCGTGCCGACCACCGCTTCCTTGGCGAAGATGCCGGTGAACAGCCCCACGGCGGCGGGCCAGTTCTCCTCGGTCAGCCCCATGGGCTTGAACACCGGCACGATGGCCTGGCTGGCGGCGGACAGCACGGAATCGCGGCTGTCCTCCTTGCCGAAACTGCCGTCGGTGCCCAGCGCGTTGAAGAACGACAGCACCATGACGATGGGCACGATCACCTGACCGGCGCGGAAGATGAATTCGCGCAGGCGCTGCCACGCCTGCATCACCACCGTGCGCAGGGTCGGCAGGTGATAGGGCGGCAATTCCATGACGAAATGCGACACCTCGCCCTGCAACAGCGTCTTCTTCAGGATCAGGCCGGTCAGCACGGCGAAGGCCAGCCCCACCAGATACAGGCCGAACACGATGTTCTGGCCGTTGGCCGGGAAGAAGGCGGCGGCGAACAGCGCGAACACCGGCAGGCGGGCGCCGCACGACATGAACGGCGCCATCAGCGCGGTCAGGATGCGGTCGCGGCGGTTTTCCAGGGTGCGGGTGGCCATGATGGCCGGAACGTTGCACCCGAAGCCGACGATCAGCGGCACGAACGACTTGCCGGGCAGGCCGATGGCGCGCATGGCGCGGTCCATGACGAAGGCGGCGCGGGCCATGTAGCCCGAATCCTCCAGGAAGGACAGGAACAGGAACAGGCAGGCGATGATGGGAATGAAGGTCGAGACGGTCTGCACGCCCGAGCCGAAGCCCTTGGCCACCACCACCAGACCTTCGGGCACGCCCAGGGCGGTCAGCGCCTGTCCCAGTCCGTCCACCATGATGGCGCCCATGGACTGGTCGAAGAAGTCGATGAAGGCGCCGCCGATATTGATGGTGAACAGGAACATCACATACATGGCCAGCAGGAACACCGGCACGCCCAGGAAGCGGTTCAGCACCACCTTGTCGATGCGCCGGGTCAGGGCCAGCGACATCTTGCGCGGCTGGTGGAAGCCAGCGGCCAGCACCTCGCCGACGAAACGATAGCGGCCGTCGGCGATGACGATGTCGGGGTCGTCGCCGCATTCGCGCTCGATGATCTCGACCTGGGCGGCCAGGGCGGCGTCCAGCGTGCCTGCGGCCAGGGTTTCGACGAAGGAATCGCCTTCCAGCAGGCGCAGCGCCGCCCAATGCGGGTCGATGGCGGCCTTGGCGGCGGCATTCTCCAGCGCG
The DNA here is from genome assembly GCA_023458315.1 of Pseudomonadota bacterium. Lineage (GTDB taxonomy): Bacteria > Pseudomonadota > Alphaproteobacteria > Rhodospirillales > Magnetospirillaceae > Magnetospirillum. The sequence continues at coordinate 6,390 of JAEXAH010000059.1, forward strand.
GGGGCCAGGGAATCCACGGCGGCGCGCACCGCATCGGCATGCACGGGATGGGCATTGGGCACGCGCGGCGCGGCGGCGGCCTCGGCGATGGCCTTTTTCAGCACGTCCACGCCGTCCGAGCGGCTGGCGATCAGCGGCACCACCGGGCAATCCAGCACGCGGGACAGGGCGGCGCAGTCGATCTCGATGCCGACGCGCTTCGCCAGATCCATCATGTTCAGCGCCACCACCACCGGCACCCGCATTTCCAGCAACTGGCAGGTCAGGTAAAGGTTCCGCTCCAGGTTGAAGGCGTCCAGGATGTTGACCACCACCTTGGGCTCGCCCGACAGGATATAGTCGCGGGCCACCCGCTCGTCCTGGGAACCGGCGGAATAGCCGCCGATCATGTAGATGCCGGGCAAATCCACCAGATCATAGGTCTGGCCGTCGTGGCGGAACTGGCCCACCTTCTTTTCCACGGTGACGCCGGGCCAGTTGCCGACCTTTTGGGTCGAGCCGGTCAGGGCGTTGAACAGCGTGGTCTTGCCGCAATTGGGATTGCCGACCACCGCGATGGTGTTGCCCATGCTCAGACCCTCTCGATTTCCAGGATTTCGGCTTCCTGCTTGCGCAGGGTCAGCGTGAAGTTGCGCACGCTGATTTCGATGGGGTCGCCGAACGGCGCCACGCGGGTGATGGAAAACGTCACGCCCGGCGTGACCCCCATGGCCAGCAGACGCTGGCGGTAGCCGCGGTCGCCCTTGGACAGCCGCACCACGCGGGCGGTGTCGCCCGGCTTGAGATCCTGGACCCGGTTGCTGACGGACATTCCCGCGTGTCCTTCCATCGACATTAGAGCGTTCTAAAAGCGCGAGTGATAAACATTCGCAGACGCAAAACAGTAACCCGCATAAATCTTGCGGTCAAATGCCGAGCTACGCGATTCGCGCATGGCGACCGCTTCGCATTCGCGTGATGGGGGGAAGGGGGATCAGCCGCCCAGGTGGTGCATGGCGTGGGTCGGCGCCGCCGCGTGGGTGGCCGGGGCCAGGAAATCGTGACCGGCGGCCTTGCGGTTCAGGGCGGCCTGCACGATGGCGCGCAATTCGTCCTGGCTGGCGCCGTCGCGCAGCGGGCCGCGCAGGTCGGTGCCGGTTTCGTGCCCCAGGCACAGCACCAGACGGCCGGTGCAGGTCAGGCGCAGGCGGTTGCACGATTCGCAGAAGGTATGGCTGAGCGGGGTGATGAAGCCCAGCCGCCGCCCGGTTTCGGCCACGGTGACGAAGCGGGCCGGGCCGCCGCTGCGGTAATCGGTGGCGGCCAGGGTCCAGCGCGTTTCCAGGTCGCGGCGCACCGCCTCCAGGCTTCGCGCCGGGTGGGGCAGGCGGGACGCCTGGCCCAGCGGCATGGTTTCGATCAGCGTCAGATCGTGGCCGTGGCGGCCGCACCAGGCGATCAGGCGGTCGATGTCGGCGATGTCGGTTTCCGGCATGACCACGGTGTTGATCTTCACCGCCATGCCCGTTCCGGCGGCGGCGGCGATGCCGTCCAGCACCTGTTCCAACTGGCCGCCCCGGGTCAGGCGGGCGAAGGCGGCGGAATCCAGGCTGTCCAGCGACACGTTGATGCGGCGCATGCCCGCCGCCGCCAGCCGGTCGGCGAAATGGGCCAGACGGCTGCCATTGGTGGTCATGGTCAGTTCCGACAGGCCGTCCGCGCCCAGTTCGCCGCCCAGGATATCGACCAGGGTCATGACGTCGCGGCGCACCAGCGGCTCGCCGCCGGTCAGGCGGATCTTGCGCACGCCCAGGCCGATGAACAGCCGCGCCAGCCGGGCCATTTCCTCCAGGCTCAGCACTTCGGCCTTGGGCAGAAAATCGGGGCTTTCCGCCATGCAATAGGTGCAGCGCATGTTGCAGCGGTCGATCACCGACAGCCGCAGGTAATCGACGCGGCGGCCCAGGGCGTCAAGCATGGATCAGATGGTCGCAATGGCTGTAGACCACCAGCCGGTTGCCGCGCGCGAAGCCGCCGAGGGTCAGGCCGTAATCCTTGGCCAGCCGCACGGCCAGCGCGGTCGGGGCCGAGACGGCGACCAGCATGCCGATGCCGAAGGCCACCGATTTCTGCACCATTTCATAGCTGGTGCGGCTGGTGGTCAGGGCGAAGCCCGTGGTCGGATCGATCCCGGCGGCGGCCATGTGGCCGATCAGCTTGTCCAGCGCGTTGTGGCGGCCCACATCCTCGCGCAGCGCCAGAACCTTGCCCTCGGTGGACACCCAGGCGACGCCGTGCACGGCGCCGGTGGCGCGGTGCAGGTCCTGAAGCTCCTGCATCTGGACCAGGGCCTCGGCCACGGCTTCGGGGGCGACCGGCGGGCCGCGCCGTTCCACCTTGCGGGCGACGCGGTTCACCGCCTCCAGGCTGTCGACGCCGCACAGGCCGCAGCCGGTGCGCCCGGCCAGATTGCGGCGGCGTTCCTTGAGCGCGGCGAAGCGGCGCGCGGAAATCTCCATGCGCACCTCGACGCCGTCGCAGGCGGGGGAAATCTCGATGTCGTACAGTTCCGCGCGATCTTCCAGGATGCCTTCGGACAGGCTGAAGCCCAGCCCCATGTCCTCCAGCTTGTCCGGCGACGCCAGCATGACGGCGTGCGACAGGCCGTTATAGACCAGGGCCACCGGCACTTCCTCGGCCAGTTGGTCCTGACAGAATTCCGCCTCGCCCCGCACCAGGCGCAGGACGGTGGCGCCCGAGCGCAGGGCGAAGGGTTCGCCCTCGGGCTGATGGGGGATGGCCGGGGTGTTGGCGGGTTGCTGCCGCGCCTTCATCAGCTTTTCTGTCAACAGCGACATGCGAACGCTCCCTCGGTCATCGGAAACCGGGGACGCGGCGGGCGGACCCGCCGCGTCCTCCACCACAGCTTACTTCTTGCCGGTCACTTCGCGGAACCAGCGGGGATGGTGCTTCTTGGCCCAGGCATGGGTGACGACGCCCTCGACCATGGCGCGGATGGTGCCTTGCACCCACAGCGCGGCATAGACGTGGATGATGATCGAAGCGATCAGCGCCACCGCCGACGCCGCGTGCAGCAGCAGCGCCACGCGGATCACCGGGATGGGGAAGCTTTCGGCGAAATACGGGCGCCAGGCGATGATTCCCGTGACCAGCAGGGTGGCCATGCAGGCGCACATCACCCAGAACATGGCCTTCTGGCCGCCGTTGTAGCGGCCGATATCGCCCACTTCGCCGCCCTTCAGCACGGTGCCGACGGCCTTCATCCACTTGATGTCCTCGCCGTTGAGGATGTTGTGGTGCCAGTAGCGGAAGAACTGGCGGCCGAAGGCCACGAACATCACCACGCCCACGAAGGGATGGATGATGCGCGCCAGTTGCGGCGTGCCGAACACGCCGGTCAGCCAGAAGAAGGCCGGGTAGAAGAAGGCGAGGCCCGAGATGGCCAGCAGCACGAAGCACACCGCCACGATCCAGTGGTTGATGCGTTCGGCCGCGCAGTAGCGTTGAATCAGGTTGTCCTTCACGACCGAGTCTCCTCGTGATTGTCCTCATCGGGACGATTGGGACCGACGGTGATGTAGTGGAAGAAGCCGAACAGACCGGCGGCGGCGATGCCGACGGTGGCCAGCGGCTTCAGCAGACCCTTCCACAGTTGGACCGTGGCGCTGATGGCCGGATTGGCGGGCAGGCCGCTATACAATTCCGGCCGGTCGGCGTGGTGCAGCACGTACATGACGTGGGTGCCGCCGACGCCTTCGGGGTCATACAGGCCGGCATTGGCGAAGCCGCGCCGCTTGAGGTCGGTGATGCGGCCCTCGGCCACCTGCTTCATGTCCTCCTTGGTACCGAACTGGATGGCGCCGGTCGGGCAGGTCTTGACGCAGGACGGTTCCTGGCCGACCGCCACGCGGTCCGAGCACAGCGAGCACTTGTACGCCTTGTTGTCTTCCTTGTTGATGCGCGGAATGTTGAACGGGCAGCCGGAAACGCAATAGCCGCAGCCGATGCAGTTTTCCTGATGGAAATCGACGATGCCGTTCTTGAACTGCACGATGGCGCCCGGGCTGGGGCACGCCTTCAGACAGCCCGGGTCCGAGCAATGCATGCAGCCGTCCTTGCGGATCAGCCATTGCAGTCGGCCGTTTTCCTCGTGTTCCGCGAAACGCATCACGGTCCACGCCTTGGCCGACAGGTCGGTCGGGTTGTCGTAGACGCCGACGCAGGTGCCGACATCGGCGCGGATGTCGTTCCATTCCGAGCACGCCACCTGACAGGCCTTGCAGCCGGTGCAGACGGACACGTCGATCAGCTTGGCCACCTCCATCGGGCCGCGAACCTGGGGAGTCGCGGTCGGCGTGGCGGAGCGGCGCTGGATGTCCAGGGATTGCAGAGCCATGCTTTCAAACTCCTCAGATCTTCTCGATGTTCACCAGGAACGCCTTGTATTCCGGGCATTGGGTGGTGGTGTCACCGACAGCCGGGGTCAGGCGGTTGGTCAGGTAGCCCTTGCGGGCCACGGTTTCCCAACCCCAGTGCACCGGCAGGCCGATCTGATGCACGGTCTGGCCGTTGACGGTCAGGGCCTTGATGCGCTTGGTCACGACGGCCTTGGCCTTGACGAAGCCGCGCTTGGACGTGACCTTGACCGTGTCGCCCGCCTTGATGCCCTTTTCCGCCGCCAGCTTCTCGCCGATCTCGACGAATTGCTCGGGCTGGGCGATGGCGTTCAGACGCACCTGCTTGGTCCAGAACTGGAAATGTTCGGTCAGGCGGTAGGTGGTGGCCACATAGGGATAGTCCTTGGAGGTGCCCAGGCGTTCCCGCTCGCCCTTGAATACCCGCACCGTCGGGCAGGTGACGACCTTGGGATGCAGCGGGTTGGTGCCGATGGGCGATTCCATGGGCTCGTAATGCTCGGGCAGCGGGCCGTCCGGCAGCTTGTCCACCGCGAACAGGCGCCCCACGCCCTCGGCCGACATGATGAACGGCGACATGGCCGAGCCCGGCGGCTCGTCCGCCTTGAAGTCGGGGATGTCCGACCCGACCCAGCGTTCGCCGTTCCAGCCGATGATCTTGCGCTTGGGGTCCCACGGCTTGCCCGACGGATCGCACGAGGCGCGGTTGTACAGCACGCGGCGGTTGGCGGGCCAGGCGAAGGCCCAGCCCGGCGTGTTGCCCAGGCCGGTGTCGGTGTTGTCGCGCCGCGCCATCATGTTGCCCGCCTGGGTCCACTGGCCGGCATAGATCCACACGGCGCACATGGTGCTGCCGTCGTCGCGCAGCACGGCGAAGTTGGGCACCTGCTCGCCCTTCTTGACCAGCACCTTGGTGGGGTCCTTGGGGTCCAGCACGTCGGCCAGGGCGCGGCCGTTCATTTCCTTGGCCAGTTCCACCGGATCGGGGGACAGCGGATCGCGGTAGGGCCACGACAGGTTCAGGATCGGCTCGGCCACCGGGCCGCCCTCGGTCTTGTACATGTCGCGCAGGGTCAGGAACAGCTCGGCCAGGATTTCCGGATCGGGCTTGGCCTCGGCCGGCGGCTCGGCGCCCTTGTAGTGCCACTGGATCCAGCGGCCGGAATTGACGGTCGAGCCGTCTTCCTCGGCAAAGCAGGTGCTGGGCAGGCGGAACACCTCGGTCTGGATCTTGGACGAATCCACGTCGTGGTTCTCGCCGTGATTCTGCCAGAAGCTGGCGGTTTCGGTGGCGATGGGGTCGATGACCACCATGTATTTCAGCTTCGAGAACGCCTCGACCACCCGGTTGGAATCGGGGAACGAGCCCATGGCGTTGAAGCCCTGGACGATCAGGCCGTTGATCTTGCCCTGACGCATCAGTTCGGTGACGTGCAGGGTGTCGTACAGCTTGTCCCACTTGGGCAACCAGTCATAGCCCCAGTCGTTTTCCTTGGTGGCCTTGTCGCCCCAGAACCACTTCATCTGGCTGACGAAGAACTTCGAGGTGTTGCTCCAGTAGTTCAACTGGCCCTCGCGCAGCGGCTTGGGCGTCACCTTGGCGATGTAATCGGCAAAGGTGGGGTGGGCCTTTTCGCTGGGCAGCGGCATGTAGCCGGGCAGGTTGGTGGACAGCAGACCCAGATCGGTGGCGCCCTGCACGTTGGCGTGGCCGCGCAGCGCGTTGATGCCGCCGCCCGCCATGCCGATATTGCCCAGCATCAACTGGATGATGGCCATGGTGCGGATGTTCTGGGTGCCGACGGTGTGCTCGGTCCAGCCAAGGGCGTACAGCACGGTGGCGACCTTGTCGCGGGCCGAGGTGTCGCCCAGCAGCTCGCACACCTTCAGGAAGCCCTCACGCGGGGAGCCGGTCAGGTTCTCGACCACGTCCAGGGTGTAGCGGGAGTAATGGGCCTTCAGCAGATTCCACACGCAGCGCGGATGTTGCAGCGTCGGATCGGTGACGATGTTGCCCTTGTCGTCCAGCTCGTAATTCCAACTGGAGCGGTCATAGGTGTTCTTTTCGGCGTCGAAGCCCGAGAACAGGCCGTCCTCGAACCCATAGCCCTCGCGGATGATGGCGCTGGCGTTGGTGTAGGACTTGACGTACTCCCACTGGATCTTGTCGTTGGCCATCAGCCAGTTGATGACGCCGCCCAGGAAGGCGATGTCGGAACCGGCGCGGATCGGCACGTAATGGTCGGCCACGGCGGCGGTGCGGTTGAAGCGCGGATCGACCACCACCAGGGTGGCGCCCTTCTTGATGGCCTCGATCGCCCATTTGAAGCCGACCGGGTGGGCCTCGGCGGCGTTGCCGCCCATCACCAGGATCAGGTCGGCGTTCTTGATGTCCACCCAGTTGTTGGTCATGGCGCCGCGACCGAAGGACGGCGCCAGCGCCGCCACGGTCGGCGAGTGGCAGATGCGCGCCTGGGTGTCGGTGGCGACGATGCCCAGCGAGCGGATGACCTTTTGCGTCAGAATGCCGGTTTCGTTGGACGCGGCCGAACAGGTCAGCACGCCGGTGGTCAGCCAGCGGTTGACCGGCACGCCATCGGCGTTCTTGGCGATGACGTTGGCGTCGCGGTCGGCCTTCATGTGGCGGGCGATGCGGGTGATGGCGTCATGCCAGGTGATGCGCTTCCACTCGCTCGAGCCGGGCTCGCGCACTTCGGGGTACTTGACGCGGTTGGGGCTGTGGATGAAGTCCAGCAGGCCGGCGCCCTTGGGGCACAGCGAACCGCGGCTGACCGGATGGTCCGGGTCGCCCTCGATGTGGAAGATGGCCGCCTTGGCGTTCTTGGCGCCGTCGCCCAGGCTGTACATCAGCAGGCCGCAACCCACCGAGCAATAGGTGCAGATGTTGCGGACTTCGCGGGCGCGGGACAGCTTGTACTGCCGCACCTCGGCCATGGCCGTGCTGGGGAACAGGCCCAGGACCGCCATGCTGGAGGTGGAGACGCCCGCAGCCGAGAATTTTAGGAATTGGCGGCGTGAAACCTGCATGTTCTTTTCCCTCATCCTGACAGGCGACGCCCTTGTGGACGGGGCGTCTGCCACCCCTATAGGCAGGAATCGTGCCGGTTTGAGGAAATGCTGAAATCCCTAGGTTTTGTGCGGTGCGGCAGGGAAAAATAGGGACATTTTGTCCATGGTCTTTGGACAAAATGACCCGCTGCGCCGCAGCATGGGGGCCTACCCGTTCGGTTGGCGTGAAAGGCTTGCATTTGCGGCCGAATTTTGCAGGCTAGGGCAGTCCCTGAACTGGAAAGACCATCCCCCATGAGCCAAGTTTCCTCCGATCTCGACGCCGCCATGGCCGAAGCCGGGCTGGTGCCCGGCGTGTCGCCGCAGCCGGTGCTGCTGCCCGGCGCCGACCTGTTCGGCAAGCGCGCGGCGCGGCTGCGGGAACTGGCCAAGGATCATCCGCTGGCCGACTGGCTGGGCTTCGTCGCGGTGCTGGCCGATGCCCAGCACGCGCTGATCTCCACCCCGGCGGCGGCCGAGCCGGAACGGCAATGGCTGGGCGATCTGCGTGCCCTGCTGGCCGCTTTGCCGACCCTGCCGGACCTGGCGGCGCGGACCGCCGACCGGCTGCGCCAGGCCGAGGATGCGGCCCTGGGGGAAATGCGCGAACGGGTGCTGGTGGGCCAGGGCTCGCCCGACGATCTGGCCGCCGCGCCGTTCCTGACCGCCGCCGAGCAGGTGGCGTGGACCCGCCACGCCGCCGGGTTGCAGGCCGACGGCGTCACCGCCACCGCCATCGCCCACAAATGCCCGGTCTGCGGCCAGCCGCCGGTGGTGGGCATGATCCAGGTGGGCGGCCTGTCTGCCGGTCTGCGCTACCTGCATTGCGGCACCTGCGGCACCGCGTGGCACCATGTGCGCGCCAGTTGCGTCGCCTGCGGCGAGGGCGGCAAGGTGGTCTATCACTCGCTGGAAGGCGGCCCCGAGGGCGTGCGCGCCGAATGCTGCAATTCCTGCCATTCCACGCTGAAGCTGTTCATGCTGGAAAAGCGGCCGGGCTGCGACCCGGTGGCCGACGATCTGGCGACCATGGCGTTGGACATTCTGGTCAGCGAGGAAGGCTTCCAGCACATCGGCGGCAATCCGTTCCTGGCCATGGCGGCCGAGGGCTGATGGACACGCCTTCGGCCCCGGTCCTGGCGCGCTGCGCCCCGGCTTCGCCGTCCGCTCCGCGCACCGTGCTGGTGGTGGACGACGAGGAGGGGGTGCGCAGCTTCCTGTCCCGTGCCCTGGAACGGCGCGGCTGGCAGGTGGAAACCGCCGGCAGCGCCGAGGACGGCGCGGTGATCGTCGAACGCGGGCCGGTGGATCTGGTGATTCTGGACGTGTCGCTGCCCGGCCGTTCGGGCCTGGACTGGCTGCGCGAACTGGCCGAGGGCGCCTTTCCCGGCGAGGTCATCCTGATGACCGCCTTCGCCGACATGAACACCGCCATCGACGCCCTGCGCGCCGGGGCGTCGGATTTCATCCTGAAACCGTTCCGCATCGAACAGATGGCCAACGCCATCGACCGCTGCGTCGAGCGGGCCAATCTGGCCCGCGACAATTACCTGCTGCGCCGCCAGTTGGGCCTGCCCGAGAGCGGCGGCACCATGACCGGCGACATCGTCGGCCAGTCCGCCGCCATGGAACGGTTGCGCGCCCTGTTGCGGCGGGTGGCGCCGACGCCGTCCACCGTGCTGATCCAGGGCGAAAGCGGTGTCGGCAAGGAATTGGTGGCCCGCTCGCTGCACCGGCTGTCGCCGCGCGCCAACCGGCCGTTCGTGGCGGTGAACTGCGCCGCCATCTCGGCCGAACTGATCGAGGCGGAATTGTTCGGCCATGTGCGCGGCGCCTTCACCGGCGCCAAGGATTCGCGCAAGGGCCTGTTCGTCTATGCCAATGGCGGCACCCTGTTCCTGGACGAGATTTCCGAGTTCCCGCTGGCGCTGCAATCCAAGCTGCTGCGCGTGCTGGAAGATCGCCGCATCCGCCCGGTGGGCGGCGAGCAGGAAATTCCGGTGGACGTGCGGGTGGTCGCCGCCACCAACCGCGACCTCAAGGCCGAGGTGGGGCAGGGGGCCTTCCGCCGCGACCTCTATTACCGGCTCGAGGTGATGACCCTGAACGTGCCGCCGCTGCGCCAGCGCCTGGACGACGTGCCGGAACTGGCGGCGCTGTTCATGGCCGCCCTGTCCGCGCAGTTGGGCGTCGAGCCGCTGGCGCTTGAGCCCGAGGCGCTGCGCCGCATGCAGGGCTATGGCTGGCCGGGCAACGTGCGTGAGTTGCGCAATTTCGTCGAACGCTCGCTGCTGTTCGGCGAATTGCCGCTCGAGGAATTGGGGCTGCCGGGCTGCTCGGACCCGGCCTGTTCGCCGCCGCCGGGCGAATCCCTGCTGCTGGCCGATGTGGAAAAGGCGCATATCCTGTCGGTGCTGGCCCGCTGCGACGGCAACCGCGCCCGCGCCGCCGAATTGCTGGGGGTGTCGCGCAAGACCCTGGACCGGAAGTGCACGGAATGGAGCATGTGACCGCATCGGAAAGCCTGTGGAGCAGGGCGCGCGACGCCCTGTCCGGCTCGGTGCGTCACAAGCTGCTGACCCTGGTGCTGGCGCCGCTGCTGCTGGGCGTGCCGGTGCTGCTGTCCATCGTTTGGGTGTGGGGCACCCAGGGCTACGACCGGCTGATGGTCAACAAGGTCAGCGCCGATCTGGGCGCCGGGCGCGAGTTCTTCGACCGCGTGCAATCGGAATTCGGCGTGCGCATGGACGGCGTCGGCCGTTCCTATCGGCTGGTGGCGGCCCTGGACAGCGGCGATCCCGACCGGGTGGAGCGGGCGCTGGAGGCGGCGGGCCGCGATTTGGGGTTGGATTACCTGCTGCTGCTGGATGATCGCGGCCGGGTTCTGGCCGGGCCGCCGGGGATGGCGGACGGCGACCGTTCCGGCTGGGCGGTGGTGCGCGCCGCCCTGGACGGCGTCAGCCGCCACGGGCTCGAGGTCTTTTCCCCGGACGATCTGGAAACCCTGTCGCCGGATTTGCGCCGCCGTGCCCATTTCGATCTGGTGCCGACGCCGTTGGCCCGTCCCACCGACCGTCTGTCCGAAGGGCGCGGGCTGATGCTGACGGCGGGTGTGCCGGTGCTGGCCGCCGATGGCGCGGTGCGGGCGGTGCTGGAAGGCGGCATGCTGCTGAACGGCAATCTGGGCATGGTCGACCGCCTGAACGCCCTGGTCTATCAGGAAGCCTCGCTGCCCACCGGCAGCCAGGGCGCCGCCACCCTGTTCCTGGACGACGTGCGCGTCGCCACCAGCGTCACCCTGTATGGCGGTCGCCGCGCCATGGGCACCCGCGTCTCGCAGGCGGTGTACGACCAGGTGATGGGCGAGGGGCGGCCGTGGATGGGCCGCGCCCAGGTGGTGGACCGCAGCTATATTTCCGGCTATTCGCCGTTGGAAGACGTGTCCGGCCGCCGCATCGGCATGCTGTACGTGGGTTTTCTGGAGGCGCCGCTGCGCGCCGCGCTGTTCCACGCCTTGGCGGGCATCTTCCTGGCCTTCCTGGTGGTGTCGGTGCTGGGGGCGGTGGCGTCGGTGCGCTGGGCGCGCACCATCTTCCTGCCGCTGGAACGCATGAACCGCGTCATCGCCCAGGTCGAGGACGGCGACGAAACCGCCCGGGTCGGCGCGGTGCGCAGCCGCGACGAACTGGGCGCCCTGGCCCGCGCCTTCGACCATCTGCTGGATTCGCTGGCGGCGCGGCGCGACGAACTGGAACGCTGGGGCGGACAACTGGACCGCAAGGTGGCCGAGCGCACCGCCGAACTGGAGGCCGCCAACGAAATCCTGCGCCAAGCCCAGCAGCAATTGGTGATGAGTGAGAAATTGTCGGCCATCGGCGAACTGACGGCGGGCGTCGCGCACGAGATCAACAATCCGGTGGCGGTGATGCAGGGCAACCTGGATCTGGTCAAGGAAATCCTGGGCGGCGACCTGCTGCCGGTGGAAACCGAAATCCGCCTGATCGACGAACAGATTTCCCGCATCCAGGTCATCGTCAACAAGCTGCTGCAATTCGCCCGGCCCGGCGATTTCGCCGGTCACACCGAGGATACCGACGTCAACGCCGCCGTGGCCGATTGTCTGGTGCTGACCCGGCACAACATGCGGCGCGGCGCGGTCAAGGTGGAAACCGCCCTGGCCGCCACCCTGTCGGCCGAGATCAACCGCGTCGAGTTGCAGCAGGTGCTGATCAACCTGATGGTCAATGCCGTCCAGGCCATGCCCGATGGCGGCACCCTGACCCTGGAAAGCCGCGACCTGCGGCCCGAGGATGCGCTGCCCCTGGGCGCCGAGCCGTTCGTGGGCGTGCTGGTGGCGGTGCGCGACACCGGCACCGGCATTCACCCCGCCGATCTGGGCCGTATCTTCGATCCGTTCTTCACCACCAAGAAGCAAAAGGGCACCGGCCTGGGCCTGTCCATCAGCTACGCCATCGTCAAACGCCATGGCGGCACCATCACCGTGGACAGCACGCCGGGCCGGGGCACCACCTTCAACGTCTGGCTGCGCCGCCATGCCGTGCTGGCCGAACAACCGGCGGCGCCGGTGTTCTCGTCGCATTTCGCGCCGCTGTCCCCCGGCGACCGCGAATAGCCGCCATTGCGGCGGCAGCCAAGTGGGCGGATGCCCACGCCCGGCGAGGGGCAATACAACCGGTCGATTTATTGGTTCATCGCGGAATTGCGGGGAAGTGCTCGTCATGGCCGGGCTTGACCCGGCCATCCACGTTTGTCCGCGGGCATCTCAGCGGAAAGACGGGAACAGGCGGCGCCGCGTGGATGCCCGGATCAAGTCCGGGCATGACGGAAACGGTTGCTGAGCCAACAGACCCG
>JAEXAH010000060.1 GCA_023458315.1 Pseudomonadota bacterium
TCGAGCGCGTGGTGGGTATAGGCGCGCAGCGCCTGGCGCGCGTCGCCGGCGCCGGGACCATAGGCCCGCAGGGAAACATCAAGGGTGATGAGGGTGGTGGCGAACTGCTGGACGTCGCGGCTGGTGGCGTCGAAATTGCCCTTCACAGAGGCTGTCATCAGCCCCAGGATGAGCGAGGACATGGCCGCCACCATGCCCACCCCCAGCTTGACCGCCTCCTGGGTCTCCTTGGACAGATGCTCGGCCCGTAGCCGCCGCGCGCCCCACATGCCGAGGCCGGCGCCGGCCAAGAGGCTGATGAAGACCAGCGCCGATACCGCCAGTGAAGGCATGCCATTCCCCGCCGCAGGTCCTGACATGGTCATGAACCAGGTTCAGGTACCAAAGTCATGCGCACGCAGCATCGCCGGCGCCCGGCCGGTGGGTCAAGATCGCGGGCGGGGCGCTCCAGGGCGGAAAGCACCGCCTATTCGGCCGCCTTCACCGGTTCTTCGGCGGCGAGCTTGGCCTCGGCGTCTTCCTGGGTCTTGAGCACGTCGGGATGGGGCATGGAGATGATGTTGTAGCCCGAATCCACGAAATGCACCTCGCCGGTGACGCCGGTGGAGAGGTCGGAGAGCAGATACAGGGCGGAGTTGCCCACTTCCTCGATGGTCACCGTGCGGCGCAGCGGCGCGTGGCGCTTCTGATAGTTGAACATCAGCCGCGCATCGGCGTTGCCGGCGCCCGCCAGGGTCCGCACCGGGCCGGCGGAGATGGCGTTCACGCGGATGCCCGCCGGGCCGTAATCGGCGGCCAGATAGCGCACGGAGGCTTCCAGCGCCGCCTTGGCCACACCCATCACATTGTAATTGGGCATCACCCGGGTGGAGCCACCATAGGTGAGGGTGATGATGGAGCCGCCATGGGGCATCAGCGCTGATGCGCGCTTGGCGATCTCGGTGAGGGAGAAGCAGGAGATCACCATGGTGCGCGAGAAGTTCGCGCGGCTGGTGTCGATGTACTGACCGCGCAGCTCGTTCTTGTCGGAGAAGCCGATCGCATGGATGACGAAGTCGAGCTTGCCCCACTTGTCCTTCAACGTGTCGAACACCGCATCGACGCTGGCGATGTCTTCGACGTCGCAGGGCAGCACCAGATCGGAATTCAGCGACTGCGCCAGCGGCTTGACCCGGCGGGCCAGCGCGTCGCCCTGATAGGTGAAGGCGAGTTCCGCGCCCTGTGTCGCCAGCGCCTTGGCGATGCCCCAGGCGATGGAGTGATCGTTGGCGACACCCATCACGAGGCCGCGCTTGCCTGTCATCAGCTCCTGCATCACCCACCCTTGAGCGTGATCATTCCTGTTCGCGGCGACCCGCGCACCGCGTTATCGCCGGCGATGTCCCTCCCGCGCATGCCGCAAGGGCATTCGGGAAAGCGGACACTGCGGCGGCGTGCCGCGGTTGCCGCGCGATTGTTCTGGTCAGCCGATAACAGACCTTCGGCCGCCGCGCCACGCCCTTCAACTCACCGTTCACGACCAATCATGACAAAGCGTGTGCGGGCAACGGCCACGCTCAGGCATCCACGTGCTTGAGGACGAGGCTCGCATTGGTGCCGCCGAAGCCGAAGCCGTTGGAGAGCACATGGCCGAGGTTCACATTGTCGATCCGCTTGCGCACGATGGGCATGTCCGCGAAGGCCGGATCGATCTCCTCGATATTGGCGCTCTCGCAGATGAAGCCGTTCTGCATCATCAGGATGGAATAGATGGCCTCGTGCACGCCGGTGGCGCCCTGGGAATGGCCCGTCAGCGACTTGGTGGCCGAGATGGGCTGGCAGGTGTCGCCAAACACCGCGCGGATGGCCTCGATCTCCTTCAGGTCACCGATCGGGGTCGAGGTGGCGTGCGGGTTGATATAGTCGATGGGCGCCTTGATGGAGCTCATGGCCAGCTTCATGGCGCGCTCGGCGCCCTCGCCGGAGGGCGCCACCATGTCGGCGCCGTCGGAGGACGCGCCATAGCCGGCGATTTCCGCATAGATGCGGGCGCCGCGCGCCTTGGCGTGCTCCAGTTCTTCCAGCACCAGCACCCCGGCGCCGCCGGAGATGACGAAGCCGTCGCGATTCTTGTCATAGGCGCGCGAGGCCACCTGCGGCCGGTCGTTATAGGCCGAGGACATGGCGCCCATGCCGTCGTACAGCACCGACAAGGTCCAGTGCAGGTCCTCGCAGCCACCGGCAAAAACGATGTCCTGCTTGCCGTACTGGATCATCTCGTAGGCGTTGCCGATGCAGATGTTGGTGGTGGCGCAGGCGGCCGAGATGGAATAGCTCGGGCCCTTGATCTTGAACCAGGTGGAGAGCGTCGCCGAGGCGGTGGAGGCCATGGCCTTGGGCACCGCGAACGGGCCCACCCGCTTGGGGCCCTTCTCACGGGCGATGTCGGCGGCATCCACGATGGTCTTGGTGGAGGAGCCACCCGAGCCCATGATGAGGCCGGTGCGCTCGTTGGAAATCTCGTTCGCTTCAAGGCCGGCGTCACGGATGGCCTGATCCAT
>JAEXAH010000061.1 GCA_023458315.1 Pseudomonadota bacterium
GCGCAGACATGCTGGGCTCGTCAGGATCAAACTGCACTATGAGGCGGCGGTTCATACCGCGCCAGGGGAGCGAATGGACAGCGAGGAGCCTCCGAACGTTCGGGTCGCCTGCTCGGGTGATATCGAATGAACATCATCTCCAGGATATCCGCCGCAGCCACCCTCCTCTGGATCGACGCGGCCTCGGCTGCCGAGAGCGTCCTGGGGCCTGTTCCGACAGGCGACGGACCCGCCGCCGACGGTGAATCGTCCTCCGTCATCGACATGGGCTTTTACGGAATCGGGGCCCTGCTGATCGCGGCCGGCCTCATGGAGCTCAAGCTGGCGGCGGACGCCAAAGGCAAGAAGGCGAAGTACGGCAAAGGGGGCCTGAAGCTGTACTTGGGTGTTTGCTTTGCGACCGCTCCGTTGGTTGTCGGAATTAAACTTCTGCCGGACTTGCCGGTCGACCACTTCTGATGGCTGGGGCGGCCCGCTTGGGTCGCCCTTTTCGTTTCAGGAGCCATCGCTTCCGGAAACGCAAGGCAGCCGCCATGTCTACGGCCATCCCATACACCATAACCGCTCCCGTCTGGCTCCCGCACGGCGTCCGTTTGACGCCCGTTCACACGGCCCTGTAACATATGTTGCATAGGCAGGGGAGGCGGTTATGAGCGTTTCGATTTCCTTGGACAGGTCGCCGACGTCGTTCGTGTTGGGTCAGACGGGGCGTGCCGGCGACGGCGGGGAGGATCCCATGCTCGTGACGGCGTCGCTTTCGGGCGGGGCGTTGGTCGTCGGCCCGTCCGGGTCGGGCAAGGGCCTCGCGGTCGCGGCGGCCGTGCTGGAATGGGCTGGTCCGGTGTTCGTCCTGGACCGGGCGGACAGGCCCACGACGCTGGCCATGGCGAGGGGCAGGGCCGCAGCCGGACGGAAGGTGTTCGTCTCCGGAGGCTTCGACGGCGAGGGCTTCGACCGGGTGGATGCGGACGACCCTGCGGCGCTCGGCCTCGTCGCCGAGGGGAGGGCGGACATGTTCGCCCTGTACCCGGTGACCGAGGCCGACGACGGACGCCTCTCCGCGTTGGCGGCCTTGCCCCACACGCTGTCGCCCAAGGTTCCGCTCCTTAGCGTCGTCAGGGAGGCGGGCAGGTTCGAGATCCCCGAGGCGGTCCTGTCCTCGATGGGGGCCGCCGGCGACGGCGTCCATCCCGTGCTCGTCACGCATTCGCGGCAGTCGCTTGCCATGTGGATCGGGAAGGACGGCCTCCGCCGCATGCTGTCGGAGACATGCGTCAGGCTCGATGTGGATCCTTGGGACGGAACCGCGACGGCCACGGCAGGCGGCGTGTCCATGCCTGTGGACCTCGTGGACCCCTGGTCGAGGCTGGACATGATGGAACGTGCCGGGCCGCGTCCCGGCGGCATGCGGCCTAAGTACCCATCACAACGCGTCTGATTATGGTGGGCGTATGCGGATGGCTATGGACGGAACAGCTACCCCGCCCCGACATGTGGGGCGGGGTAGGGGGATGCTATGCCTCTGGGGCAAAACCCTCAAGGCGGAATCGGCTCATGACACAGCCTTCGCCACGCGTTCCAGATCGGCCAGGGCGCTTCGCACGATGCGTTCTGCGGACTTGTCGTTGAACGCTTCCATGCCGACCACGACGCGGAGCTTTTCCGCGATAGCCGCCGAGGCCGAGCATTGCGCCGCAGCGAGGCGAGCCTCGACACTGGCGAGACGGGCTTCAAGGGCGTCCATGATGGCATCATCGAGGTCGGGGACGCTGTATTCCCGCATAATGGTGTCCCGTTCCTGGGCCAGCGCGAAGACCGGGTCGGGGGCGTCGGCGGGCATCGCCACCTCTCGGGATGTGGGCCCAAAATTGAGCAGACATGCGGCGACACCCAGCAGCAGGGCGCCGATGCCCTCCAAGTCGAGAAGGCAGTTCGCGATGTCGTTCCCTCGGGGCACACGGGGGGTGTTGGTGGTCATTTCAGTCTCTCTGTGGTCTACCGGCTTCTCACGGCCGGGCGCCAGTGAACGGCACTGGCACCGGGAGGGTGAGAACACGCCACAGAGAACGTGCCCGACCGCCTTCCCCAAAGGGTCTTGTATAGCGGCCAGACTCCCGGCATAGTGGTGCCGGTCGCGCCCGCTTGGCGGCGGGCACGTCATTTTCGATGGCAGTCCCTTTGGCGAGGGAAGCCAACGCTCTGTGACTGCAACGCAAGGCCCTGGCAGGCCCCGTTGCGGGAGTTCTCACGCTCCAACTACCCACATTGCACCACCAATCCGGCCGGGGTCAACCCGCCGGTCGGTGCGTGTGTGTCTTTCGGCCATATCCGCAAAGCGAATACATTGATCCCCCGCTACGGAGAATGGTCATGCAATCGGAAGACGATAAGCCGTTCATCATCCGCCATTCTTTCCACGCCCGCCGCTGTAAATGCGCTCCACGGGCGTATTAAGAGAAAGGCTCACCGCCCCGCCGAAGCCCAAAGAGGCGCCGGAACGGAAGCCGCGCCGCAAGGCCGAGCCGTCGGCGGAACTGGAAGAGGCGCTGGCCTACATGCGCAGCCTCGGGCTGCGGGTGTAACCAGGGGGCCATCCGCGAGCTCCCACGCCCCCTCAGAAAAGGTCGCGATTTCTACCTTTAAAGGGAATATGCCCGTCCCTCCAGTGGGTTAGGGTGGGGCGGCCCTTGTCCTGACCGCCCCGGCCGACCGCGCCCGCCAGAAGAGCGGGCCGTCATGCTGTCGGGGTTGCTTTTGGCGCGCGGTGACTGCCCGACTAAGACCGCGACCGGACCCTGTGGCGCTCAACGGTGGCACGCCACGCCCTCCGGCTGGGGGAGACTATTCCGGCTTGCCGCCGAGGATCAGGCGGAGGTGCTGCGGCTTGGCGCCGCCGCCCTGGCCCGGATCGGGCTGGATCATCTGCACGTTGCGGTACAGCTCCAGCATGGGCTCGGCCATCGCCGCCGGGATTGTGGAGAAGTCGATATGGGCCATGAGGCTTTCCATGGCATCGAGCAACGCGCCAGCATCGACCACCCCGGCCTTGACAAGGCTTCCCATCAGCAGGGTGTGGGCGTTCTGCAAGCCGAGGAGCGCGGCGAAAAGCTGATCGGGATCATTGTGGTCCATGGCTATTTTTCCTTGTGACATAGAGCACGGCGGGGGCGCCGGGCAGGTCGGGGAAGATCGGGACGGTCATTCAGTCACCGGGGCCGCTTCGACGGGTTGCGGTCGTAATACCGCCCCAGCGACGCCGCCAGCTTCGGGGCGTTCGCATTGGCCCAGGCCTGGACCGAGGCGCCGTCGAGGGCGTTGATGTGGAAGGTGTTATGCTGGGTATTGGATGTCGTGCTGGTCGAAGTGTTCGACATGGCCTTCGCCGCCTCGAAATTCGGTCCCTTGCCGAGCCAGTCCGGCAGGGCGAAGCGCCCTGTCGAGGGGATGCGGATGTCGGCGGCGGCGAGGACCGCTTGCGGCACCTCCATCCGGCTCTGAAGCGCCGCCATGGCGGCCTGGGCTCGGTCTGAGGTGGGGATGGTCTTGCCGCTGGCAGTCAGGACAGACCTGACGGTCGGAGCCGTGTCGGCGGGAACGATCATTTCGCCTTTATGGACCTGGGCGATCTGATCGGCGGGCAGGTCCCAGGCGCCGACGGCGAAGCCCGGCAACATGGAACTGAGCGTTGCCCCCCAGGCCGATCCGCCCTGAGCGGCGGTATTGGCGGAAACCGCCGTGGTCAAGGCCGCGACGGCGCCGGTGTTCGTGGCGTCCCCCGTGGTGTTAACGGCCAGGCCCGCGACCTGAGAGCCGACCGATGTTGTCGTGGCGCCGGTATTGGCGGTCGTCGCCGCCGTGTCGATGGTGGTGGCCGTGGTGTTGGTGGCCGTGGTGGCTGTGTCGGTGGCCGTGGCCGTGGTGTTGCCGGTCAAAGCGGCGGTCAACGCATGAAGCGCGGCGGTGTTTCCGGTTGTGGCGGCGACCTGCGCCGTGCCGGTGCCGCTGTCACCAAGCCCCAGTGTCGAGGCCGCCCCCTTCCCGGCAACCGAGGTGACAACCCCGGTCGCGGCCTTGTCGAAGCCCCAGTTCGCCGCCCGTCCGGCATAAGAGGCTGCGATGGATTGCATGGCGCGGGCGCCGATCTGGCGCATGGTCTGCGTGCCGGAGATGAAGGAGTTGACCATCTGGCTCATGGCCGATTTGAACGGCTCCGTCCAGTTCTTGATCTCCTGCAACCGGTCGCGGGTTTCCTGGTGGTCGATCTTCGACATCTCCAGGGCGCGTTGCCGCTCCAGGCCGACCAACTCCTTATTGATCCGGTCCCGCTCGGTCTGTTCCAGCCCGGCAAGCTGAAGGGTGGCTTCCAGTTCCTCGCGCCGGATCCTGATCTTCTCCTCAGCGATGGCGCGGAGTTCGGCGATCTCCTCGGCGCCGCTGATATTACCCATCGATTTGTTGAAGGACAGGTTCTCCTCGCGGGCGGCGACGCCGTCCTTGCCCTTGTCGGCCGTGTCCTTGATGCCGACTTCGGCCAATTGCTTTGCAGCCGCTTGGCGGGCGGCAAGTTCGGCATCGACCTGCTTGATCCGCTCCAGGCTGTGCTTGGCCCGCAATTCGGTAATGGCGCGTTCGGCGGTGTCGATCTCGGTGCGCTCGGTGCCAGCGGTGCGGCGAAGAAGTGCAAGCCGCTGCTGCGCCTCCTGCATCGCGACCGCTCGCTTCCGGTCATCAATGGAGATGGCCAGGGCCAATTCTTCGGCGGCGCTGATCTCGCCCAAGGCCTTCCGCTGCGCCAGGGCCTGCCGTTCCACGTCAAGGCCGTTCTGCGCCAATGCGGCCTGCGTCCCGATGGCGGCGGCGGACATCGCCTTCTGGCTCTCGGCATAGGATTTCGCGGCGGCGGCATTGGCCTCGATGCCGGTCGCCTTCTGCTGGCGTTCCAGTTCGCCGATTTCGATCACCTTGCCCATGAGGCCGATTTCGGCGCTGCGCAGGGCCAAATAATGCTGCGCCTCGGTCTTGTTCATGGTGCTGGCTTTGGCCTTGGCCTCCGCCATCAACAGCTCGCGCTGGCCCTCGGTGACGTAGGTATCCACGGCACGGGTGACGGCCTTGTACGCCTCGGTGAGCTGCGTTACGGCCGCCGTGTTGCCCGCGATCTTGGCCTGATCGATACCGGCCTTGAGGTCGCGCTGCTTGATCTGCATGTCGCGCAAGGGATCGTCCGAGGTGAGGACGGCTTCCGAGGCGGTGATGGCGCGGGTCTGGATCGGCGTCTTCTGCGCCTGGATCAGCGCGGAGCGCAGGTTGGCAATCTTGAGGTCGATTTCCGAGAAGTCGTCTTTGCTCGGTGCGAAGCTGAGGTTGGTGCGGAAAAAGTTGGTGTTCTTCACCATCTCCTCGCGCTTCAACAGCAGCTCTTCCAGTTGCTGTTGCAGGGCGGCGACCGCGTCCCGTTCTTCCCGCCAATGCTCGGCCTTGCCCCCGGCCTTGTCCTGGGCTTGCTTGAACCGCTCAAAGATCGGCGTCGCACCGTCCAGGGCGGCGGCATAGGCCTTCACCGCTTCCTCGGCCTTCTTCGCGGCATCGGCATCCTTGGTCATGGCGGCGGCCACGGCACCGGCCACGGTCACGGCGGCACCGGCGGCGGCACCCCAGGGGCCGAAGGCGCCCATGAACTGCCCGAGCTGCGTCCCGGCGGTGGACATGACATTGCCACCAGCGGCGGCCACGGCGGCGATGTCGCTGATCTGATACCCGGCCTGCTGCGCGATGTTGCCCAGCTTGCCCATTCGGGAACCCGCTGCCAGTACTGCCGCACCAGCATTGTGCATGGTCGGTGCCACAGCGGCACCGTGCTGATTTATGAAGCGGATTGCGGCGGCCGCATCCTTGTGTTTTCCGGCCAGCATCTCCATGGCGCGGGCTTCGTCAGCGGCGCCGCCGATGTTGCGGCTGAACACCACCGCCAGGGCCGCCGCGCGGACCTTCTCGCTGTTCTGGGTATCGAGTATCGAGGCCCGCCACGCAGCTTCAAGTCGGGAGATGGCTTGGACGCTGTTGGCGACGCTGCGGGCGGCGGATTCGTATTCCCGATTGGTACCGGCGAGACGCTTGGTATTTTCCTCGGTCTTCTTGACCTCGGCGCCCAGCGCCCCGACCTTGTCAGCGGCACCTTTCGCCGCATCCCCGAGGCCTTTGGCGGCGCTCTCGGTCTTCTTGATCTCGGTATCCAGTTGCCCCATGGCCTCGGCGGCGCCTTCGGCGGCGCGCTCAATGTTCTCGAGGGCGTCTTCGGGCTGGGAACCGTCAATGCGCAGGGATACGGTTTTGTCGTCGGCCATGGGAATGCTCCAATCAGGCGATTTCAGCCAGGGCGTCCAGAAGCTCGCGCTCCTTCCCCTCCAACTCGGCAATCTGGCCGTTCAGCCGGTCCAGGGCGGCGCCTCGGTCGCGGGCAGTCATCGGCTTACCGGCGGCGGCGTACCAAGCCTTCAATTCGGCCTCGATCGTTTTGCGGATCGCCGAGCCGAAGGCCAGCCACAGCAGGCCCGAGGCGGCGCGGTCGGATCGGTCCTCGCCGAGGCCGTAACGGCGGATCAGGCGGAAATCGGCAGGGTCCGAGGTGTGCTTGGTCAGGGCGGGCAGATTGAGGGCATCTTCGCGCCACACCGCGACCTGGGCGGCCATGACACGGTCCAGCGCCGCCAGGGCTTCCGCCTCGGGCATCGGGGCGGCGAACACCCGAGCCCGCTCGGTCTTCAACTCGGTGATGCGGTCGCGGAGGGAGGCCAGGGCGGCGCGGACGGGTTCAGTGGGATCGGGCATGCGGCTGCTCCTTGTTAACTTGAAGGCGAGGTAACTGCGCCGGTTGACGAAAAGGTAACGGCGGTTGACGGAAAGGTAACGCTGGTTGACGGTGCTGGTTGACGCTGGAACCCGCAGGATTGCTGGTGTCTCGGCCTAACCACCCTGTTACCCTGTTAACTTGTTAACCGGATTTCAGACCCCTTAGCTGGGGTGGAAACACGGTTGGTGACGCTCCCCTCGGTCCCCACCCCCCTCCAGGGTCCCCGGCCTTGCCCCCTCCCGCCACGCCGCAGGGCCGCCTGGGGCGCTGGGGCTGTCGGTCGGGAGGGAGGGTGCCGCCATCGTTACGGCTTGATGCGCAGCCGCCGCAGGGCCTTCGGCTTGATGCAGAGGTGCAACGGGTTCGACTGAGCCTCGAAGACGCGGGCGCTTTCGGTCTGACGCTCGCGGCGCTGCAACAGGTAGATCGGCAGGCCCGGCGTGTTCACGGCGTCCCAGGTATCGGCCGGGGCGAAGTGGGTCTGGAACAGGCCCGGCACACCAGCCGGGAACAGGCGGGCCTCATCGGTCGGCACGGCGACCTTGCCGTCATCGGTGCCGCGATAGTTCGCCCAGGAGATACCGCCATAGGTGATGCGCTGGAACGCCTTGGACGCCCCGAAGACATCACCATCCTTGCCGGTGTCGCGGTTCTTGCGGGCGGCCTTGACTTCCTTGTTGCCGTAGACCTTGTCGAAGAAGTTGTCGCCGCACAGCGCCACCGGCTGCATGTTGGTCAGCACCAGGCCGCCGAGTTCCTTGGTGATGGTGCGGACCAAGCCGGTGCATTCCGTCTCGAATTCGGAACCATCGGCGGTCAGGGCGCCGAAGTCCACGTCCACGGTGGCGGGGCGCGTCTCGCCGAAGAAGCTGTACCAGTCGTGCAACTCGGTGACGCCGTCGGCGTCCAGCACCACACCATCAATGGCGCCGAGGCGGTGGTATTCGTGGGTCAGCTCGATCTGGGCGCGCAGGCCAAAGGGGCCATTGACGCGGGCCATGACCAGGGCTTCAAGGTTCTGCGGATCGGTGGTGCCGAAGGCGCGGACGTTCTGGACCTGATCGGCATAGATCACAGTTTCCTTGGCGATGTGGGCGGTTTCGACCTTGCGGACCTTGCGGCGGGTGCCGGTGACCTGCGCCGGGGCGGAACCGCGCGGGCTGGTGGGGATCACGGTCAAGGTGCCGTTCTCGATCTCGACGGCGATGTCGGTGGTCGGACTGCCCTCGGCGTTGAACAGGCCCATGTCGCCCAGCAGGTGCGGCGCGAAGGGCACGTTCTGGATGGCGGCGGTCAGGTTGACGATGCTGAAGGCGTCACCGTCGAACAGGTTGAGGATGTTGGTTGCCATGTCGTGCGACCCTCCTTAGGTCCGGGCGATGATGTTGACGGTGGCCAGGGACGCCAGGGCGGCGGTCTTCTGGACATCGGTGATACCGGCGGGCCAGACCAGTTCGGCGGCCTTGACCTCGGCCATCCGGGCCACGACCACGCCTTTGACATCGGCGGCGGCGGCGCGGGCGTTGTCGAACAGGACGGCGGCGGCCGTCTCGCTGCCGTCATTGGCGGCGGGCGTCAGGATGGTGAACTTGCCCGAGGCAGTGATTTTGCCCAGCACGGTACCGGCATCGAAATTGCCCCCGGTGATGGTGGCCGTCTCGCGGCTGATCCGACCGTTGCCTTCCGAGACGATGAATTCGCCCGCGTGGCGGCCTTCGTTGATCCAGCCCATCACTGGCCCTCCATCAACTTCTGGACGGCCTTCTGGCGGCGAATGGCTTCTTGGTGGTGGCGCTCGGCGGCTTCACCGTCGAGGTAGCCCTGGATGATCTCCTTGGAGACTTCCAGGCCGAGACGTTCGGCCACGAGAATACGGCCGACATTGGGGATACCGGCCGCATTGGCGAGGCCGAGGATCGTGACCTCATCGGGCGTAAGGTCGTGCAGGGGTTGGAACAAGGTGGTCATGTCAGGTCCTCCGGTTCAGGTTGGCGTAAATGGCTGCGTGGTCGATCATGGTGCGGCCCTGTTGCGCGCCGCTGCCGCCGCGGTACACGGGATCGGTGCCGATGGCCTCATCCACCGCGGCGCGATGCTCGGCAATGATCATGCGGGCCGCCTCCAGGGTGATGCCGCCACCGACCAGCGCCGCACGCATGGCGGCGGGGGTGTGGGTCAAGTCGCAGGCTTGGGCGATGGCGGCGGCTTCATCGAGGCGGGCGGCAACGGCCTCGGCGCTGGCCCCGGCCCGCATCAGACCAGCGGCCAGTTCGGGAAAGCCCCGCTCGGCGCAGGCTTCCAGCAGGGCGGCGGCATCCATGGCGGCGGTGCCGTGGCGACCGGGACCGGGAGCGGGCCGCTTGGCCTGCATCCGGGGCGCCTTGGGGAAA
>JAEXAH010000062.1 GCA_023458315.1 Pseudomonadota bacterium
CGTCAGCCCCGGCCGAAACCGCCGAACCGCCCGCGCCCGCCGCCAATGCCGTCGCCATCGGCAATCCCGCCGCCCGTCAGGCCGAACGCGACGATTACCTGCGCATGGTGTGGGCGCGCATCATGCGCTTTCGCCCCGAACGGGTGACGCTGCGCGGCACCACCCGGTTGCGCTTCACCCTGGCCGCCGATGGCAGCCTGCTGCATGCCGAGGTGGCGGAAAGCAGCGGCAGCGGCCTGTTGGACCGCGCCGCCCTGAACGCCGTGCAGCGGGCGGCACCGTTCCCGCCGCCGCCCGCGGGCGGCGACGGCGACCTCAGCTTCGTCATTCCCTTTCAGTTCCGCCCCGCCGGGTGATCACCCCTCGGATGCGGTCGGCGCCCACGGCTCCAGCGAGCGGACGATGTGCCCCGCCAGCATGTCCACCGCCTTGGACGACGCGCCCGGCGCGCGGTACAGCGCCAGTTCGGTGTCCGGCAGGTCGGGCAGGGCGGCGGCGGCCCCGGCCACCACCAGACCGGGCGCCACCATTTCCTTGGGCAGCACCGCCAGCCCCAGCCCGGCCCGCACCGCCGCCTGCACCCCTGCCAGGCTGGGGCTGGTATAGACGATGCGCCACGGGCGGTTGATTTCGTCCAGGGCGGCCAGCGCCCGGCGGCGGTAAAGGTCGGGACTGGGGGCCAGGACCAACGGCACCGGCTGATCCGGACTCAGCCGCAGCCGTTCCGACCCGGCCCACACCAGCGGCTCGCGCCAGACCTTGGTGCCGTCGGCGCCGCCCTGGGGCTCGCGCTTGCACAGCACCAGATCGTAAAGCCCCTTGGAAAAACCGTCCAACAGGTTGGCGGTGAAGTCGCAATTGACCTCCAGCGCCACCTGGGGGTGGGCACGGGTGAAGCGCGACAGCACATCGGGCAAATGCAGGGTGGCGAAATCCTCGGGCGTTCCCAGCCGCACCACGCCGCCCACATCGGGCTCCAGCAGGCGGATGCGGGCCTCGTCGGCCAGCGACAGGATGCGGCGGGCATAGACCAGCAGGGTTTCCCCGGCCGCCGTCAGCGCGTGTTCGCGCCGGTCGCGCACGAACACCCGCTGCCCCAGCCCGTCCTCGAGGCGGCGGACATGGATGCTGACGGTGGATTGCGTCAGACCCAGCCGCCCGGCCGCCCGGGTGAAGCCGCCGTTTTCGACCACGGCGACGAAGGTCCGCAGGATGTCCAGGTCAAAGGGCGGCATGGGGATCGGCATGGTCAGGGCACGGTCACGTCGGAAACGAACAGGAACAGGGCATAGTCGCGGCCGTAACGGCCTTTGACCAGATCGATGATGGTGGATGCGGCCGCCTGGTCGCAAACCATTTCCACCCGGATGTTGCCCGACGCGTCCCACGCGCCGCTGCGCCGCCCGCGCCGCCCGCGCCCCCGCGCGTCCGACACCGTCCAGGCCGGGGCTCCGGCCGCTTCCAGGTCGCGCAGCAGGGCGCTTTCCACGGCGGCCTCGGTGATCACCGTCACCAGCTTGTGCGTGGTCATCACAGCACCCCCCGCGCCAGATGCAGGCTGCCCGCCAGCTTGTGATACAGCGGAATGCCCGCCAGGATGTTGAAGGGAAAGGTCACGCCCAGCGCCGCCGTCAGCGAGAAGGTGGGGTTGGCCTCGGGGACGATCAGCCGGAAGGCCGCCGGAACCGCGATGTACGAGGCGCTGGCCGCCAGCGTCGCCATCAGCACCGTGCCGCCCACCGACAGCCCCAGCAGCAGCGCCAGGGAACCGCCGACCGCCGCCCCCAGCAGGGGCATGGCGATGCCGAACCCCACCAGGAACAACCCGTGCCGCCGCAGGCTGCCCAGGTGGCTGGCGGCGATCAGCCCCATTTCCAGCAGGAACAGCGCCAGCACGCCCTTGAACAGATCGAAGAACAGGAACTTGATGGGCTGCACCCCCTGTTCGCCCGCCAGCCAGCCGATCAGCAGGCCGCCCACCAGCAGCACGATGCTTTTGCCGCACAGCACCTCGTGCGCCATGCGCCCCCACCGGCCGTCACCGGACAGGCCGCGCACCAGCAGAACGCCGACCACGATGGCCGGAATTTCCAGCACCACCACGAACAGCGGCATGTATTCCTCGAACCCGATCTGGCGATAGCCGAGATAGGCCACCGCCACCGCGAAGGTGCCGACGCTGACCGAACCGTAATGGGCGGCGATGGCGGCGGCGTCGGCGCGGCCGAACCGCCCCAGCCAGCGCAGCAGCGGATAGCCCATCAGGGTCAGCACCACCCCCATGGCCGCCACCGCCGCGATCTGCGGCGCCAGCGCCAGCGCCGATTGCTTGGCCAGTTCGACGCCGCCCTTGAGGCCGATGGCCACCAGCAGAACCATGCTGAGGAATTCGTAGACCGGACCGGGCAGCCGCAATTCCGACCGCAACAGGCCGGCCGCGACGCCCAGCACGAAGAACAGGATCACCGGATCGAGTGTCATCATCGCCCCCTCGGGTCATTACGGGGCGGATGCTAGCGGCGACCGTGACATGATGAAACTCAATACATTTCATGAAATGCATTGAATTTCTCAATGGTCAATAGCGCAGGTCGATCGCCGTCCGCGCCGCCACGCCCTCGGCCGCGTCAAAGGCGCTGGGCTCGAATTGCGGCGGGCCGGACACTTCGGGATTGTTGGACAGGCCATAACCCTCGGTGGGGATCATGCCCAGAAAGCGGTCCATCTGACCGTTGCCGTTCTCGTCATGATAGACCACCACCGCATAACGGCCCGCCGCCACGCCGGGAAAGGCGAAGGTCATCTCGCCGGGCCGGGCGGGCTGGGCCTGCACCGCCAGCGCCTTGTCCTCCTTGCGGAAGGTGGCGGGGTCGGAATACAGCGCGGTCTTGACCGTGCCTTGACCATGCTTGACGCCCCGCACCACCACCTGCACCTCGGCGGCCAGGGCCGAGCCGGAAGCCAGAATCAGCGCGACGGCGAGAATTTTAGAGTTCATCCATGAACCTCCGTGAGTTGTCAGGTATCTTAGAATAGGTTTTATATAAGCATCCATGCGAAATATCATGGCGGGTACACGTCGCACCCGCCGTTGGCGGCCCGCACTCATATTAGCGGATTGCGAATTATCAACGCGCCGGGCCGTGCGCTTCCGTAAATGATGGATATTGCGCTCCCGTTTCCGAAACGGCGGGCAAAAGCACCCGTAACCATCGACAGCGCGCCGACAAGGCGCCAAGGAAGCGTCCGCCGTCATGAGAACGACCACCATCGCGGTGGCCGTGGTGATGTGCCTGCTGAGCGGTTTCGCCAGGGCCAGCACCGCCGACCACAGCAAGTTCGAGTCCCTGAAGGGACCATTCGCCTCGGCCCCCGAGGTGACGAAGGCGTGCCTGGCCTGCCACACCGAGGCCAGCCACCAGGTGATGAAATCGGTCCACTGGACCTGGGACGTCACCAACCCCAAGACCGGCCAGCGTCTGGGCAAGGCGCGCACCGCCAATTCCTTTTGCGGGTCGCCGGTGTCCAACGAACCGCGCTGCACGTCGTGCCATGCCGGTTACGGCTGGACCGACGTCCGCCAACCCGCCCCCACCGACCCCAACGCCGTGGATTGCCTGGTCTGCCACGACCGGTCCGGCCAATATTCCAAGGTCGCCACCGACGCCGGCCATCCGCTGTACGAACCGCGCATGATCGGCGGCAAGCTGAAGCAGCCGCCGGATTTGATGAAGGCGGCGCAAAGCGTCGGCGATCCCGGCCGCGACAATTGCGGCGCCTGCCATTTCAACGGCGGCGGCGGCGACGCGGTCAAGCATGGCGACCTGGACAGTTCGCTGAAAAAGCCGTCGCGCGACCTGGACGTGCACATGGCGGCCGACGGCGCCAACATGACCTGCGCCACCTGCCATACCTTCAACGACCACATTCCGTCCGGGTCGCGTTACATGACCCAGGCCAGCGACCCGCACGGCAAGGATCTGCCCAAGGACGACCACAACCGCGCCACCTGCGAATCCTGCCACGGCGACACCCCGCACCAGCAGGCCAAGCTGAACGACCACACCGACAAGGTGGCGTGCCAGACCTGCCACATTCCGGAATTCGCCCGTGGCGGCATCGCCACCAAGACGTGGTGGGACTGGTCCACCGCCGGGCGCAAGGATGCCGACGGCAAGCCGGTGTTCATCCGGGACGACCACGGCCATCTCAGCTATTCCGCCGAAAAGGGCGATTTCCGCTATGGCGAGAACGTGCGCCCCACCTATCGCTGGTACAACGGCGTCATCGACCAGACCAACATGGGCGACCGGATCGACGATTCCGGCATCCTGGTGCTGAACCGGCTGCACGGCGCCCCCGGCGAGCCCGGCGCACGCATCTGGCCGTTCAAGGAAATGCGCGGCAAGCAGCCCTATGACCCGGAACTGAAGACATTGCTGGTCAACCACGTTTTCGGCGACGACGACAGCGCCTTCTGGACCCATTTCGACATCCAGAAGGCCATCCGGTTCGGCATGGATTACGCGGGCATGCCCTGGAGCGGCAAGATCGACTATATCGAAACCCGCATGTACTGGCCCATCACCCACATGGTGGCGCCCAAGGAACAGGCGGTGGCGTGCGGCGAGTGCCACACCGCCGCCACCGACGGGCGGCTGGCCGATCTTCCCGGCTTCTACCTGCCCGGGCGGGATTCGTTCCGCCTGCTCGACATCCTCGGCTTCCTGGCCCTGGGCGGCGCCGTGATCGGCGTCCTGATCCATGGCCTGCTGCGCGTCCTGCTGAACAAGAAGGCCCGCCATGACTAAACGCGACGTGATGATCTACACCCGCTACGAGCGGTTCTGGCACTGGTCCCAGGCGATCCTGGTGTTCACCCTGTTCTTCACCGGATTTCGGGTGCACGGCAGCCACGACCTGATTCCGTTCGGCCTGGCGGTCCAGGTGCACACCTGGGCGGCCATCGCGCTGATGGCGCTGTGGGTGTTCACCACCTTCTGGAACTTCACCACCGGCCAGTGGCGGCAATACCTGTTCAAGAAGGGGATCATCAAGGTGATCCGCTTTTACGCCTACGGCATCCTGGTGGGCGAGCCGCACCCCTACAAGAAGTCGTTGCAGCGCAAGCAGAACGCCCTGCAATCCCTGGCCTACATGACCTTCATGACGCTGATCGGCCCGGCGCTGTGGGCCACCGGCATCGCCTATCTGCTGTACAATTTGTGGGACCATCATTCCTGGTCCGGCGACGGGCTGTGGGTGGTGGCGGTGCTGCACACCGCCGCCGCCTTCGCCATGGGCACCTTCGTGATCATCCACGTCTACATGACCACCACCGGCAAGACGCCGCTGCATTACGTCAGGACCATGATCACCGGCTACGACACCGTGGAACTGTCCGAGGTCGAGGAAGCCTATCTGAAGGAAACCAAGGCGGCGGATGTCCGCTAGGAGGGACATTGCCTGACAGCATTTTTTCAGCGACATTCCCGCCATGACGACGGTCACGATCCTCATTGCGGGGGTTTGCGGCGCGGCCACCCTGGCCGCCCTGCGCTGGGCGGTGTGGCGGGGCTTTCGGGCGCCGTGCCCGCCCGTCACCATGACGCCCGGCGATTTCGGGCTGCACCACCACGACGTCGCCATCCCCACCGCCAACGGCAAGATTCTGGCGGCGTGGCTGGTCCCCGCCGCGCCCCCGGCGCCGCTGGTGGTGGTCATGCACGGCTGGGGCGCCAACGCCGAATCCATGCTGCCGCTGGCCGCCGTGCTGCACCGCCGCGGCTTTGCCCTGTTGCTGGTGGACGCCCGCAGCCACGGCCGCAGCGATCCCGACAGCTTTTCCTCGATGCCCCGCTTCGCCGAGGACATCGAGGCCGCCCTGGACTGGCTGGCCGCCCGGCCCGGCGATGGCAACCGGCCGCCATCGGCGGTGCTGGGCCATTCGGTGGGCGGCGCCGCCGCGCTGCTGGCGGCGTCGCGCCGCCGCGACATCGGCGCGGTGGTCAGCCTGTCGGCCTTCGACCATCCGTTGCGGGTGATGCGCGCCACCCTGGCCCGCGCCCGCATCCCGTTCCATCCCTTCGGCTGGCTGATCTGCCGTTATGTAGAGCGGGTGATCGGCGCCCGCTTCGACGCCATCGCCCCCACCGCCACCATCGGCCGCGTCCGTTGTCCGGTGCTGGTGGGACACGGCACCCTGGACGACATGGTTTCCCCCGACGCCGCCCGCGCCATCGCCGCCGCCGCGCCGGAAACCGCCCGTCTGGTGCTGCTGGACGGCGCCGGACACGAAGGCCCGGCCTGTTACGACGAACTGGGCGATCTGCTGGGCGCATTCCTGACCGGCGCCCTGACGGCTTGCCCACAATATTAAGCGGGTCTAGCATCGCCCCTGTGCCGCACCGGCCCCAGCAACAGGAGCGTTCCATGGACCTGAGCACCCGTTACCTCGGCCTGACCCTGAAGACCCCGCTGGTGATGTCGGCCTGTCCGCTGGGCCTGGACGTGGACGCCATCCGCAAGGCCGAGGAATGCGGCGCGGGCGCGGTGGTGCTGCCGTCCATCTTCCAGGAGGACATCGAGAACGAGATCGAGGAGATCGAGCACCTCGCCACCCTGGGCGATTCCGAGGCGCTGTCCTATTTCCCCACCCACCTGGCCGAAAATGCCGGGCCGAAGAACTACCTGAACCTGATCCGCAAGGCCCGCGCCGCCGTGGACATGCCGGTGATCGCCAGCCTGAACGGAACCTCGCGCAGCGGCTGGATCGATTACGCCCGGCAGATGGAAGAGGCGGGCGCCAGCGCCATCGAACTGAACGTGTTCTACCTGCCCACCGACCTGTCGCTGTCCGGCCCCGAGGTCGAGGCCCGCCACGTCGAGGTGCTGAAGGCGGTCAAGCAGGCGGTGAAGATTCCGGTGGCCATCAAGCTCAGCCCCTATTTCAGCTCGCCGGGGGCCATGGTCCAGGCGCTGGACGCCGCCGGGGCCGACGGCTTCGTGCTGTTCAACCGCTTCTACCAGCCCGACATCGACCTCGAGGAACTGACCCTGCAACGGGATTTGCGCCTCAGCCATCGCGGCGAAATCCGCCTGCCGCTGCTGTGGATCGGCGCCCTGCACGGCAAGGTCAGGGGCTCGCTGGCCGCCACCTCGGGCGTGCAAAGCGCCGCCGAGGTGGTCAAGTTCCTGTTCGCCGGCGCCGACGTGGTGATGACCGCCTCGTCCCTGCTGCGCCACGGCGTCGAGCACATGAAGGAACTGCATGACGGTCTGGTCGCCGACCTGCGTGCGCGCGAGGCCGATTCGGTCGCCGACATCCGCGGCCGCATGAGCCGCGACAAGGTGGCCGACCAAACCGCCTTCGACCGCGTCAATTACATCCGCATCCTGCGCGGCGGCCGCTACGTCGCCTGACCACCAGCCAACGGAGAAAACATGAGCGAAGACCTGATCAGCGCCGGAAACATCGCCAAGGAACTGGGCGTGTCCGACGCCAAGGTGAAGAAGGCCATCAAGGAGCAGGCCATCGAACCGGCCGCCAAGCGCGGCGTGTGCAGCTTCTACAGCCGCGACGCCGTCGCCAGGATCAAGGCGGCGCTGGGCTGAACGCCCCTTCCCCGCCGCGCGGCGCGCGGCGGGGACTTGGCCCGCGGCCAGGGAACGGACCCGGACAATGAGAGTGTGCATTCATCGCGGCACCCGCCAGATCGGCGGCACCTGCGTCGAGATCGAGGCGGAAGGGGCGCGGCTGGTGCTGGACCTGGGGCTGCCGCTGGACGCCGACGGCGCCACCGACGCGCTGTTGCCGCCAGTCTCCGGTTTCCGCGACGCCGACCCGTCGCTGCTGGGGGTGGTTCTGTCCCATCCCCACCACGACCATGTGGGGCTGGCCCGCCTGCTGCCGCCCTCGGTGCCGCTGGCCATGGGCGCCGCCGCCGAGCGCATCCTGGGCGCCGCCGCGCCGTTCCTGCCGGACGGGGTGGCGCTGAAGGCCGGACACCACTTGGCCGACCGCGAGACGCTGACCCTGGGGCCGTTCCGCGTCACGCCCTATCTGATGGATCATTCCGCCTATGACAGTTACGCCATGCTGGTGGAAGGCGGCGGACGGCGGCTGTTCTACAGCGGCGACCTGCGCGCCCACGGCCGCAAGGCCGGGCTGTTCGAGAAATTGCTGCGCGACCCGCCGCGCGACGTCCACGCCTTGCTGATGGAGGGATCGACCATCGGCCGACTGGCCGGGGACGAACGCTTCCCCACCGAGGCCGACCTGGAACTGGCCATGGCCGACATCATGCGGGCCACCCCGGGCGCCGTTCTGGTCCATGCCTCGGCGCAGAACATCGACCGCGTGGTCAGCGTGTTCCGGGCCTGCCGCCGCGCCGGGCGGGTGATGGTCATCGACCTGTACGCCGCCGCCATCCTGGCGGCCACCGGCAACACCCGCATCCCGCAATCGGACTGGCAGGACGTGCGCCTGTTCGTGCCGTCGTGGCAACGGCGGCGGGTGGCGCAGTTGCAAATGTTCGACCTGCTGAAAAGCCACGCCCGCCACCGGATCTTTCCCGAGCATCTGGCCGAATTGGCACCCGGCGCGGTGCTGATGATGCGCCCCAGCATGGCCCGCGACCTGGAGGCCGCCGCCTGTCTGGACGGGGCGCGGATGATCTGGTCGCAATGGGAAGGCTATCTGCGCGACGATTCTTTCCGGCCGTTCCTGCAATGGGCGGCCGGGCACGGCATTCCCATGGAGATCGTCCACACCTCGGGCCATGCCTCCATCGCCGACCTGCGCCGCTTTGCCGACGCCCTGGGCGCCGAACGGCTGGTGCCGATCCATTCCTTCGAAACCGGCCGTTTCGCCGAATTCTTCCCCCGCGTCGAGAACCACGAGGACGGCGAGTGGTGGACCGTTTGACCCCCGGCCGCGGCCTGTCCCCGGATTTCGAGGCCGATCTGGCAGAGGGCGTGCTGGCGCCGCTGCTGGAGGTGGTGCGGCGTGACCGCGACCTGATCCTGGAAATGCGCGACGACGTCGCCACCATCTATTGCAAGGGACAGCAACTGGCCCGACTGAGCCGCCAGCGCCGGGGCTATGCCGTCGAGGCCGATTCCGCCTTCTGGTCGCCGCCGGAACCGCTGGTGCTGGAAAGCGCCCGGCAGACCGGTGATTACGTGCGCGACGCCCTGCCCCACGTCAAGCAGCGCATCGCCTGCCATGCCAAGGGCGGCGGCGCGGGTGGCGCCCTGGAAATCGAGATCGAGCAATTGCTGATCCGTTTCAACAACAACGAAGCGGCGCTGAACACCGAATATTTCTGCGTGGACCGTCAGGTGGCGCTGTCCGCCGCCGACCGGCTGGACGTGGTCGGGGTGCACTGGCCGCGCAACGGCCGCAACGCCAGCACCGAACTGGGGCTGGCGCTGATTGAGGTCAAATACTCGTTGGGCGGCGGCGTCGAAGGCATCCTGGAGCAGGTGCGCCGCTATCACGACCTGCTGGCCGCCGACATGGAGCGGGTCGCCGCCCAGACCCAGGCATTGCTGCGCCAGAAGCTGCGGTTGGGCCTGATCACCGGCGCCAGCCCCGCCGCCCTGGACAAGCTGGCGACCCTGCCGGTGTCGCGCGACCCCGCCACGGTGCGGGTGGTGCTGGCCCTGGCCGATTACAATCCCTACAGCAGCCGCCTGGACCTGGACGCCTTGCGCCGCAGCCCGCTGGCCCGCCACCTGGACCTGTTCTTCCTGGGCTTCGGCATGTGGACGCCACGCTCGGCCCTGGCCTGAAATCCCCCATCCTGTGCGCAACGCCTTTGGCCGTTGCCACCGCCCGCGACCGCTGATACACCGGCAGGGGGGGAGACATGACGGCATGACCATGCGGCACGACGGTTTGACGTGGGCTCTCGGCGGCGCGGTGCTGCTGACCCTGGCGGGAACGCTGCCGCTGGCGGCCGAGGGGCATCCGGCGGCGCTGGCCGCCGCGATCGGCGGCGTCGTCACCGCCGCCACGGCGCTGGCCCTGGTGCGCCGTCACGAATCCCGCCGCCGCCGTCTGGCCGAGGAACACGCCGCCGCCACCGGCGCCCTGGCCGAAGCCAAGGAAGCGGCCGAGGCCGCCAGCCGCGCCAAAAGCGATTTCGTCGCCAACATGAGCCACGAAATCCGCACCCCCATGAACGCCATCCTGGGCCTGACCCATCTGGTGCTGCGCGGCGAACAGCAGCCGCAGCAGCGGGAATACGTGCAGAAGATCCAGCAATCGGCCGACCACCTGCTGGGGCTGATCAACGACATCCTGGACTTTTCCAAGATCGAGGCGGGCAAGCTGACCATCGACGCCCGCGACTTCGCGTTCGAGGCGCTGCTGGACAACCTGTCGCACATGGTGGCGGACAAGGCGGCGCAAAAGGGTCTGGAACTGGTCTTCCACATCGACCCGGCGGTGCCGTCGCTGCTGCACGGCGACGATCTGCGCCTGGGGCAGATCCTGATCAACTTCGCCAACAACGCCGTCAAGTTCACCGAACAGGGCGAGGTGGTGCTGCGGGTGCAGGTGCTGGAGGATGACGGCGACGCCGTGCTGCTGCGTTTCGCCGTCACCGACACCGGCATCGGCCTGACGCCCGAACAATTGTCCAAGCTGTTCAGCGCCTTCGAGCAGGCCGACGGCTCGACCTCGCGCCGCTATGGCGGCACCGGCCTGGGCCTGGCCATCTCGCGCCGCCTGGCCGAACTGATGGACGGCGAGGTGGGGGCCGAAAGCGTCGCCCGCCAGGGCAGCACCTTCTGGCTGACCCTGCGGCTGGGCAAGGGCCACGACCAGCCCGACTGGCTGACCGATTCCGACGTGGCCGGGCGCCGGGTGCTGGTGGTGGACGACAACGCCACCGCCCTGACGGTGCTGGGCGACATGCTGGCGGGCATGGGCTTCCGCACCGACCGCGCCGCCAACGGCCCCCAGGCGCTGGCCGCCATCTTGCGCCAGGACGGCGAAGGCCCGCCCTATGACGCGGTGTTCCTGGACTGGCAGATGCCGGGCATGGACGGATTCGACACCCTGCGGGCGCTGCGCACCCACCTGCCCCCGGCCCGTCAGCCGCCGGTGGTGATGGTCACGGCCTTCGGCCGCGAGGAAGTGGCCGCCCGCGCCGAGGCCGAGGGCGTGGCCGACATCCTGACCAAGCCGCTCAACCCGTCGGCGCTGTTCGACGCGGCCGTGCGCGCCGTCAAGGGCGGCGGCACGCCCCGCCCCGCCGCCGTCGCCCCACCCCCGGCGGAATTGCCGCGTTTCGCCGGGCAGCGGGTGCTGCTGGCCGAGGACAACGAGATCAACCAGGAAGTGGCCTGCGGCATCCTGTCCCATGCCGGATTGCGGGTGGACGTGGCGGAAAACGGCATCGAGGCGCTGCGCCTGCTGGCCCGCAACGACTACGCCCTGGTGCTGATGGACATGCAGATGCCGGAAATGGACGGGCTGGAGGCCACCCGGCTGATCCGCGAACAGCCGCGCCACCACGACCTGCCCATCATCGCCATGACCGCCAACGCCATGGCCGAAGACCGCGCCCGCTGCCTGGACGCGGGCATGAACGATTACGTCTCGAAGCCCATCAATATCGCCAAGCTGGGGGCGGTGCTGGAACGCTGGATGCCCGAGGCGCCGCCGCTGCCCGAACCGCAACCGGTCCCAGAGCCCGAACCCGAGCCCGAGCCAGAGCCCGAGCCCGAGCCAGAACAGGAACCCGAGGCCCCCGCCCCGGCCCTGACCTTCCAGGCGTTCGACCGCGCCGCCGGGCTGGCCTCGGCCGCCGACAGTCCGGTGCTGCTGCGCCGTCTGGTGTCCATCTTCGTCGATACCTACACCCAGGACTGGGTCGACCGGCTGAACGCCGCCGACCCCGCCGAGGCGGCACGGCTGGCCCATGCCCTGCGCGGCGCCGCCCTGGCCATCGGCGGCACCCCCCTGGCGGAATTGTGCGCCACCCTGGAAGACCGCCTGCGCGCCGTGCCCCCCGATCCGGCGCAATCCGGACGGGCCGAAATGGCCGCCGCCCTGACCCGCCTGCGCATCGAACTTCAGCTTTATTTGCACTCCCCCCTTGAAGAGCACAGCCCCTAGGCGGAATATCCCGATAGGTTTATCACCTTGGGAATGTGACGGCCCATTTGACCAGCGGGGGGCAGGAAAACATGGGCGTCTGGCCACGCCAATTATCGACGCGCGCCGTCGTCGTCAGCCTGGTGGCGGCGCTGGTGGCGGTGGTGGTGGCGCATTCCGTCACCGACGCCTGGGATCGCGCCCGCGCCCACATGGACGCGGAAGACGCCATCGAGGCCAACCGCACCATCGACCACCTGCTGCGCGGCGGCCAGAACCTGGCGTTCGAGCGGGGACGGACCAACGTGGTGCTGCGCCTGCCTGAACCGGTCAGCGAGCAGAACCGCGCCTTCATCGGCAACCGCCGCAGCGCCGCCGAAACCAATCTGGCCGAGGCGCTGATCCACAGCGCCGGTCAGCCCCTGCCGGCGCTGGCCCGCCTGCGCGACAGCCACCGCCATCTGGCCGATCTGCGCTGGCGGGTGGACATGGCGCTGGCGCAGCCGCTGGACCGCCGCCCGCCCGATCTGGCGCGGGACTGGTTCGCCGCCGCCTCGCAGGTGCTGGACGATATCGGCCAGTCCATGTCCGAACTGTCGCAGGAACCCAACCGCTTTTCCCCGCAATTCCGCGCCTATTCGCGCATGAAGATGCTGGCGTTCGACCTGCGCAACGCCCTGGGCACGGAATCGTCGCGCATCGCCGCCACCGTCTCGGAAAGCGCGCCGTTGCCCGCGCCCGCCATGGCCGAAATCATGCGGCTGCGCGGCGAAAGCGCCACCACCTGGCGTTCCATCCGGCGCGAGGTGGCGCTGATCGGCGACCAGACCCTGCTGGCCGCCGTGGACCGGGTCGAGGATCGCTTCTTCCGCCAGCTTCGCCCGCTTCAGGACCGCATCCTGGATGCCCGGCTGGCCGGGCGGATGCCGCCGGTCGAGGTGGCGGAATACACCTCCCGTTCGGTGCCCGCCCTGGATTCCATCGCCGAACTGATGGAAACCGCCGCCGCCCGCACCGAAACCACCGTCGCCGCCCACCGCCACGACACCTTGTGGCGGATGTGGGAATCCATCGCGCGGGCGGTGCTGGCCACCGCCTTCGGCATGGTGGTGGTCTTCGTGGTTTCGGCCCGCCTGCTGACGCCGTTGTCCCGCATCCAGAACCAGTTGCGCGCCCTGGCCGACGGCGACACCGGCATCGACCTGCCGCCGGTCCGCCGCCGGGATGAAATCGGCGCCATGCAGGCGGCAGTGGCGGCGTTCCGCGACAGCGTGGTCGCCCGCCAGCGCATCGCCGAGGACATGGACCACCAGCGCGAGCAATTGTCCACCCTGATCAACGCCATTCCCGACATGGTTTGCCTGAAGGACGGCGAGGGCCGCTGGCAGGTGATCAACGAATACGGCCGCCGCCTGCTGGGGCTGGAGGGGGTGGAGTATGTCGGCCGCACCAACGCCGAACTGGTGCGCCATTCCGCCGCCCTGGCGCCGCACGGTGCCGGTGACTGGCGGGCCTGGGAGCACCGCGCCCCCGCCCGCTGCGAGGAGGTTCTGACCGGGCCGGACGGCACCTCGTACATCTTCGACGTGGTGCGGGTGCCGCTGTTCGGCGCCGATGGCGGCCGCAAGGGGCTGGTGGTGGTGGGCCGCGACACCACCGAACGCCGCCGCATCGAGGCGGCGCTGGCCCGGCTGTCGCGCCAGAACGAACTGATCCTGGAAGCGGCGGGCGACGGCATCGTCGGCGTCGATGCCGATGGCGACACCGTGTTCGCCAACCCGGCCGCCGCCCGCCTGACCGGCTGGGACCTGCACGAATTGCTGGGCACCCACCACCACCACATGATCCACCACACCCGCGCCGACGGCAGCCCCCACCCGGTCGAGGAATGCCCGGTCAGCCAGACCCTGCGCGACGGCAAGCCGCGCCAGGGCGACGAGGAACTGTTCTGGCGCAAGGACGGCAGCAGCTTCGTGGTCGAGTTCTCGACCGCCCCCATCGTCGAGCAGGGCAACGTGCGCGGCGCCGTCATCGTGTTCCGCGACACCAGCGACCGCAAACGCAGCAAGGAAGCCATCGCCTCGTTGCTGGCCGACCTGCAACGGTCCAACGCCGATCTGGAACAATTCGCCTATGCGGTGTCGCACGATTTGCAGGAACCGCTGCGCATGGTCGCCAGCTATCTGCAAATGCTGAAGCGGCGCTATGACGGCAAGCTGGACCGCGATGCCGACGAATTCATCGAATTCGCCGTGGACGGCGCCAAGCGCATGAGCCTGCTGATCAGCGCCCTGCTGGAATACGCCCGCGTCGGCACCCGCGGCAAGCCGCCCGAGCCGGTGGATCTGGCGGTGCCGCTGGATCAGGCCCGCCACAATCTGGCGGTGGCGGTCGAGGAAAGCGGCGCCGTCATCACCGTCGCCGCCCCCCTGCCCCGGGTCATGGGCGACGAATCCCAATTGGGCAGCCTGTTCCAGAACCTGATCGGCAACGCCATCAAGTACCGCCGCCCCGAAATCGCCCCGGCCATCGGCGTGTCGGCCCGCCCCGGCGCCCCCGGCTGGTGGGTGATCGAGGTGCTGGACAACGGCATCGGCATCGCCGCCGACGACCGCGACCGCGCCTTCGGGGTGTTCCAGCGCCTGGGCGGCCGCCCCGATTCCAGCGGTTCGGGCATGGGATTGGCCATCTGCAAGCGCATCGTCGAACGCCTGGGCGGCCGCATCTGGATCGAGGACGGCGAGGACGCCACCGGCTGCCGCGTGGTGTTCACCCTGCGGGCGGGTTGAGCCCCCGCCTTGACTTCACCCGGCCCTTCGCCGATAGTGCCCCCACCATGAGAAAGGTCTTTCGCCACAAGGCTTACGTGACGAAGACGGAGGGCTCGCAAGGGCTGTTCCGGCGGCGTCTCGTGTCCTGGCTGGGCCTGTTCCTGCTGGCCTTCAACGTGCTGGGCGCCAGCGCCCTTCCCGCACGTTCGGCCGAAGCCGGCCCGGCTCCCTTCGCCCAGGAATTGCTGGGCGACCGCTTCGTGGTCTGTACCGCCGCCGGAATGGTGGTCATGGACCGCGACGGCAATGTGGTGGGAACCGGCGACACCTCGGCGGCGCATAGCGATTTCTGCGTCTACTGCCTGCCCTTGATGCATGGCGGCGCGCAGCTTCCGGCGGCAATCCTGCTGCCGCTGGACATCGTCTATCCCGGCGCCGCGACCTTCGTTCCCGCCGAACCCGCCGTGGCGCACGTGGTGCGCCTGCCCGGCACCGCCAGCCCCCGCGCGCCCCCACTGGCCTGATCCCGCGACGTTTCGCCGGTCCGCTTCGTCCCTGATCGGGGACGGAACCGGTCATATGCGCGGATTTTGCGGCTGAAAGCCGCGCCGCGCCCGGCGAAACCTGTTCCAAACGACGCGACCACTTCCGCCTTTTGCCAAAGGAGTGTGCCCATGCACGCCTTCCTGACGACCCTGCGCGCCTTTGCCGCGGCGGGCTTGCGCCCCCGCACGCCACTGGCGCGTGGCATCGCCGCCACGCTGGCGGTCAAGCTGTGCGTGGTGGTGGCCCTGCGTCTGTTCGTGTTCGGCGGCGACGCCCGCGTGCCGGTGGATACGTCCGTGATGGACGACCGCCTGCTGCCCGTCGCCCAACAAGATCGGGATGAGTGAAACCATGTTCGACTTCGACCCAACCCAGGTGGGGCGGCTGCAATTCGCCGCCACCGCGCTGTATCACTTCCTGTTCGTGCCCCTGACCCTGGGGCTGTCCTTCCTGTTGGCCATCATGGAAAGCGCCTATGTGATGACCGGCCGCGTCATCTGGCGCGACATGACCAAGTTCTGGGGCAAGCTGTTCGGCATCAACTTCGCCATGGGCGTTGCCACCGGCATCACCATGGAATTCCAGTTCGGCACCAACTGGGCCTATTACTCGCACTATGTGGGTGACATCTTCGGCGCGCCGCTGGCCATCGAGGGCCTGATGGCCTTCTTCCTGGAATCCACCTTCGTCGGCCTGTTCTTCTTCGGCTGGGACCGCATGAGCAAGGTCGGCCACCTGACCGCCACCTGGCTGGTGGCCATCGGCTCGAACATGTCGGCCTTGTGGATCCTGATCGCCAACGGCTGGATGCAAAATCCGGTGGGGGCGCATTTCAACCCCGACACCATGCGCATGGAAATGACCTCGTTCTGGGAATTGCTGTTCAACCCGGCCGCCCAGTCCAAGTTCGTGCACACCATCAGCGCGGGCTATGTCACCGGTGCCGTCTTCGTGATGTCCATCAGCGCCTATTATTTGCTGCGCAAGCGTCATGTTCAGTTCGCCACGCGGTCGATGATCGTGGCGACCACCTTCGGCCTGCTGTCCAGCCTGTCGGTGGTGGTCCTGGGCGACGAGAGCGGCTACACCGTCAGCGAAAGCCAGAAGATGAAGCTGGCGGCCATGGAAGGCATGTGGGAAACCGAGCCCGCCCCGGCAGGCTTCACCATTTTCGCCATCCCCGACAGCAAGACCGGCGAGAACCATTTCGAGGTCAAGGTTCCGTGGGTTCTGGGCCTGATCGCCACCCGTTCGGTCGATCAGACCGTGCCCGGCATCAATGATCTGGTGGTCCTGGCGGAACAGCGGGTGCGCAACGGTCTGGTGGCCTATGACGCGCTGGAGCGGCTGCGCGCCGACCGCAGCGACGCCGAGGCCCGCGCCATCCTGGCCGCCACCGACAAGGATCTGGGCCACGCCCTGTTGCTGAAGAAGTACGTGGCAGATCCGCGACTGGCCGACGACGCCACCATCGCCAGGGCCGCCCGCGACACCGTGCCCGGCGTGGGTCCGCTGTTCTGGGGCTTCCGCATCATGGTGGCGCTGGGCTTCTTCTTCATCGTCTTCTTCGCCGTCGGTTTCTGGAAGGCGTGCAAGCGCGACTTCTCCAGCCCCCGTTACCTGAAGCTGTGCCTGTATTCGCTGCCGCTGCCGTGGCTGGCCGCCGAACTGGGCTGGTTCGTGGCCGAATTCGGCCGCCAGCCCTGGGCGGTGGACGGCATGCTGCCGACCTTCCTGGGATCGTCGTCGCTGTCGCTGCCCAAGGTGCTGTTCACCCTGGGGGGCTTCGTCCTGTTCTACTCGTCGCTGCTGGTGGTGGACATCGTGCTGATGCGCAAGACCATCCGCCTCGGCCCGGTGCAGGCCCTGGACCTCAAGCGCCCGGCCGCCCCCGCCGTCCTCCCGCAACCCGCCGAATAAGGAACGCCCATCATGGGTATCGTGGATTATGAAATCCTGCGTCTGATCTGGTGGCTGTTCCTGGGCGTGCTGCTGATCGGCTTCGCCATCATGGACGGCTTCGACCTGGGCGTCGCCGCCCAGCTTCCCTTCGTCGCCCGCACCGACACCGAACGGCGCGTCGCCATCAACACCATCGGCCCGGTATGGGACGGCAATCAGGTGTGGCTGATCCTGGGCGGCGGCGCCATCTTCGCCGCCTGGCCCACCATCTACGCCGCCGCCTTCTCGGGCTTCTACATCGCGCTGTTCCTGGTGCTGGCGGCGCTGATCATCCGCCCGGTCGGCTTCGAGTTCCGCAACAAGATCGCCGATCGCCGCTGGCGCTCGTTCTGGGATTGGGCGCTGGCTATCGGCGGGCTGGTGCCGTCGCTGGTGTTCGGTGTCGCCTTCGGCAATCTGTTGCAGGGCGTGCCGTTCCGCATCGACGGCGACATGCGCATCTTCTACGAAGGCAGCGGCCTGTTCGAGCTGCTGAACCCGTTCGGCCTGCTGGCCGGGCTGGTGTCGCTGACCATGCTGCTGGCCCACGGCGCCGTCTATCTGGCGGTCAAGGCCGACGGCCCGGTGCGCCAGCGGGCGGTGCGTCTGCTGACCGTCACCGCGCCGGTTTCGGTGCTGCTGTTCGTGCTGGCCGGTCTGTGGCTGTCCCAGGCCATTCCCGGCTATGCCATCGTCGGCGAGGTGTTGACCAGCGGCCCGTCCAACCCGCTGCTGAAGCAGGTGGCGGTGCGCGACGGCGCGTGGCTGGCCAATTACGCCGCTCATCCGTGGATGATCGCCGCCCCGGTTCTCGGCATCGCCGGGCCGCTGCTGGCGGTGGCGCTGGTGCGTCTGGGCCGTCCCGGTCTGGGCTTCATCGCCAGCGGCACCGGCATTTTCGGCATCATCTCGACAGCGGGCGTCAGCATGTTCCCGTTCCTGATGCCGTCCAGCATCGCGCCGCAGGCCAGCCTGACGGTGTGGGACGCGTCGTCCAGCGAACGCACGCTGTTCATCATGCTGATCTGCACGCTGATCTTCCTGCCCATCGTCCTGTCCTACACCGCCTTCGTGTTCCGGGTTCTGCGCGGCCGCGTCACCGCCGCGCAGATCGAGAACAACCCGGTCGGCCATTACTGAGGAGATTTCGCCATGTGGTATTTCGCCTGGATTCTCGGGATCGGCCTGGCCTGCGGGGCGGGCATCCTCAACGCGCTGTGGCACGAGATGCACCTGCCCGATACCGGCGGCGCCGACGAGTGATGTTCGGGGCGGGCCTTGGGGTCCGCCCCCCCTTCCCCTTCGTCCCGAGGATGATCCCATGACACAGCCCCTGTGGCGCATCCGCGCCGAAAAGGCCCCGCTGGTGGTGGTCGCCGCCGACCATCCCGACCATGCCCGTTCCATCATCGCCGCCCTGATCGATCACGGCGACCTGCCCGACACCGCCGCCACCGCGCGGCTGGAGCCGTGCCCGCCACGCCAGAGCCGCAGCACCCGGACCCAGGCCCGGCGCCTGGGCCTGAACGGCGGCTTCCTGGCCTATCTGCCCAACGGCATGTTCCTGACCGCCATCGGCGGCATTTCGTAGAGGAGGATTACCGCTTCGGCGCCGCCCCGCCCTTGGCGGCGGGCGGCGGCGATGGCTGGCGCAGCCAGACGCGGGCGAGGTCCAGACTCATGCCGTCCAGCGAGGCCGGACAGGCCATGCGGCTGACGTTCTGAAGGATCGCCCGCGGCGGCGGCGCGGCGGCATCGCCGCGCGGCAGGGTGCGGCGGATTTCGTCGAGGATCTGTTCGGATTCATCGACGCTGGGCGGCTCGCCGCCCGTCACCCACAGGCCGTTGCCGGTGCCCGAGGTGGAAAAGGTGGTGGGCGGCGCGGTGTTGGGCACCATGCGGTAATAGACCCACTGATATTGATAGAACCAGCACGCCACGATTTGTTCGGCCCGCGCCGGAACCGCCACCAGCAGCAGGGCCGCGCCGTAAAGAGCCGTCAACATGCGTCGCGTGTTCTGTCCCATGCCCTGGTGTCGCACGTTCCGCGCCCGGCCTCAAGCCAGGATGGGCGCGAAACCGCCGCCAGGGGTGCGGAAATTGGTCGCCTGGCCGCGATACAGCCGCGCCGTCAGCAACACCAGCCGCCCGTCCAGGGCAAAGGCCCGCAGATCGCATTTCAGCGGTTCCGCCCCCAGTTCCGCCCCTGGCACCTCCAGCCGCGACGGCGGCACGTAATCCTGGGCGATGGTGGCGCCGCGCGGCAGGTTGTCCCAGGTGGCGCGGCTGATCTTGTCGCCGCGATAGACCGCCTTGGCGGCATGGCCGCGCATGGGCTTGAAGAACAGATGGCGGCGACAGTCCCAATCTTCCTCGGTCATCACCCGTGTCGGCGGCACCAGGGGCGAACGCCGCGACAGTTCCACCAGCAGCCGCTTGTCCGACAGGGCCGCATGGGCGAAGGGATCGGGGGTCAGGACCACCTTGCCCGTCCGCCACGCCTGGGCCAAGGCGGCATGCTCGGGCCGCTCCAGGCGGAAATCGGTCAGACGGTTATAGATTGCATCGAAGCCCACCGGGTCGAACCCCGCCGCATCATGGATTTCCGCCGTCAGCCCGGCGCGGCGGAACAATGCCTGATACAGCAGGAATTCCGGCCACAGGAATTGCGATGGCGGCGTCTCGTCCACGATGGCGACGCGTTGCCCGCCCC
Source organism: Pseudomonadota bacterium (assembly GCA_023458315.1). GTDB lineage: Bacteria > Pseudomonadota > Alphaproteobacteria > Rhodospirillales > Magnetospirillaceae > Magnetospirillum. Next base: position 20,081 of record JAEXAH010000062.1, read on the forward strand.
CGGCGAAGGCCAAAGCGGCGCCCTCCACATCCGCCGCCTGTCCCGCCGCCCGTGCCAGGGCGGCGGCGATCAGCAGGCCGCCGGGATTGGTGTTGATCTCGATCAGGCGCGGCCCGTCGGCGGTCAGGTGAAAGTCGAAACACAGCGGCCCGGCATGGGGCGCCGCGTCCCCGGGCCAGCCATTGGCCGCCAGTTGCGCCCGGCGGAGATCGGGGGCGTTGACGGCATCGTGCAGCGCCGCCACGGCGGCGGCGATGGCGGGCACCGCGCCGGGCGGCAGCGCCACGCCGTAATCGGAAATCAGACCGGTGCGGCCGTCCTGCACAGCGGCGAAGGCGGCATCATCGGCGAAAGCGTCGCGCAGGTCACGCCACAGCGCCGCCCGGTCCAGGGCGACCGCCCGCGGACCGGCGGCGACCAGGGCCATGGTCACTTGACCTGCCCCTTGTCCAGACGGCCCAGCAATTCCGGCGTCACCTGATCGAAGCGCAGGATGGCCTTGCCCTTGTGGTCGCGCAGGAAATCCTTGGCCTCGGCCTCGGTGGCCAGCGGCACCAATTCGTGCCCCATGGGGCCAAGAACGTCGGACCCGATCACGTACCACGCGTCACGGGCGGCGATGGGCTCGACCGCGTAGTAATCGGTGACGGCGATGGTCGCCACCTCTTCCTGGCGATGGCCGGGCACATAGGATTTGGGCGAGGCCAGGAACTTGAACAGATCCTTGGCGCCGTCGAAATAATGGGCGTGGCCGTCCTTGTACACCACATAGCCGATCCATTCCGGGAACTTGGCGACGAACATGCCGCACACCGGACAGACCGAATCGGGCTTGGGCGGCGGCACCACCAATTCCCCGGCAGGCACGGCGGCGGGGGCCAGCAGCAGGAACAGGGCGACAAGGCGGGCCAGCAGGCGCTGCGTCATGGATTGCGGTTCCCTTACCAATTGGGCAGACGGATCATGATCTCGAAAAAGCGGATACCTTGCAGCAGGGTGCCGATGCCCAGGACGATGACCACCAGCGCCGCGCCTTTCAGCAGCAGGCCGCGCAGCTTGGCGCCCAGGCGGCCGAACACCACGCTGACGAACACCATGGACGGCAGGGTGCCCAGGCCGAAGGCCAGCATCAGCGCGCCGCCTTGCAGGGGGTGGCTGGCGGCGGTGGCCTTGACCGCCACCGCCAGGGTCAGGGCGCAGGGCATCAGGCCGTTCATGACGCCGCCCATGGCCGCGCCCCACACCGGGCCGCGCTGTCCGGCGGTGGCGAAGACGCGCCGCGCGGCGGCGGCGGGCAGGCCGATGGACGGCAGACGGAACGGCAGCAATCCCAGAATCTCCAGCCCCAGCAGGATGACCAGCGCCCCGGCCAGGATTTGCAGCACCGCCTGGGCCTTGCCGATGATGCCGGTGGACACCAGGGCCATGCCCAGCGCCGCCGCGATCACGCCGACCAGGGTGTACATGCCGATGCGGGCGCCGTGATAGCCGACCAGCGGCAGAACACCCTTGCCCGCCTCGCCCATGCGCACGAAGAAGGCCGAAACCAGGGCGCCGCACATGCCGACACAATGGCCGCTGCCCAACAGACCGGCGGTGAAGGCAAGGCCGTAATCCAGGCTGACATCCATGCCGTCACTCCCCCGCCTTTTGCAGCCGCAGGGAATTGACCACCACCGACACCGAGGACAGCGCCATGGCGGTGGACGCCACCATGGGGTTCAGCCGCCCCAGCGCCGCGCCGGGAATGGCGAAGGTGTTGTAGCCCAGCGCCCACACCAGATTCTGGCGGATGACCCGCATGGTGCGGCGCGACAGCGCCACCATCTCGGCCACCTTGGCGATGTCGCCGCCGACCACCGTGACCTGGGCGGATTCCAGGGCGATGTCGGTGCCGCTGCCCACCGCGAACCCCACTTCGGCGGCGGCCAAGGCGGGGGCGTCGTTGATGCCGTCGCCGATCATGCCGACCCGTTCGCCCAAGGCCCGCAATTCCTCGACGATCTCCAGCTTGGTGGCGGGCGAGGCCCCGGCCACCACCGTCTCGATCCCCACCAGGGCGGCGACGTGCTGGGCGGCGGCCTCGACATCGCCCGTCACCATCATGGTGCGCACCCCCAGATCATGCAGGGCGCGGATGGCGGCGGCGGCGCCGGGGCGGGGGCGGTCGGCGATGCCGAACAGGCCGCAAGCGCGGCCATCCACCGCCACCGCCACCGGGGTCGCGCCCTCTTGCGCCAATTCCTCCAGCAGCGGGGCCAACGATCCGCACTCGATCTCCGCCGCTTCCAGCAGGCGGGCATTGCCCACCAGCACGGCATGGCCGCCGACCATGGCGCGCACGCCCTGGCCGGGCACCGCCTGGAAATCGCTTCCCGGAACCGGCGCCACCGCGCGGGCGCGGGCGTACTCCACCAGGGCACGGCCCAGATGGTGCTCGCTGCCCGCCTCGGCCCCGGCCACCAGGGCCAGCAACCCGTCCTCGGACTGGCCGGGCACGACGTGGCAACGGGTGACGGCGGGACGGCCCTCGGTGATGGTGCCGGTCTTGTCGAAGATCAGCACGCTCAGACGCGCGGCGCTTTCCAGCGCGGCGCCGTCGCGGATGTACAGCCCCTGGCGCGCCGCCCGGCCGGTGGCGGCCATGATCGCGGTGGGGGTGGCAAGCCCCAGGGCGCAGGGACAGGCGATCAGCAGCACCGACACGGCGCTGTCCAGCGCCGCCCCCAGCCCGCGCCCGCCCAGCAGCCACGAGGCGAAGGTGACGCCCGCCACCGCCACCACGCCCGGCACGAACACCGCCGAGACACGGTCGGCCATGCGCTGCACCGGCAGCTTGGCCGCCTGGGCGTGATCGACCATGCGCACGATCCCCGCCAACACGGTATCGGCGCCGATGGCGGTGACGTTCATGCGCAACAGGCCGGTGCCGTTGATGCAGCCGCCCACCAGCCTGTCGCCGACATTCTTGATCACCGGCATGCTTTCGCCGGTGATCAGCGCCTCGTCCACGGTGGACAGGCCGTCCAGCACCACACCATCCAGCGGGATGCGCTCGCCGGGGCGGATGATCACCGTTTCGCCCAGCGCCACCTCGTCCACCGGCACCACGCTTTCCACGCCGTCGCGCAGCACGGCGGCGGTGGCCGGTTGCAAATCGATCAGCTTGCGGATGGCCTCGCCCGCCTGGCCCTTGGCCCGTTCCTCCAACCAGCGGCCCAGCAGCACGAAGGCGACGATACCGGCGGCGGCCTCGAAATACAGGTGATGGCGGCGGCCGATCAGCGACACCAGCGAGTGCCCATAGGCGGCGCCCGCCCCCAGGGCGATCAGCGTGTCCATGTTGGCGGTGCGGCGGGCCGCCAGCTTGACGGCGCGCTGGAAGAAGCCGCGCCCGGCGCCCAGCACGATGGGGGTGGTCAGCGCCAGTTCCGCCAGCTTCCACGGCCAGGATCGCGGCATGGCCATGCCGATGGCCATCACCGGCAGGAACAGCGCCCCGGCCCACAGGGCACGGCGCCGCGCCTCGGCCAGCCGCTGGCGTTCGCGTTCGATCACCTGGCGGCGCTGCGCCAGGGTGTCCATGGGCCGCGCCGCGTAACCCAGCCCGGCCACCAGCTTTTCCACCTCGGCACGGTCCAGCGCCCCGATGATGGACGCCGTTTCCGAGGCGAAATTGACCGAGGCCGAGCGTACCCGCGCGTCCCGCCCCAGCGACAATTGGATCAGCGCCGCGCACGAGGCACAGGTCATGCCCTCGATGGCGACGTTGATTTCGGCACAGGCATCATCGGCCACCACCGCCTGGGCCAGCGCCCGGCGCGGCGCGCGGGCGATATTGCCGATGACGGTGTCCAGCAGGCGCAGCAGGTTTTCCGGCGGCAGGCGGCGCGGATCGAAATGCACCGCGACCGAGCCGAGATCGGCCACCACCCGCACCTTGCGCACGGCGTCGTGCTTGCGCAGCAGGATGTCGGCCAGCAGCGCCTTTTCCGCGTCGCGCCGCAACGCCGGGGCAAGCACGCGCACCCGGCGCCCGGTCTGGTGCACCAGTTGGATATGGTTCATTTGCGGCCCTTGCGGAAGCGGACCAGCAGGAACACCAGATAGACCACCGTGGCCCATTGGTAGCGATAGGTCCACGGGTTGGGCAGCCATTGCCGCATGATGCGGTCCCAATGGGTGCGGATCAGGTAATAGACCACCAGATCGTTGGCGAAATGCAGCGCCCAATCCTTGGCGTCGAACGGCATCGCCACCTTGCCGCCGGTCTTGATCGCCATGATCTGGTTCAGCACCACCGCCTTGGCCTTGAGGTCGCGGTAGCGGTCGCGCAGCCGCGCCACCGGCGCGGAGGACTTGATCCGCTCCACCAGACCTTGCGGCGCCGGTTCGGGTGCGGCGGCACCATCGGCCAATGCCTCGACCGCGCCGCCCAGGGCGCGCACCACCTGGGCCAGCGTGCACACTTCCTCGGCCCAGCGGATGGACAATTTGCCCATGCCCGCGAACAGGGTGACGCGATAGACACCCTCGACCCGCCGCAAGGCCCGTTCCAACGCCTCGGCCGCCCCCGGCGCGCACAGCGCCGCGGGCAGGTCGAAACGCACATGGCCGGGGGCGCGGTGGCGCACCCGCACTTCGCGCATCAGGGCCTGGCGCGCCTCGTCGCGCGCCGCCGCCCTGTTCCTCAGCCGGACGATCATGACCGCCCCCCTTTGCTGGTTGGGCCTATTCGGCGGTCTTGCCCGCCGCTTCCTCGGCCTCGCGCGATTCCTCGACCAGATCGGCCAGGCTTTCGCGGGCGTTCAGCACCATGTCCTTGCCCATGTCGGTGCCCTTGGCCACGGCGGCGGCGATTTCCTTGCGGTACTTGTAGCCGTAATAGCCGGCCACGGCCCCCGCCGCGAAGATCACCAGCGGATTGCCGAACAGACGCCCCAGAATGCCGCGTCCCGCCACGATACCTGCGCTCATTGCCATCGCTCCCTTTGCCAGATGGGTTCCGGCGGCCCCTGCGGGCGCCGCCATGGTTTCACAGACGTCCTTGATGATCTCGCTCATGTCGGCCTTGCCCCCTTGTCGGATGGCGCCTCGGGCTCGCCGTTCAGCATCAGCCAGATGCCCTTGCAGCCCTCGCAGCAGAACGTCAGAACACGTTCAGGCGTCTGCACAGGATAAGCCTTGGGCGGCACCGGCAATCCGCAAAGATCGCATTGCTGCTCCGTCTCGCTCACAGCAATTCCTCCACCATCTTGCGCAGCCCGGCCATGTCGGTTTCGCCCAGGATGCGGTGGCGCACCTTGCCCTGGCGATCGATCACGAAGGTCATGGGCAGGCCGGTGACGCCATAGGCGCGGGCGGTCCTGGAATCCGGGTCCAGCAACACCGGATAGGACAGGCCCAGCCCGGCGACGAAGGGGCGGATCTCGTCCGGCTTCTGCCCGGCATTGACCGCCAGCACCATCAGGCCGCGCTCGCGCGCCTGTTGCCAGAACGGCTCGATGTCGCGCATCTCGTCCTTGCAGAAGGCGCACCACGTCGCCCAGAAGCGCAGCACCACCACCTTGCCCGCCACCGATTCCGGCAGGCGGAGGTCGCCGTCGCCGTCCAGAACCTTGGCGGCGAAGGGGCGCAGGGGTTCGCCCACCACCGGCGCCTTGGCGCCCTGCTCGCCGCAGGCGGCCAACAGCAGCAGCGACAGCAAAGCGGGCAACAGCTTGGGGCGGATCATGACAATGCCTCGAACAGAATCAGATGCGAGCGCACAATCAACCATGCCGTCACCACACCGAACAAGGCGAAACCCAGAAGCGACCATTCCGCCAGCACGCGCCCCATGCGCGGCGCGGCCTCGGCCAGACTGGGACGCCGCGCCGCCCAGGCGGCGATGCCGCTGCCCAGGCCGCACAGGGTGGCGACGAACAGCGGCAGGTACAGGGCATAGCCCACATGGCCGTATTCGCGCTTCAGGATGCAGAACGGGCAATGATGGTGCGGCAATTCGTAGACATAGACCGAGATGGTCGAGATGATCGCCGCCATGCCCACCAGGAACGCCACCGCCGAGGCCAGCGCCAGCAGCCAGCCCAGGCGCGGCCGCCACAGCACCAGCACGCCGGTGCCCAGGGCGGCGGCCAGCGATCCCGCCAGCAACGACAGCGCCAAGCCATGCGGCAGGGAAGCCACCGAATTGCTGGTGACGGTCACGCCGCCGCCGCTGAACAGGGTGGAACAGCACGAGGTGATGACGTCGGCGCGCAGCCCCAGGAAATAGGCGGCCTGCACCACCGTCGCCGCCACCAGCACCGGCGCCAGGGCCAGCAGCGCGCCGTATTTGACGCGGATCAGCGGGTAATCCCAGCCCTTGTTGTCCACCGCGTCCAGCACCAGCCACGCCCCGGCCAGGAAGAACACCGCCAGCTTGAGATACAGGGCGGGAAAGCCCCACGAATCCACCTTGAGGGTGCCGACCGCGCACATGGCGCCGGTGAACAGCGACGCCATGCGGTCGGCGTTGAACACGAACAGCACCAGCGCCGCCGCCTCGGCCGCCATGACGATCTTCAGCAGGGTGACGACCAGATAGGTGCGGCGTTCCAGCAGCAACTGGTCCTCGGACCCGCTGGCCAGATTCCACCGCCGCAAGACCCGCCAGGCGAACGGCACCGACGAGACGACCATCAGCGCGGCCAGTCCCGAGGCCAGCAGCAGGGCGATGATGGCGGGTTGGAACAGCATCAGCGACGCTCCACCACCACGCCGTCGCGCATGCCGACCACATGGTCCACCACCCCGGCCTCGGCCACCAGCGGGTCATGGCTGGTCATCAGCACGGTGCGGCCGTCGCGCTTCATCTCGGCGACGATGTCCAGGAATTGGGCGGAACGGGCGCTGTCCAGATTGGCGGTGGGCTCGTCGGCGATCACCACCTGGGGATCGTTGACCAGGGCGCGGGCAATGGCGACGCGCTGGGCCTCGCCGCCCGACAGCCATTCGGCCAGGGAATGGGCCTTCGGCCCCATCTCCAGCCGCTCCAGCAATTGCAGCGCCCGCTTGCGCAGGGCGCCGTGGTCGCCGCCCAGCGGATAGGCCGGGATCATGACGTTCTCGACCGCGCTGATGCCCTTCAGCAGATTGAAGTTCTGGAACACGAAGCCGAAGGTCGAGCGGCGGATATCGGTCAGAAAACGCTCGGGCAGCGCCGAGATGTCGCGGTCGTGCAGCCGCACGCGGCCCGAGGTCGGCCGCGCCAGGCACCCCACCATGGTCAGCAACGTGGTCTTGCCGGAACCGCTGGGACCGCGGAACACCGTGACCTTGCCGGCCGGAACGTCCAGGTCGATACCCTTCAGCGCCCAGAACTCGTTGGCGCGGCCCTGGTTGAACGCCTTTTTCACGCCGCTGAGATGGATCATCGCATCACCTGATCGGGATCGACGGTGGCGGCGCGCCAGATGGGCACCACATTCGCCAGGGTGTAGGGAAAGACGGTGAAGAAGAACAGGGTCGCCACCTGCAACTCGTCCACGAACGGCGTCAGGCGGAAATCCGGGTACAGCACCGCCCAGCCCTTCAGCACCGGCTCGAACAGCAGGGCGCCCCAGTGGAAGACGTGCATATAGGCCAGCAGATAGCCGACCAGAAAGGCGCCCAGCGACACCACCATGCCCTCGAACGCTTTCAGGCGGATGACGTCGGCGGTTTCCCAGCCCACCGCCTTGAGGATGCCGATCTCGCGCCGTTCCTCGGCCGACAGGCCCGACGCCTTTTCCCAGGCGAAGATGCCGAAGGCCAGGATGGCGGCGGACAGCAGCACCAGCACGATGCCTTCGCGCCAGTCGAACACCGATTCATAGGTGCGCAGGATCTCGTCGCGCAGGATGATGCGGGTGTCGGGCAGCGCCGCGTCGATCTTTTCCGCCACCGTGCGCACCTCGCGCGGGTTGCGCACGGTGACGACGATGTCGGTGAAGCGGCCTTCGGGGATGCCGAACAGGCGGCGGTAATCGCCCTCGGACACCAGGAACAGGTCGGCGCTGACCAGGGCGGAATCCTTGTCCACCACCTCTTGGATGCGGAACTGCACCAGTTTGCCGTCATGGGCGCGGAAGCTCATCAGATCGCCCGGCGCCACGCCGCGCGCATCGGCGACGCCGCTGCCCACCACCGCGCCGCCCGGCTCGATCACCCGATCGGACGGCACCATCAGGGTGTAATTGGCCGCCGCCGCCGGGTCGAACAGATAGCCCCACAGGCGGCCCTCGGCACTCTTGACGCCACGCACGCCGCGAATGGCGTCCAGATGCCCGGCGGGGATCAGGTCGTGCCGCCCGGCCACCAGACGCTGCACCAGCACTTCCGGCGTGCCCGCCAGCACCAGCGCCGCCTCGCGCCGCAAAGCGTGCGAGAACAGCATGACCGAGGCCAGAACCCCGACCACCAGGGTATAGACCAGGGCCAGCCCCAACGTCTTGCCCAGACGGCGGCGCAACGACGACAACGCGAAATCCAGCAGCGCCCGCTGGCGGTTCAACCAGTTCATCACCGGGTTCCTTGCGGCCGGGGCGGCGCCACCAGCGCCCCCGAGGGAAAATGTTCCAGGGCGAAGGGATGGTCCTGGAAGGCGGCATGGGTGTCCGCCTGCGACGGATGGCGGGTGTACCGGGCCTCGGTGAACAGGGCCAGATCGGTCAGCCCCAGTTTCTCCACCAGTGCCGCCCGCCCGGCCAGGGATTGTTCGGCGGCGCGGCGTCCCGCCGCCGCGTCGGCGAAGGTGGCCGCCAGGGCGGTGACGCCAAGGGCCAGCAGGATCAGGGCAAGGTCGGCGGGACGCGGCATGGGTCAGACTCTCGCGGCGGCTTTCATCAGCACCACGCGCACGGCGGCGGTCAGGCTGGGGCCAAGGCCCACCGCCTGCGACAGCGCGGGCACCAGGATCAGCGACGCCAGGGTCAGGCCGGTGCCCAGCACCAGCGATCCGGTATCGCCACGGTCGGATTTCTTGGGAACAGTGTTCTGCATGGGATGCCTCCGGTCACACGGGAAGACGATCCTGCGCACCAAGGGCGCAGGAGGAACTTCACGCGGCGGCGGGCGGTCCCCGTGACGGCAGCGGCGGATGGGCGGCGGCGGGCAAGGATGGCGCGGGCCGCGCCGGAACCAGCCGGATAGCGGCGGCCACCGGCACCACGGCCGGGGCGGACACCACCGGCAGCGGCACCAGCCGGTCGCCCAGGGACAATTGGCACAGCGGACATTGGGTGCACGCCTGCTGCGACGGCAGGGCGGAACCGTCCGCACCGTCCACATGCACCGAACAGGTGGGCGGGAACAGCCCCTCGGCCATCCAGTCGGCGGCCTGGGCCTGCGGCACCGGCGCCAGAACTTGCGCCAGCAGCGCCAGCACGCCAAGCCACACCCCCAGGCGGGCCGTGACGGCCCGCAAGGCGGAAAGGCTGGACCAACTGGAGCTGCGGAACGACATCCGTGACAATCCCCCGGCGCGCATGACGAACGGCATTCTGCACGCCCGGCGATGATTAACACATTGACCGGCGTCAAACCAGATGGGGCGTCAAACCAGATGGAGGGCAATCCGTACAAACCCATACCAACCTACATCTAATGATAGCCATACGTTGCCCGTATGCTTCCATTGATGCTACCGTCCCCCGGTTGATTTCGCGTATGCAAGCATGCGCCGTGGGGGGAACCAGATGCCGGATGATCATGCCGGGCGGCCGCAAGGCGGACGTCGCCGCAGTGCCAAGTGGTATATTCTCGCCACCATCTCCGTCGTCCTGACCGTCACGGTCGCGTTGGCCGCCATCGTCCAGATGCAGCAGGAATACGGCGCCGCCCGCGCCTCGTTGCAGGTGCGGGCGGGCATCACCGCCAGGCTTCAGGCCGCCGCCCTGGCCCAGCCGCTGTGGGTGTTCGACCAGCCGCAGACCGAACGTCTGGTCGAGGCCCTGGTGGCCGATCCCGATTTCCGCGGCGTGGTGCTGAGCGACCCGCAGGGCAAGCCCATCGGCACCCGCGGCCAGCCCGCCCTGGACGGCCGCGACGTGGTCGTGCACGCCCCGGTGATCTTTCGGGACGAGAACGGCGCCGAGAACAAGCTGGGGCAACTGAGCTTCGCCCTGTCCACCGACCGTCTGGCGGCGGAATTGCGCACCAAGATCCTGGGCACCGTCGCCATGCTGGCGGTGATGCTGGCGGTGGTGATGGTCGGCATCCGCCAGGTGCTGAACACCCTGGTGCTGACCCCGCTGGAAAAGCTGACCGACGCCCTGGAATCCCTGGCCGACGGCAAGGTGGACGCCCCCATTCCCGCCGACCTGAAGGTGCGCGAGATCGCCGCCCTGGGCCATGTGCTGGCGGTGTTCCGCGCCAACAAGCAGGAGGCCGACGCGCTGAGCGTCGAGCACGCCAAGGCCCTGGAGGTCGAACTCCGCCGCCGCCAGACCATCGAAACGCTGGTGCAGGGTTTCGACCAGCGCCCGCGCCGTCTGGCCGGGGAATTGTCGCGGGTGGCCACCGAACTGATCCGCATCGCCTCGGCCATGGCGGAAACTGCCCAGGAAACCGGCCGCCAATCCACCGAAGTCACCAGCGCGGCCGAACAGGCGTCGCGCAACGTGGAAAGCGTCGCCAGCGCCGCCGAGCAATTGTCGGCCTCGATCCAGGAAATCGGCCGCATCGTCACCGAGGCCCACGACATCAACCTGGGCGCCGGGGAACAGGCCGAGATCACCTTCTCGGCGGTCAACGGCCTGCACGATGCCGCCAGCCGCATCGGCGAGGTGGTGGGGCTGATCAACGACATCGCCAGCCAGACCAATCTGCTGGCCCTGAACGCCACCATCGAGGCGGCGCGGGCCGGAGAGGCCGGCAAGGGCTTCGCCGTGGTCGCCAACGAGGTCAAGGCCCTGGCCACCCAGACGGCGCGGGCCACCGGCGACATCCGCCAGCAGGTGGACGCCATCCAAAGCGCCACCAAAAGCGTGGTCGACGCCATTTCCGGCGTGCGCGACACCGTGACCAAGCTGAACGAGGTCAACAGCATCATCGCCTCGGCGGTCGAGGAGCAGCGCGCCGCCACCGCCGAGATCGCCCGCAATTCGGTGGAAGCCGCCGAACGCTCGGGCGAGGTCAACAGCGCCAGTTCCGCCGTGCGCAGCGCCGCCGCCATCGGCGAAAACTCGGCCGCGACCATCTATTCCAGTTCGCAAGGACTGGTCCGCAACGTCGAGATGCTGGTGGGCGAGATGGAACAGTTCTTCGGCGACCTCAAGACCGCGTGACGCGGGCGCCGCCGACAACACCCAGGGGGGGAAAGCACCGATGAACACCTTCACGATCCGCCCGATCATGGCGGCCGCCATCCTGTCGCTGGCCATCGGCGCCTCGACCGCCGCCTCGGCCGAAACCATCCGGCTGAACACCCAGGACTGGAAGCCCTATCAGACCGTGGTCAACGGCCAGCCCGAGGGCATCGCGGTCAAGGCGGTCAAGTGCATCGTCGAGAAAATGGGCCACAAGGCCGACATGGTCGTGCTGCCGTGGACCCGCGCCCAGAAGGAAGTGGCCGAGGGCGCCGCCGCCGGTTTCTTCGCCGCCTCGAAATCGCCCGACCGCGACGCCTTCGCCGAGATGTCCCAGCCCTTCATCCCGCAGGTCTGGCGCTGGTACAGCCTGGCCGACAAGAGTGTGGACGTAAGCGCCAAGACCACCAAGATGGGCGTGCTGGCCGGATCGTCCATGGAAAAGTGGCTGGACGAGAACGCCTATGCCGCCACCCAGAAGCTCCAGAACACCGACGCCCTGGTCAAGATGCTGCAATCGGGCCGGGTTGAGGCGGTGCTGGCCAACGAAATCGTGTTCAAGGAAGCGGTGATCGCCGCCGCCATCCCCGAAACCGCCTTCAAGGCGGTGCAGCACAGCGACCGCCCGCTGGGCGTCTATTTCGGCAAGTCGTTCCTGGCGTCCCATCCCGGCTTCCTGGACGCCTTCAACGCCCAGATCAAATCCTGCCAATAGTCCGTGTCGGATCGGGGCCGCGATGCGCACGCAAGGCATCGCGGCCCCGATCTTTCACCGCATCCGTTGCGCACAACCTTTCGTCGCATCATTCACACTTTGTTTTAGACTGGCCGCACGTTCTGTGCCTGAATGCGTCAAAGTTGATATTCCGGGGGGAATAAAGGCGCATGGCGTTCAGAATCCGCTTTCAGGTCAGCATCGTCACCGCGATCCTGCTGATCATCGGTGCCATGACGGCCGCGACCCTGGTCAGCGTCTACGTGGCCAGCACCCGCACCGCCGACGAGACGGCCGCCCATCTGTTTTCCCAGGTGGCGCGCGGCGCCCATGCCAGCATCGACCGGCAGGTGGGGCAGACCCTGGCCCTGGCCAATCTGGGCGCCGTCCAGACGGGCATGGACGGCATCGACGACAACGGCATGGCCTCCCCCGCCATGCCGTTTCTGTTTACGGCCCTGCAACAGGACCGGGCGCTTTATTCCCTGTATTACGGTTTTTCCGACGGCAGCTTCCTGCAAGTGATCGCCGCGCGCGGCGACGGCCGCATCGTCGAGGCCCACCAGGCGCCGCCCGGCACCGTGTGGATCGTGCGCGCCATCACCGGCAAGGCCGAGGGGCGGCGCCAGATCTGGACCTTCCTGGACGGCGACCGCAAGACGGTGTCGTCCCGCATCGACCCCAAGCCCGCCTATGACCCGCGCGAACGGCCGTGGTACGCGGCGGCCATGGCGGCCGACGGGGCGCAGATGTCGGCGGCCTATGTCTTCAATTCCCTGCGCCAGCCGGGTCTGACCGCGTCGCGCCGGGTGGCGGGCGGCGACGGCGTGTTCGGCGTCGACATCACCCTGGCCGGATTGGGCGCCTTCGTGGCGGGCCAGCCCATCTCGGCCCAGGGCGGCATGGCGCTGTTCGACGATTCCGGCCGCGTGCTGGCCCTGAGCCCCAGCCTGGGCGGCGACACCCTGGCGCCGCTGAGCTTGCTGAAGGACGCCCAGAATCCGCTGGCCCAGGCCATCGCCGCCGCCCAGGGCGACCGCGCGGGCAAGCCGTTGCGCACCGTCCAGCACCAGGGCCGCGCGCTGATGCTGCACCTGGACCGCTGGCAGGGCACCGGCGGCCACGGCATTTCCGTGGCGGTGGTCGCCCCGGCCGAGGATTTCGGCGCCCACATCCAGGCCATGCGCAGCCAGATCCTGGTCCTGGCGGTGGTCAGCCTGATCCTGTTCGTCCCCGCCGCGCTGATCTTTTCCAACCGCATGGCCGAAGGCGTGCGCGCCCTGGTGGCCGATGCCGGGCGGGTGCGCGACATGAACTTCACCGATTCCGCCCCGGTGCGGTCGCGCATCGTGGAATTCGACGAACTGGGCGACGCCTTCGCCCTGATGAAGCGCGATCTGGCCAGCCGCAAGCGGCAACTGGACGAAACCCAGGACAAACTGGGACGTCTGGTGGATTTGGGCATCGCCATGTCGGCCGAACGCGACAGCAACCGCCTGATGGAAATGGTGTTGCTGGGCGCCAAGGAACTGACCAACGCCGATGGCGGCACGCTGTACATCCGCGGCGACGACGACAGGCTGCATTTCCAGATCCTGCGCAACGACAGTCTGAACGTGGCGCTGGGCGGCACCTCGGGCAACGCCGTGACCATTCCGCCGGTGCCCATGTTCGACGCCGAGGGCAAGCCCAACCACCGCAACGTGGTCAGCCACGCGGTGCACGAGAACGCGCCGGTGGTCATCGCCGACGCCTACGATTCCACCAGCTTCGATTTCTCCGGCACCCGCATTTTCGACGAGCGCAACGGCTATCGCTCGAAATCCTTCCTGACGGTGCCGCTGAAGCCGCGCGGCGGCGATGTCATCGGCGCGCTGCAACTGATCAACGCCCGCCTGCCGGGGTCCGACGAGGTGGTGCCGTTCTCGCCCGACATCCAGCGTTTCGTCGAGGCGCTGGCCGCCCAGGCCGCCACCGCCCTTTACAACCGCGACCTGCTGAGCGCCCAGGAACGGTTGATGGATTCCATGATCCAACTGATCGCCGGCGCCATCGACGCCAAGAGCCCCTATACCGGCGGCCATTGCGAGCGCGTGCCCGAACTGGCGCTGATGCTGGCCGAGGTGGCGGGCGAGCAGACCAGCGGCCCGCTGGCCGATTTCCGCTTCCAGACCGACGAGGAATGGCGCGAATTCCGCATCGGCGCGTGGCTGCACGATTGCGGCAAGGTGATCACCCCGGAATACATCGTGGACAAGGCGACCAAGCTGGAAACCATCCACAACCGCATCCACGAGGTGCGCGCCCGCTTCGAGGTGCTGCTGCGCGACGCCCGCATCCAGCAATTGGAAGCGGTGGCGGCAGGCGCCGACCCGGCGGCGGCCGAGGCCGCCTTCGCCGCCCGCAAGGCGCAGTTGCAGGAGGATTTCGCCTTCGTCGCCGATTGCAATGTGGGCGGCGAATTCTTCGCCCCGGAAAAGGTCGAACGGCTGAAGCAGATCGCCGCCCAGACCTGGCTGCGCCATTTCGACGACCGCCTGGGCCTGGCGCACGAGGAACTGAAGCGTTACGCCGACCACCCGCCGCAACCGCTGCCCGCCGAGGAACCGTTGCTGGCCGACAAGCCGTGGCACGTCATCCCGCGCGACGGCGGCATCAACCGCGCCTATGCCGATCTGGGCTTCAAGGTGCCGGTGCCGCAGAACCTGTACAACATGGGCGAGATCTACAACCTGTCCATCAGCCGCGGCACCCTGACCGTCGAGGACCATTTCAAGATCAAGGAACACATCATGCAGACCATCGCCATGCTCGAGCGTCTGCCGTTCCCCAAACACCTGAAGCGCGTGCCCGAATACGCCGGAACCCACCACGAAACCCTGACCGGCTCGGGCTATCCGCGCGCCATCGACTATACCGGGCTGTCGGTGCCGTCGCGCATCATGGCCATCGCCGACATCTTCGAGGCGCTGACCGCCTCGGACCGCCCGTACAAGAAGGCCAAGACCCTATCGGAATCGGTGAAGATCCTGTCCTTCTTCAAGAAGGACGGCCACATCGACCCCGATCTGTTCGACCTGTTCCTGACGTCGGGCGCCTATCGCGCCTATGCCGAACGCTTCCTGCTGCCCGAACAGATCGACGAGGTGGACATCACCGCCTATGTGACGGCCAAGACCGCCGCCCAATAATCAGGCAGCAAATATCGCGGGCGGACTGGGCAAAAAACCGGCAAAGGTACGGTCAGACAAAATCTGAACATTGCCCGGGCAGTTTTAGCGACATGCCGCCTATCCAAAGGGCAGGCCGGGATTGGTCACAAAATAGTCACCGGCACAGCTTGCGCAATGCTGTCATGCAGGCATTGCACTGCTTGCCGCCGCGCGACCACCTGCCACCCCCCTTTCCCGCCACCCCGAGTGGAACACCCCCTGCCCGGAGGGGTGGAAAGCGGTTCGGGCTGTGCGCAAGCCCGCACGAGCCCCGATGTTTTTTGGGGACATCCGCACTTGTCCTTAGGTAACATGCGTGGCGCCCAAGGCTTGCGGCCGGACTGAAACCGCCGCAGGCAAGGGCGCTTGCCGTTTTCGACCTCTTGCGACACCCCGGGCCCACCCGGGGGGAGGGTTCTTCCGCGATGACCGTGCAGATCACCCGCCGCCGCCTGATCACCGTGGCCGCCGCCGCCGTCGGCCTGCCGCTGATCCTGAAAGCGGGCGGTGCCCAGGCCCGCCTTGTCACCTGGGAGGGCACCACCCTGGGGGCGCCGTCCTCCATCAAGCTGGTGGCCGCCGACGAGGCCAAGGCCCGCGCCGCCATCGCCGCCGCGCTGAACGAACTGGAACGGCTGGAAGCGGTGTTCAGCGTCTACCGCACCGATTCGGTGCTGTCGACCCTGAACCGCGACGGCCGCGTGGACAACGCCCCCGCCGATTTCGTCGCCCTGCTGGCCAAGTCGCTGGACCTGGCCCGCCTGTCGGACGGCCTCTACGACCCGACCATCCAGCCGGTGTGGCAGACCTATTTCCGCCACTTCACCGCGTCCAACCCCGATCCCGACGGCCCGGCACGCCGCGACATCGACGCCGCCTTGGCGTTGGTGGACTGGCGGGGCGTGCGCATCGACGGCGCCACCGTGGCCTTCGCCAAGCCGGGCATGGCCCTGACCCTGAATTCCGGCGCCCAGGGCTTCATCACCGACAAGGTGACGGAGGTGCTGCGCGGCCACGGCTTCGACCGCATGCTGGTGGACATGGGCGAACCGCGCGCCCTGTCCACCCGCCCCGACGGCAGCGCCTGGCGCATCGGCATCGCCAACCCGGCCGATCCCGATCAGGCCATCACCCAGATCGACGTGGTGGACAAGGCCGTCTCGACCTCGGGCGGCTATGGCACCCTGTTCGACGATGCCGGGCGCTTCACCCACCTGATCGACAGCCGCACCGGCGCCACCGCCCCGGCCCTGCTTGGCCTGTCGGTGGTGGCCGACACCGCCACCCAGGCCGATGGCCTGTCCACCGCGCTGCTGATGGCGGCGTCGGCCGACCGGCCCGGCATCCTGCGCGCCGCCGGGGGCCGTCTGGCGCTGGCGGTCACGCCCCAGGGCGTGGTCGAACGCATCGAGGTCTGACCGCCATGCATGCCGCCGCCGGTCAGCCCGACCCCATGGATCACGATCTGATCGAGGGCCTTGCCCGCGTGGTCGCGGTCGAGGGCGGTCTGGCGTGGCTGGAGCCCGAGCAGACCACCGCCTGCGGCCATTGCGCGGGCAAGGCGGTGTGCGGCGTCACCCCGGGCAATCCCCGGCTGGTGGCACGGCGCTTCGCCCTGCGCAACGACCACGATCTGCGGGTGGGCGAGCGGGTGATCGTCGGCGTGCCGGAACAATCGGTGCGCGGCGCCGCCCTGACCACCTATGGCATTCCGCTGCTGCTGATGCTGGGCGCAGGCGTCACCGTGCAGAAGATGGGCGGCGGCGACCTGCAATCGGCGGCGGCGACGCTGGCCGGGCTGGCGGCGGGCATCGGCGTGGTGCGACTGTTGTCGGCCCGTCTGGCCCACCGCGCGGATTATTCCCCCCATTACCTTCGCCGCGCCTCGGCCATTGATGCCGATTGCGGTTCTGACCGCTGTTAGGGACCAAAGACCCATGCAGGACATCATCCTTCTGATCGTCGGCGCGGCACTGGTGAACAACGTCATCCTGGCGCGCTTCCTGGGCCTGTGTTCGTTCATGGGCGTGACCACCCGCGTCGACACCGCCATCGGCATGGGCGCCGCCTGCACCTTCGTCATCACCATCTCGGCCATGGGCGATTGGGCGCTGGAGCAATACCTGCTGGAACCCTATGGCCTGGGCTATCTGCGCACCGTCACCTTCATCCTGGTGGTGGCGGCGGCGGTGCAGTTGAACGAAGCCATCTTCCGCAAGTTCTCGCCGACGCTGTTCAAGCTGCTGGGCATCTACCTGCCGCTGATCACCACTAATTGCGCCGTGCTGGGCGTCTGCCTGCTGCTGGTCGAGGGCAAGTACGGTTTCATGGATTCGGTGGTGTTCGCCTTCGCCTCGTCGCTGGGCTACTCGCTGGTGATGGTGCTGTTCGCGGGCCTGCGCGAGCGGGTGGCGCTGGCCGACGTGCCGCGCCTGTTCGCCGGTCCCCCCATCGGCTTCATCACCGCCAGCCTGTTGGCGCTGGCCTTCATGGGCTTTTCCGGCATGGGCGCCAAGTAGGAGTTTCCGGGGATGATCATCGACGTTGGATCGCTGACCGTGATCGGGGTGACGCTGGGCGGATTGCTGGGCGTCGCCGCCAAGCTGCTGCATGTTGAGGAAGACCCCATCGAGCAGGAACTGGTCGGCATGCTGCCCGGTTCGCAATGCGGCCAGTGCGGCTATGTGGGCTGCGGCCAGTATGCCGCCGCCCTGGCGCACGAGCACGCCCCCGTCACCTTGTGCGCCCCCGGCGGCAAGGCGGTGGCCGAGGCGTTGGCCAAGCGGCTGGGCGTGTCGGCCGATCTGTCCGAGCACGAGGACAAGGGGCCGGAATACGCCGTCATCGACGAGGATCTGTGCATCGGCTGCCTGCGCTGCATCGGCGAATGCACGTCCGACGCCATCGTCGGGTCGCTGAAGCATGTGCACACGGTGATCACCGACCAGTGCCACGGCTGCGCCAAGTGCTTCAAGATCTGCCCGACCGAGGCCATCCACATGTGCAAGGTCCCGGTGACGCTGGGCACCTGGCACTGGCAGAAGCCCCACGATCCGTCGCCGACGCACTGAGGAGAGCCCGATCATGAAGCTGTTCCCCGTGCGCGGCGGCGTCCATCCCGAATACCGCAAGGACCGCACCAGCGAAGCCGCCATCGTCGCCCTGCCGCTGCCGACCGCCCTGTACCTGCCGTTGCAGCAGCATATCGGCGCCCCGGCCGAGCCGGTGGTGGCGGTGGGCGACCGCGTGCTGAAGGGCCAGGTGCTGGCCCATGCGGGCGGTGCCGTGTCGGCCCCCACCCACGCCCCCACCTCGGGCGTGGTCGAGGCCATCACCGACGTGGCCGCGCCCCATCCCTCGGGTCTGGCGCAGAAGACCATCGTGTTGCTGGCCGACGGCAGGGAGGAATGGGCCGAATTGCCCGCCGCCATCGCCGATCCCTTCGCCGCCGACCCCGAGACGCTGCGCCGCCGGGTGGCGGAAAGCGGCATCGTCGGCCTGGGCGGCGCCACCTTTCCGGCGGCGGTCAAGCTGGGCCTGGGCAGCCAGAAGAAGATCGACACCCTGCTGCTGAACGGCGCCGAGTGCGAGCCCTATCTGACCTGCGACGACCGCGTCATGCGCGAATACGCCGCCGAGGTGGTGGACGGCGCCCGCATCATGGCCCACATCCTGGGCGCCCCCAAGGTGGTGGTCGGCATCGAGGGCAACAAGCCCGCCGCCATCGCCGCCATGACCGAAGCCGCCAAGGCCCATGTCGGCGTCGAGGTGGTGGCCGTGCCGGTGCAGTACCCCATGGGCTCGGAACGCCATCTGACCCAGGCCATCACCGGACTGGAAACCCCGGCGCGCAAGCTGACCGCCGATCTGGGCGTGGTGGTGCACAATGTCGGCACCGCGCGGGCCGTGCACCACGCCGTGCGCTTCGGCCGTCCGCTGCTGTCGCGCGTCGTCACCGTGTCGGGCGGCGCCGTCGCCAGGCCGGGCAATCTGGAGGTGCCGCTGGGCACCCTGGTTTCCGAATTGGTGGAGTTCTGCGGCGGATTGACCGAGCCGCCGCGCCGCATCGTCAATGGCGGCCCCATGATGGGCCAGCCGCTGCCGGGGCTGGACGTGCCGGTGGTCAAGGGCACCTGCGGCATCCTGGCGCTGACCGCCGCCGAATGCGACGAACAGCCGCCGGGACCGTGCATCCGCTGCGGCACCTGCGTCACCATCTGCCCGTGCGGATTGGTGCCGGTCGAGATGGCGGCCTATATCCGCAAGGACAATCTGGAGGCCGCCGCCAAGGTCGGCGTCATGGATTGCGTGTCGTGCGGATCGTGCTCGTACATCTGCCCGTCGCACATTCCGCTGGTGCATTACTTCAACTACGCCAAGGGCGCCATCAACGCTGCCGACCGCGAAAAGCGCAAGCAGGACACCACCAAGGCCCTGGTCGAAGCGCACACCGAACGCGTCGAGAAGGCCCTGGCCGCCAAGAAGGCCGCCGCCGCCGCTGCCGCCGCCGCCAAGAAGGCGGCCGCCGAAAAGGCCGCCGCCGAATCCACCGCCGACAAGCAGGCCAATCCATGAGCACGCTGACCGACAAGAGCGGGCCGTTCACCCACGCCCCCACTTCCGTGCCCAAGATCATGAACACGGTGTTGCTGGCGCTGGTGCCCGCCACCCTGTTCGACCTTTACCTGTTCGGCTGGCCGGCGCTGTTCCTGTTCGCGCTGTCCATCGGGTCGTGCGTCGCCGCCGAGGCGCTGTGCCTGTATATCGGCAAGCGGCCGTACCAGCCGACGCTGAGCGACGGTTCGGCGGTGCTGACCGGCTGGCTGTTGGCCATGAGCCTGCCGCCGTGGGCGCCGTGGTGGGTGCCGGTGCTGGGCGCGGTGTTCGCCATCCCGCTGGCCAAGCACGTCTTCGGCGGCCTGGGCCAGAACGTGTTCAACCCGGCCATGGTGGCGCGCGTCGCCCTGCTGGTGTCGTTCCCGGTGCAGATGACGCTGTTCGTCACGCCGCACCCCCTCTTCGCCGCCGGGTCGCCCGGCTTCGTCGAGGCGCTGGGCATCACCTTCGGCAAGGGCACGCTGGACAGCATGAGCGCCGCCAGCGCCCTGGGCTTCGTCAAGACCGAGCTGTCGCGCGGCATCCCGGTGCCGGAATCGGTCAAGATGCTGCCCGATCTGCTGGATCTGGGCCTGGGCGTCAAGCCGGGCTCCATGGGTGAAACCTCGGTGGTGCTGATCCTGCTGGGCGGCCTGTTCCTGATGGCCCGGCGCATCATCACCTGGCATATCCCGGTCGCCGTCATCGCCACCCTGTTCGTGTTCGGCACCGTGTTCAACGCCGTGGACCCGGCCCGCTACACCTCGGGCCTGTTCCATGTGATGTCGGGCGCCACCATGCTGGGCGCGTTCTTCATCGCCACCGACTACGTCACCTCGCCGGTGTCGAAAAAGGGCCAGTTGGTGTTCGGCTTCGGCATCGGCGCCCTGACCTGGGCCATCCGCACCTATGCCGGTTATCCCGAGGGCATGGCCTTCGCCGTGCTGCTGATGAACGCGCTGACGCCGATCATCGACCAGCAGTTCCGCCCGCGTATGTTCGGCCGTACCCGCAAGGGCCAGCCCTTGCCGCTGAAGGGGGAGCAATGAGCACCAAGCCCACCTATGTCCACGGCATCATCCTGGGCGCCTTCTGCCTGGGCTTCGGCGTGGTCCTGGCCGCCACCGACATGGTGACGAGCGCCCCCATCGCCCAGCGTGCGCTGGAGGACAAGCAGAACGCCCTGTCCAAGGTGATCCCGCCCGGCATCCACGACAACAACCCCGTGACCGAAACCCTGGTCATTCCCGGCCATGACGGCAAGGATCTGACCGTCTATCGCGCCACCAAGGGCGGCAAGGTGACGGGCGTCGCCTATCAGATCGAAGGCAGCGGCTATGCGGGCGAGATGCGCCTGATGCTGGCGGTCGATGCCGAGGGCAAGGTGCTGGGCGTGCGCGCCCTGGCCCACAAGGAAACCCCCGGCCTGGGCGACAAGATCGAGGTGGCCAAGACCGACTGGATCACCCGCTTCACCGGCCTGTCCCTGGGCAATCCGGCGGCCGACAAGTGGAAGGTCAAAAAGGACGGCGGCGTGTTCGACCAGTTCTCGGGCGCCACCATCACGCCGCGCGGCGTGGTGGCCGCCATCCGCCACGGCCTGGAATTCTTCGCCGAGAACAAAAGCAAGCTGCTGGAGGTCCACTGATGGCCACTCCCTCCTATTCCACCATCGTCAAGGACGGCCTGTGGGACAATAACGGCGTGCTGTGCATGCTGTTGGGCATGTGCCCGACCATGGCCATGACCACCAGCGCCACCAACGGCTTCGGCATGGGGCTGGCCACCGCCGCCGTGATGGCCGCGTCCAACCTGTTGGTCGCCATCTTCCGCGGCTACATCACCTATGAAGTGCGCGTGCCGGTCTACATCCTGATCGTCGCCGCCATGGTGACGCTGGTCGACCTGACCATGAACGCCTGGATGCACGAATTGTACAAGGTGCTGGGCCTGTTCATTCCGCTGATCGTGTCCAACTGCCTGCCGCTGGCCCGGCTGGAAGCCTTTGCCGCCAAGGAGCCGGTGCTGCCGTCCCTGGCCGACGGCGTGTTCATGGGCCTGGGCTTCACCCTGGCGCTGACCGCCATCGGCGCCATGCGCGAGATCATCGGCAACGGCACCCTGTTCGCCGACGCCTCGCTGCTGCTGGGGCCGGCCTTCAAGTTCATGGAAATGCGCGTGCTGCCGCCCGATACCGGCGTGCTGATGATGATCCTGCCCCCCGGCGGCTTCCTGGCCACCGGCCTGCTGGTGGCGGGCAAGCGCCTGCTGGACATCCGCGCGGGCAAGGCCATTTCCATGGGCGGCGCCCATTCCGTGGGCTGATGGAGCTTTTCCGATGAACGTGAAGGTGGTCTACGCCAAACCCGAACGCCAGGTCGTCCTGTCGGTGGAGGTGCCCGACGGCGCCACCATCGGCGAGGCGCTGGAGAAATCCGGCATCCTGCTGCGCTGCCCCGACATCGACCTGACCGTCAACAAGGTGGGCGTGTGGGGCAAGGTGGCGGAACTGGGCACCGTGCTGGAGCCCGAGTCGCGGGTGGAAATCTATCGCGCCATCACCTGCGACCCCAAGACGGTCAAGCGCCGCGCCCGCCCCGACGCCCCGGCCGCCGAGGGATAATACCAAATCCCGGTGAGTGAAACTCATGGGGATTTGGTTAGGCCCAAGGGGCCGCGCGGCTTATGCCGCGGGAGGGTCCTGCCGAAGGCGGGCTCAGCCCGCAAGCGGGCCGGATGGCCTGCGCCCGCCGCCTGAGGGCGCCGAGGGATAAAAGTATATAGGGTAAAAAACCTATACATGCAGGATTACATATCTGTAATATTCTTGCTTTCTAATGCTCGGAGGAGAGTGGGATGGCGGCGCCCCGGCACCGTGAACCCGCTCCGCAACCAGCCGGGCAACAGGGAGTACGGATATGAGCACGCGCCCCGTTCTGTCCGCCGACCTGAATCGTCGGCGTTTTCTGCAATTGGGGGCCGCCGGCGCGGCCCTTGTCACCCTGCCCGAGACGGCCTCGGCCGCGCCCGCCAAGGTTCCGACCAAGGCCCACATCGTCATCGCCGGTGGCGGCGCCGCCGGTCTGACCGCCGCGCAGCATCTGGCCAAGCGGCTGGACGGTGCGCGCATCACCATCATCGACAAGCGCAAGGAACATTATTACCAGCCGGGCTTCACCCTGGTGGCCGGTGGTTTGAAGTCCCCTGATTACGTGGTGTCCAACACCGCCGATTACGTCGCCCCCGGCGCCACCTGGGTTCAGGAAGGCGTGGCCGAGTTCGATCCCGACGCCAACAAGGTCGTGACCGACGCGGGCCAGACCATCACCTACGATTATCTGATCCTGGCCACCGGCCTGCGCCTGGATTACGCCGCCATCGAAGGCATGGACACCAAGCGCATCGGCACCGACGGGTTGGGCAGCATCTATGCCGGTCCCGACGCCGCCGCCGCCACCTGGACCGCCATGTCGCGCTTCACCGAAACCGGCGGTGTCGGCCTGTTCGGCCGCCCGGCCACCGAAATGAAGTGCGCGGGCGCGCCGCTGAAATACACCTTCATCACCGACGACCGCCTGCGCCGCGCGGGCACCCGGTCCAAGTCGGAACTGATCTATTGCGCCCAGAACAAGGCGCTGTTCAGCGTGCCGATCGTGTCGGAAAAGGTCCGCATGCTGTTCGGCGAGCGCAAGGTCAAGGTCAATTACGACCACGTCCTGACCGGCATCGACCTGGGCCGCAAGGTGGCGTTCCACAAAAGCCCCAACGGCATCGTCGAGATCAAGTACGATTTCATCAACGTGGTGCCGCCCATGCGGGCGCCGGAACCGGTGCGCAACAGCCCCCTGCGCTGGCAGGAAGGCGACTTCGCCGCCGACGGCTGGGCCGAGGTGGAAAAGCCCACCCTGCGCCACCGCCGCTATCGCAACGTCTTCGCCGTGGGCGACATCGCGGGCGTGCCCAAGGGCAAGACGGCGGCCAGCGTCAAGTGGCAGGTGCCGGTGGCCGTCGATCATCTGGTGGCCGACATCGCCGGAACCACCAGCAATGCGGTCTATGACGGCTACACCTCGTGCCCGCTGATCACCCGGCTGGGCCGGGCCATGCTGGTCGAGTTCGACTATAACAACAATCTGGTACCGTCGTTCCCGGGGGTCATCGCGCCGCTGGAAGAGCTTTGGATCACCTGGGTCATGAAGACCATGGCGCTGAAGCCGACCTATATCACCATGCTGCGCGGCCAAGCCTGAGAACGCGGGAGAACGATCATGAAGGAACTCGACCCTATCGTCATGTTCGCCGTGTTCCAGGAAATGCTGGGCCCGGTGCTGTGGCTGCTGGTGGCGCTGGCCGTGGGCGGCATCGCCCTGGCGCTGCGCGTCTTCCTGCGCGATGGCGGCATCGACAGCCGCCTGTTGGTGCGCTCGGAACTGATCGGCCTGCTGGGCGGCGCCGCCGCCCTGGTGCTGATGGCCAAAGTCACCCATTCCGGCTTCACCGACGCCGGTGGCCCGGTGGACTGGCTGCTGATCGGCCTGATCTGGGGTATCGGCCTGGCCGGAACCACCATCCTGGCCTATGGCCTTCAGGGCATCCTGAAGAAGTCCTGAGCCTGCGGGGCGCGGACCACCAGGACCGCGCCCCCTTTTTTTTGGTTCATCGCGGAATTCCGGGGAGATGCTCGTCATGGCCGGGCTTGACCCACGGCTGTCCGGTTTAGATTTTGTGGACTGAGTGCACGGTGTTGATTCTACTCGTGTTCAGACGTTGGCGCGTCTCCTGGACACGAAAGAGGACATCACCGTGCGGCACCACAATAGCGTTTTC
>JAEXAH010000063.1 GCA_023458315.1 Pseudomonadota bacterium
TGGCTGTACCGTCAAGGTACAGCCTGCGCTCGTTTCCTGGCATTACGGCCTCTTAGGCAAACAGAGTGCCATGGGATTTATGAGTTTACGCCCTAGGATAGCGTCAGGTCTTCACGAACAAAAGCAGGCGGTGCCATGAACAGCAACCCACGGGTCGGCGACGTCCACACCTTCACGTTCCGCGTCACCGAGAACAAGGTGGTGCCCGCGCTTTACCCGGAATCCGACATCTTCCTGTCCATGCCCGACGTGTTCGCCACCGGCTTCATGGTCGGGCTGATGGAATGGGCCTGCACCGAGCATTTGCGTCCCCACCTGGAACCGGGCGAGGGCTCGCTGGGCGTGGCGGTGGACGTGGACCACACCGCCCCCACCCTGCCGGGCCAGACGGTCAGCGTCACCGTCACCTGCGACCGCGCCGAGGGGCGCCGCCTGGGCTGGCGGGTGGTGGCGCGCGACGAACTGGACGTCATCGGCCAGGGGCGGCACGAACGCATGGTGGTGTCGTGGGACCGCTTCGGCCAGAAGCTGGATGACAAGAAACGGCGTTTGCTGGCGTTGATGCAAGAAAAGAAATAAAGCGGATTGTCTTGGTTTCTTCATGGATACTTCACTTCATGGCAGCGGCGCGGCGGAGTAGTTGAGAGGGTAAGAAGCCGCCTCCGTCCGGGGAAGAAGATGTCCACGCCGTTCCACGTCCTGTTCGTCTGCCGCCAGAACGCCGCCCGCAGCCAGATGGCCCAGGTGCTGCTGACCGCCCTGGGGCGGCGGCGCTTCGTCGCCCATTCCGCCGGGACCGAACCGGCCGCCGAAATTCATCCGCTGACCCTGGAAACCATCCGCAACGCCGGGCTGCCCTGCGCGGGGCTGTACCCCAAGGGGCTGGGCGAATTCGCCACCGCCGAGGCGCCGCGCCTGGATTTCGTCTTCACCGTCTGCGACGAACTGGCCGATTGCGTGCTGCCCATCCTGGGCCGCCCCGTCACCGCCCACTGGCCGATCCCCGATCCGGTGCCGGTGCGCGGCAGTCACGCGGAAATGGCCGCCGCCTTCGCCGACAGCCTGCGGCTGATGCGGCGGCGGGTGGAATTGTTCGTGGAACTGCCGCTGGCCGGACTGGACCGCCTGACCATGCAGCGCCACCTGGACCGCATCGGCGAGGCGACAAACGCCTGAACGTCGGGTCTGCCCCGCGTCCTTTCCCCCTTGCCACCGCCCGCGCGGGCTGGGACCATGCCCCTCAAGGCACGAATGACTTTGAGGGAGGGAATTCATGACCGGCAGATGTTCGCAAGCCCGCGCCGCCGCCCTGGTCGGCCCGTTCGGCAGCGGCAAGACCTCGCTGCTCGAGGCCCTGCTGTTCCGCGCCGGGGCCGTCGCCCGCCAGGGGCGGATCAAGGACGGTTCCACCATCGGCGATGCCAGCCCCGAAGCCCGCGCCCGTCAGATGAGCGTGGAACCCAACATGGTGGCGGCGCCCTATCTGGATGAACGCTGGACCCTGGTGGATTGCCCCGGTTCGGTCGAGTTCCTGCAAGACACCTACAACGCCCTGACCGTGGTGGACGCCGCCGTGGTGGTGGTCGAGCCCGACCCCGCCCGCGCCGTGCAGGTGGCGCCGCTGCTGAAGTTCCTGGACGAACGCAAGATTCCCCACCTGCTGTTCATCAACAAGGTGGACGGCAACGGCGCCCGCCTGAAGGAAGCGCTGGAGGCGTTGCAGGCGGTCAGCGAACGGCCGCTGGTGCTGCGCGAGGTGCCGATCCGCGAGGGCGACAAGGTGGTCGGCTTCGTCGATCTGGTCAGCGAGCGCGCCTATAAATACCGCCCCGGCCAGACCTCGGACCTGATCCAGATCCCCGAGGCGTTGCAGGACGAGGAACGGCAGGCCCGGCAGGCGATGCTGGAGCATCTGGCCGATTACGACGACCACCTGATGGAAGAATTGCTGGAAGACGTGCAACCGCCCAAGGCCGAGGTCTATGACGATCTGGCCAAGGATCTGGCCGACGACCTGATCGTGCCGGTGTTCTTTGGCGCCGCCGAATCCGATGCGGGCATCACCCGGCTGTGGAAGGCGCTGCGCCACGAAGTGCCCGCGCCCGAGGTGGCGGCAGCCCGCGTCGGCATCGACGCGGCGGGCGCCCCGGCGGCGCGGGTGTTCAAGACCGTGCACGCCGCCCATACCGGCAAGCTGTCCTATGCCCGCATCTTCGCGGGCGAATTCGCCGACAACCAAAGCCTGGACGTCGGGCGCGTTTCCGGCCTGTACGCCCCGTCCCCCACCGGCCCGGCCAAGGTGGCCAAGGCCGGGGCGGGCGAGATCGTCGCCTTCGGCAAGCTGGATGCCGTCGCCACCGGCGTCACCATCGGCGCCGCCGCCACCCCGGCCGAGCCGCCCTTCGTGCTGGAACCGCTGTTCGGGCTGGCGCTGTCGGCGGAAAAGAAGGGCGACGACGTCAAGCTGACCGGCGCCCTGGGCAAGCTGGTGGAGGAAGACGCGTCCTATCGCCTGGAACAAAGCGCCGAGTTCTCGGAACTGGTGCTGTGGGGCCAGGGCGAAATCCATCTTCTGGTGGCGCTGGAACGGCTGAAAAGCCGCTTCAACCTGGGGGTCGTCACCGGCAAGCCGACGGTGCCGTACAAGGAAACCATCCGCAAAGGCGTGTCGGTGCACGGCCGCCACAAAAAGCAATCGGGCGGCCACGGCCAGTTCGGCGACGTCCACATCGACATCAGGCCGCAGCCGCGCGGCGCCGGTTTCGCCTTCGAGGACAAGATCGTCGGCGGCGCCATCCCGCGCCAGTACATCCCGGCGGTCGAGGAAGGGGTCAAGGATTTCCTGCGCCAGGGGCCGCTGGGCTTCCCGGTGGTGGACGTGGCCGTCGCCCTGAACGACGGCAGCTTCCACGCGGTGGATTCGTCCGACATGGCGTTCAAGACCGCCGCCCGCCTCGCCATGACCGAGGGCCTGCCGCAATGCGAGCCCATCCTGCTGGAGCCCATCCTCAAGGTCGAGATTTCGGTGCCGTCCGATTACACCTCGAAGGCCCAGCGCATCATTACCGGCCGCCGCGGCCAGATTCTCGGCTATGACGCCAAGCCGGGCTGGCCCGGTTGGGACGCCGTCGCCGCCTATCTGCCCCAGGCGGAAATGGGCGACCTGATCGTCGAGCTGCGCTCGCTGACCATGGGCGTCGGCACCTTCCTGTGGGCCTTCGACCACTTGCAGGAACTGACCGGCCGCGACGCCCAGAAGGTGGTGGAAGACCGCAAGAAGGCGCTGGCCGGGTAACACCATATCCCGGTGATCGGAATCGATCACCGGCGTCCTCAGGCGGCGGGCGCGGGCCATCCGGCCCGCTTGCCTCCCGCGGCATAAGCCGCGCGGCCCCTTGGGCCTAACCAAGTCCCGATGAGTTCCTCTCATCGGGGCTTGGTATGACATAGGCCATGCGCCTCGACGGGCGGCTGGGGTCAGCCGTTGCTGCCCGGCTTCCAGCGCAGCACCGGGCTGCGCGCCGCCAGGGTTTCGTCCAGGCGGCGGCGCGGGGTGTATTTGGGGGCTGCCTTGAACTCCTCGGCGGCGGTTCCGGTCTTGGCCTTGGCGGCCAGGGACTGCACCACCGCGATATAGCCGTCCAGGGTTTCCTTGGATTCGGTTTCGGTGGGTTCCATCAGCAACGCGCCATGCACCACCAGCGGGAAGTACATGGTCATGGGGTGGAAGCCTTCGTCGATCAGCGCCTTGGCGAAGTCCAGGGTGGTGACGCCGCTGTCCTTGAGGAAACGGTCGTCGAACAGGCATTCGTGCATGCACGGCCCGTCGAAGGACGGCGTCAGCGTGTCGCCCAGCCGCGCCAGCAGGTAATTGGCGTTCAGCACCGCGTCGGTGCTGGCCTGGCGCAGACCGTCGGCGCCCATGGACAGGATATAGGCCAGGGCGCGGATGAACACGCCGAACTGGCCGTGATAGCCCTTGACCCGGCCGAACGGCTTGCCCTCGGCCTGAGCGGCGTGCTCCACCAGTTTCAGGCCGTCGGCGCCGTGCACCACGAAGGGCAGCGGCGCATAGGGCGCCAGCTTTTCCGACAGCACGGTCGGACCGGCGCCGGGACCGCCGCCGCCATGGGGCGTGGAAAAGGTCTTGTGCAGGTTGATGTGCATGGCGTCCACACCCAGATCGGCCACCCGCACCCGGCCGACGATGGCGTTGTAATTGGCGCCGTCGCAATAGAAGAACGCCCCGGCCGCGTGGGTGGCGCGGGCGATCTCCAGGATTTCGTCTTCGAACAGGCCGCAGGTGTTGGGGTTCGTCACCATGATGCAGGCGACATCGTCGCCCAGCTTGGCCTTCAACGCCGCCACGTCCACCCGGCCACGCTCGGTCGCGGGCACCGGATCGACGGTGTAGCCGCACATGGCCGCCGTCGCCGGATTGGTGCCGTGCGCCGATTCCGGCACCAGCACGCGGCGGCGCTGGTTCTGGCCGTGGTCGTCGTGATAGGCGCGGATGGCCATCAGGCCGCACCATTCGCCATGGGCGCCCGCCGCCGGGCTCATGGCCACGGCGGGCATGCCGGTCAGGCCCTTCAGCCACCCGGCCAGGGTGTCGATGACCTCCAGCGCGCCCTGCACGGTCTTTTGCGGCTGGAACGGGTGGAGGTCGGCCAGACCGGGCAGGCGGGCCATCTTTTCCGACAGGCGCGGGTTGTGCTTCATGGTGCACGAGCCCAGCGGATAGAAGCCGGTGTCGATGCCGTAATTCTTTTGGCTCAGGCGGGTGTAATGGCGCACCACCTGCGGCTCGGACAGATCGGGCAGGCCGATCGGCGCCTTGCGCCGCAGCCCGGCCAGCCTTTCCTCGTCCACCGGCGGCGGTTCGGGCAGGTCGATGCCCAGGCGGCCGGGGCTGCCCAGTTCGAAAATCAGCGGTTCCTCGATCTGAAGGGCGCGGTTGCCGGAGAAGGTCGTGGTTTCGGCCATGTCACAGCACCTCGTTCAGAGCGGCGACCAGGGCATCCAGGTCGGATTCGGTGTTGGTTTCGGTGGCGGCCAGCAGCAGGATGGGCCGCAACTCGGGCCATTCGGGATAGAAGCGCGACGCGGGCACGCCGCCCAGGATGCCGCGATCGGCCAGGGCATCCACCACCGCCGCCGCGTCCTTGTCGTCGCCCAGATAGACGGCGAATTCGTTGAAATAGGCATTGCCCAGCACGCGCAGGCCCTTGACCCGGCGCAGCCTGGTTTCCAATTGCACGGCGCGGGCGTGGTTCAACTCGGCCAGCCGCGCCAGCCCGGTTTCGCCCAGCAGCGTCAGGTGCATGGTGAAGGCCAGGGCGCACAGGCCGGAATTGGTACAGATGTTGGACGTGGCCTTCTCGCGCCGGATGTGCTGTTCGCGGGTGGATAGGGTCAGCACGAAACCGCGTTTGCCGTCGGCATCCACCGTCTGACCGGCCAGACGGCCGGGCATCTGGCGCACATATTTGTCGCGGGTGGCGAACAGGCCCAGGCCGGGACCGCCGAATTGCAGGCCCATGCCCAGGCTTTGCCCCTCGCCGATCACGATGTCGGCGCCCATGGCGCCCGGCGGCTCGATCAGGCCGAACGACACCGGATCGGCCACGGCGACCACCAGCAGCGCGCCCTCGGCGTGGCATTCCTCGGCCAGCGGCCGCAAATCCTTGATGCCGCCGAAGAAGCCGGGATTTTGCACGATGACGCAGGCGGTGCGGCTGTCGATGCGGCCGATCAGATCTTCCATGGCCAGCGGATCGGGGGCCAGGGTGTCGCAGTCCAGGCCGGTGTATTTCAGCACCGTTTCCGTGGTTTCGCGGTAATGGGGGTGCAGGCTGCCCGACAGGATCACCTTGGACCGCTTGGTGACGCGGGCGGCCATGACGGCGGCCTCGGCGCAGGCGGTGGCGCCGTCATACATCGAGGCATTGGCCACCTCCATGCCGGTCAGCAGCGCCACCTGGGTCTGGAACTCGAACAGGTATTGCAGGGTGCCCTGCGACACTTCGGGCTGATAGGGGGTGTAGCTGGTCAGGAACTCGCCCCGCGTCAGCAACTGGTCCACCGCCGCCGGGATGTGGTGGCGGTACAGCCCGGCGCCGATGAAGAACGGCGCGCAGCCCGCCGACATATTCTTGCCCGCCATGCGGGCGAAGGCGCGCTCCACCTCCATCTCGCTCTGATGCCGGGGCAGGTCCAGCGGCTGGTCCAGGCGCGCCGATTCGGGGACGTCCCGGAACAGGGCATCGGCATCCTTGGCGCCGATGGCCGCCAGCATGGCCCGGCGGTCAGAGTCGGTATGGGGCAGATAGCGCATCAGAGAGGTCCTTTGAAGGTTCTTCGCAGATTTCCGGGAAGTGCTCGTCATGGCCGGGCTTGACCCGGCCATCCACGTTTGTCCGCAGGCAGTTCATCGGAAAGACGGGGGCAGGCGGCGCCGCGTGGATGCCCGGATCAAGTCCGGGCATGACGCAAATGGTTGGGGCGCAAGCTTCCCCGCAAATCCGCGATGAACTCCTTTGAAAAAGGGGCCGTCGTGGGCTTCCGTTTCCCTTTCCGTCATGCCCGGACTTGATCCGGGCATCCCGTGGATGGCCGGGTCAGGCCCGGCCATGACGATCCGGGGACATTCCCACAAGCCGTGAATTACTCCAGCCCGGCCACGTAGGCATCATAGGCGGTGCGGTCCATCAACTCGTCCAGTTCGGCCGGGTTGGCCAGCTTGACCGTGAAGAACCAGCCTTCGGCCTCGGGGCTTTCGTTGACCAGGGCCGGGTTGTCGGCCAGGACGGCGTTGCCTTCGATCACCGTGCCCGACACCGGCGAATAGACCTCGGACGCCGCCTTGACCGATTCCACCACGGCGGCGTCGCCGCCCACATTCAGTTCGCGCCCGGCCTCGGGCACCTCGACGAACACGATGTCGCCCAGGGCCTGTTGGGCGTAATCGGTGATGCCGACGGTGCCGACGCCGTTATCGACGCTGATCCATTCGTGGTCCTTGGTGAAACGCATGGTCATGGAATTTTCCCCCTCAGCCTTTGAAATAGCGATGCGGCGTGAACGGCAGCGCCACCACGGCGGCGTCCAGCGCCTTGCCGCGCACCACCAGCTTGATCTTGGTGCCGGGCGCGGCGAAGGCGGCGGGCACATAGCCCATGGCCACCGGGCCGTTGACCGACGGGCCGAAGCCGCCGCTGGTGATTTCGCCGATGATATTGCCGTCCAGATCGGTGATTTCGGTATGGGCGCGGGCCGGGGCCTTGCCGTCGGGCTTGATGCCGACACGCTTGCGCCGGGCGCCGTCCGCCAGTTGCGCCTGGATCACCGCCGCGCCGGGAAAGCCGCCCTGTTCGCGGCGGCGCTTGCCGATGATCCACTGAATGTCGCCTTCGACCGGCGTGGTGGTGGTGTCGATGTCCGACCCGTACAGGCACAGCCCGGCCTCGAGGCGCAGGCTGTCGCGGGCGCCCAGGCCGATGGGCTTGACCCCGTCCAGCGCCAGCAGCGCGCGGGCCAACTCCTCGGCGCGGGCGGCGGGGGCGGAAATCTCGAAGCCGTCCTCGCCGGTATAGCCGGATCGGGTGACGAGACAGGGGATGCCCGCCACGTCGTATTCGCGGATGGTCATGAAGCCCTGGCCCGCCGATTGCGGGGCGATTGCGGCGAACGCCTCGGCCGCCCTGGGGCCTTGCAGCGCCAGCAGGGCGCGGTCGTCCAGCATGGTGACGGAACAGCCCGCCAGCCAGTCCTGCATGTGCTTGAAATCGGCATGCTTGCAGGCGGCGTTGACCACCAGGAACAGCTTGGTCGGCGACAGTTTCGAGATCATCAGATCGTCGAGGATGCCGCCCTTGGTGTCGGTGAACACCGAATACCGGGTGCGGCCCAGCCCCAGTCCCTGGATGTCGCCGGGCACCAGGGCCTCCAGCGCGGCGGCGGCGTCGGCGCCCTCGATCACCACCTGGCCCATGTGCGACACGTCGAACAGCCCGGCGGCGGCGCGGGTGTGCAGGTGCTCGGTCAGGATGCCGGTGGGGTATTGCACCGGCATGGCGTACCCGGCGAAGGGTACCATTTTGCCGCCCAATTCGCGGTGCAGCGAATCAAGCGGCGTGGTCAGCAGGGATTCGCTCAACCGTTCCTCCGTTCTGTGCGGGGCTCAAAGACCCCGGAAGCAGACTGAATCAGCGGCGGCGAGTCAATGCCTCAGGTTGATTTCGCGGCTGCGGAATCAACGCCCTTCCGCCGACAGGGTGAAGATTTCCACGCCGGTTTCGGTGACGCCGACGCTGTGTTCGAACTGGGCCGACAACGACCGGTCGCGGGTGACGGCGGTCCAGCCGTCGGCCAAGGTTTTCACCCCGGGGCGACCGGCGTTCAGCATGGGCTCGACGGTGAAGATCATGCCCGCTTCCAGCACGATGCCGGTGCCGGGATCGCCGAAATGCATGACGTTGGGGGCGTCGTGGAACTTACGGCCCAGGCCGTGGCCGCAATAATCCTCGACGATGGAAAAGCGTTCGCGCAGCGCCACGCATTCGATGGCGTGGCCGACATCGCCCAGGGTGGCGCCGGGGCGGATGGCGGCGATGCCCGCCATCATGGCCTGATAGGTGGTGTCCACCAGCCGGTCGGCCAGCCGCGACACCTTGCCGACGCGGAAGGTGCGGCTGCTGTCGCCATGCCAGCCGTCCAGGATGGGGGTGACGTCCACGTTGACGATGTCGCCCTCGGCCAGTTTCTTGTCCGACGGGATGCCGTGCGTGACCACGTGGTTGACCGAGATGCAACTGGCGTGCTGATAACCGTGATAGCCGATGGTGGCGGGGATGCCGCCATGGTCGCGCATGAACGCCTCGCATTCCTTGTCCAGCGCGGCGGTGGTGACGCCGGGGCGGATGAAGGCGGCGATGTGATCCAGGGTGGCGGCGGCCAGCCGCCCGGCGGCGCGCATTCCGGCGAAGCCCTCGGCGCCATGCAGCGGGATGGGGGTGCCGTCGGCGTCGCGCTGTTCCGAGAACGTCACTTCTTTTCCGCGCGGTTGCGGTTCAGCTCCTCCGGGGTGGCTTGCAGGCCCAGATAGATCTCGTACTTGTTGATGATGTCCTTGTCCTTGACGGGCACGCGCATCACCACTTCCTCGTCGGTGTACTTGACGTAGTTGGTGCCCTCGGGGAACGTCACCGTGGTTTCGAACTCGGCCTTGGCGTCGGCGGCCGGGTAGTAATACGGGATGGCGACGAAATAGGTGAACTCGGCCTTGCGGTCGCTGTCGGCGGGGCCGCGCTTCAGGTTGAAGATGACCTGAAGATCGACGATGGCGCCCTTTTCGTCATACTTGCAGCCGCCGGTGAAGCCGGTGATCTCGGCCTCGTATTCCACGTCGGTGATGTCGCGTCCGGGGCCGGGGCGGAACTTGGTCAGCTTGCTGGCGTCGGACAGGATGAACACCGGCGGGCAAGGCGGCGTCTCCTTCTTGCCGAACAGCGACGAACAGGAGGCCAGGGCCAGCGGCAGCAGGGCGGCGGCGACGGGGCGGAGGACGCTTCGCATGGGTCTCGTCTCGGAAAAGCCGTTGAGGGGAAGGGAACTTCCGTGGCTATAGTCAGCCGACTTTATTGGAGCCTTCGCCCGTGCACAAGGGCGGTGGCGGCATGACAGGAACACGAAGATGAGCAAACCGGCCCTGACGATCGTTCTCGCCAGCCCGCGCGGCTTCTGCGCCGGGGTGGATCGCGCCATCCACATCGTCGAGGCGGCCATCGAGAAATACGGCGCCCCGGTCTATGTGCGGCACGAGATCGTGCACAACCGGTTCGTGGTGGACAGCCTCAAGGCCAAGGGCGCGGTGTTCGTGGACGAACTGACCGAAGTGCCGGACGGCGTACCGGTGGTGTTCTCGGCCCATGGCGTGCCGAAATCGGTGCCGGCGGCGGCCGAGGATCGCGGGCTGGCCTATCTGGACGCCACCTGTCCGCTGGTGACGAAGGTCCACCGCGAGGCGGAATACCACCACGCGGCGGGCCGCCAGATCGTCATGATCGGCCACAAGGGCCACCCCGAGGTGGTGGGCACCATGGGCCAGGTGCCGGACGGCGCCGTGCTGCTGGTGGAGAACGTGGCCGATGCCGAGGCGGTGGCCCCCGCCGATCCGGCCAAGGTGGCCTATATCACCCAGACCACCCTGTCGGTGGACGACACCACCGCCATCGTCGAGGTGCTGCGCCGCCGTTTCCCCGACATGATGGGACCGCGCAAGGACGATATCTGTTACGCCACCACCAACCGGCAATTGGCGGTGAAAACCATCGCGCCCCATTGCGACGCGGTGATGGTGATCGGCGCCCCCAATTCGTCCAATTCCAAGCGGCTGGTCGAGGTGGCGGCGCGCAACGGCTGCGAACGCTCGATCCTGGTGCAGCGCGCCGCCGACATCGATTGGAACGGCTTGGGCGGGCTGGCCCGGCTGGGCGTCACGGCGGGCGCCTCGGCCCCCGAGGTGCTGGTGGAGGAAGTCATCGCCGCCGCCCGCGACCGCTTCGCCGTCACCATCGAGGAAGTGAAGGTCAAGGACGAGACCGTATCGTTCAAACTGCCGGAGGCGCTGCTGTGACCCTGAGCATCCGCCCGGCCCGTGCCGGAGACGGCGCCGTCATCCACGCCTTGCTGAGCGAACTGGCGGCATTCGAACAAGGCAGCGTCGCCGCCACCGCCGCCGATCTGGAACGCGACGCCGTCGGCCCGCAGCCGCGCTTCGCCGCCCTGCTGGCCGAGTTGGACGGCAAGGCAGTGGGCATGCTGACCTATCTGTCGCTGTATTCGTCGTGGCGCGGCCGCCCGGCGCTGATGATCCACGATCTGTTCGTGCAGGAGGCCGCGCGCGGCCTGGGCGCGGGCAAGGCCCTGGTGTCCGCCCTGACCGCCATCGCCCGCGAGCAGGGTTGCTGCCGCATTGACGTCAACGTGCTGGACTGGAACGAAAACGCACGGGCGTTCTATGCCGCGCTGGGGTTTGGGCATAACGAGGGGTGGCTGGGCTATCGCCTGGGGCTGTAGCCCCCTTCCCAAAGCCGAAAGCCTGTCGTACTTTCCGCCTTTGTCGCGGCGATCGGGGCCCAGGGGTTCATGGCTGTCTATACGGAAGTGTCCGACGAGGAACTGGAGGCGTTCGTCGCCGGTTACGATATCGGCGAGGTGACGTCGTTCAAGGGCATCGCCGAGGGTGTCGAGAACTCCAACTACCTGCTTCAGACCGATCGCGGGCAGTACATCCTGACGCTGTATGAAAAGCGCACCAAGCCCGAGGACCTGCCGTTCTTCCTGGATCTGATGGAGCATCTGGCGGCGCGCGGGCTGGCCTGTCCGACGCCGCTGCATGGTCGTGACGGCGCTGCCTTGCGCAGCCTGTGCGGCCGTCCGGCGGCCATGGTCAGCTTTCTCAACGGCATGTCGGCGCGGCGGCTGGGGCTGAACCATTGCGCCGCCCTGGGCGGGGCCATGGCCGAGATGCATCTGGCGGGCGCCGATTTCGCCCAGTCGCGGCGCAACGATCTGTCGGTGGCGGGCTGGCGGCCGCTGTTCGATCTGGAAAAGCACCGCGCCGACGAGGTCAAGCCCGGTCTGGCCGCCTTCATCGCCGCCGAACTGGACGCGCTGGAGCAGAACTGGCCGACCACCCTGCCGTCCGGCCTGATCCATGCCGATCTGTTCCCCGACAACGTGTTCTTCCACGGCGACAAGGTGTCGGGAATCATCGATTTCTATTTCGCCTGCACCGATGCCCTGGCCTACGACATCGCCATCTGTCTGAACGCCTGGTGCTTCGAGCCCGACGGCAGCTTCAACGCCACCAAGGCGCGGCTGATGCTGAACGGCTATCGCAAGGTGCGGCCCTTGTCGGCCGAGGAACTTCAGGCCCTGCCGCTGCTGGCGCGCGGCGCCGCCATGCGCTTTCTGCTGACCCGGCTTTATGATTGGGTCAACACCCCTGCGGGCGCCTTGGTCAAGCGCAAGGACCCGCTGGAATATTACCGCAAGCTGCGCTTCCACCAGGGCATTTCCGGCCCCGGCGCCTACGGGATCGAATAGTTTTCAGCCGTCATTCCCGCGCCGGCGGGAACGTTTGCGACAAGGGTAATCATGACCGACACCCCCACCGAAGCCACCGTCGAGCTGTATACCGACGGCGCTTGCTCGGGCAATCCCGGCCCTGGTGGCTGGGGCTGCATCCTGCGCTTCAAGGGCACCGAAAAAGAGCTGTATGGCGGCGAGAACCCGACCACCAACAACCGCATGGAAATGATGGCGGTGCTGTCGGGCCTCAATGCCCTGACCCGGCCGTGCGCGGTGGCGGTTTATACCGACAGCGAATACGTGAAAAAGGGCATGACCGAATGGCTGCGCGGCTGGAAGGCGCGCGGCTGGAAGACCGCCGACAAGAAGCCGGTGAAGAACGACGATCTGTGGAAGGCCCTGGACGAAGCCGCCGGGCGTCACCGCGTCACCTGGCATTGGGTGCGCGGCCATAACGGCCACCCGGAAAACGAACGTGCCGACGAACTGGCCCGGCGCGGCTCCAAGGAATCGGCGGGGAAGTAACCCCTACTTCCTCGCTTTGTCCAGCGCGCCCAGAACTTCAGCCTCGCTCAGCAGTTCCGACAGCGGGATGCCGGTGGGGGCGGCGGGGCCGTAGACGGCGTTGAACGGGATGCCGTAACGGCCGAACGACGCCAGATAGGCGGCGATGCCGTCATCGGGCTTGGTCCAGTCGGCGCGCATGGCGACCACGTTCGGGGCGTTCAGCCGTTGCGCCACGGCGCCGCGTTCCACCACCGCCGCCTTGTTGACCTTGCAGGTGATGCACCAATCGGCGGTGACGTCCACGAACACCACTTTGCCCGCGGCCACCGCCTGACGAATGGCCCCCTGGTCGAACGGCACCCACTGGATGACCGCCTTGTCCGCTGCCGGGGCGGCGGAATCGGCGCGCAATTGCACCGCCATCACCGTGCCCAGCCACAAAGCGGTGGCGGCCAGGGCGATGCCCATGGCCTTTTTCACCCACACCATCCACGGTCCCGGCTTGGGCAGGCGGCGGGCCAGATCGGGCCATGCCGCCACCGCCAGATAGGGCAGCGACAGCCCCAGGCCCAGGGCGGTGAAGATGGCCAGGATTTCCAGCGACCCGCGCGCCAGGGCAAAGCCGATGGCGGTGCCCAGGAACGGCGCCGAGCACGGCGTCGCCAGCAGGGTGGCGAAGGCGCCCGACAGGAAATGGCCCAGCAGGGTGTGATGGGCGATGCCCGACGGCCCGGCATTCATCAGGGCTGACGGCAGGCGGATTTCGAACAGGCCCCACAGATTGGCGGCGAAGGCCAGCAACAGGGCGATCATGGCGGCCAGGAACAGCGGCTGCTGGAACTGGATGCCCCAGCCCACCGCTTGCCCCGCCGCCTTGACGGCGATGGCGGCGCCCGCTAGGGCCAGGAACGAAGCGACGATACCGGCGGCCGAGGCCAGGAAGGCGGCGCGCACATGGCCGCGCGCCGCGCCGCCATGGGACAACGCCCCCAACAGCTTGATGGACAGCACCGGCAGCACGCAGGGCATCAGGTTCAGGATGATTCCGCCCAGCAGGGCGACCAGCAGCATGGACAGCAAGCCATCCGCCGCCGGGCTGGCGGCAGCGGCGCCAGTGGCCAGGGTGACATGCCCCTCCAGCGACCGGATGCCGTCGGTGACGGTCACGGTGGCGGCGGCACCGGCCAGCGGCTGTTGCAGGGTGCCCTTGACCACCGCCGTCTCGATCACCGCGCGGCGGTTGCCTTGGGACAGGGTGACGCGCGGCGCTTCGAAACTGCCCAACTCGGCCGGTTCCACGAACAGATCGGGATGCTGGAACGGCTCGGCGGCGGTGACGGTGACGCGCAGGACGGTGGCGTCGCCATCGCCCACCGCCTCGGCGCCTTCCAGATTCAGGCCGTGGCGGGCGCCGTCGCCGGGCACCAGCGCGTCGAAGCGGCTGATATCGTGGATGAAGGCGCTGGGCTGGGCGGGACCGGCGGGCAGGTCCAGGCGCAGGCTGGCCTGCATGGGCACACAGATTTGCGCGCAGGCCAGATAATCCAGTTGGGCGGCGACGGTGACGGACTGGCCGGGCTGCGGCACCGGCGCGTCCAGCGGCAGGATCACCTCGTCCGCGTAGCCGTGGTTCTGCAACCCGGCCAGGATGAAACGCTTGGGGGCGGGCCAGCGGATGGTGGGGTCGCCCAGATTGGCCGATCCGGCCCATTCCACCTTGGGCGGATAACCGGCGTCGCCGGGGGTGCGCCAATAGATCTTCCAGCCCGGCTGAAGCTGGAAATGCAGGCCCAGGCGCAGGCTGGCGGCGTCGCCCGCCGCGTCCTGCGCCGCCACCAGCCGCACCCGTCCGGTGTCGGTGCTCGCCCAGTCCGAGGCGCCGGGTTCGGCGGCGGCGGCGTGGGTCGCGGACGCCGCCAGCAGGGCGGCCAGGGCCAGCAACTTCTTCAGCACGATCGCGTCCTTATCTGAATTCCGCGCCGACAACAGCAAAGCCGTCGGTCCGCGTCAACTTAACCTGTCGTCATCCTTTGGCACGCTATCATGGGGCAAGGGTCGGGCGGCCTTGCTTTCGTCAAGACTCCGTCATATCTGTGGGGGCATGACTATGCAAAGAATCGACGGCTATCTGGCCGGACAAGTGCTGATCGCCATGCCGCAGATGCAGGACCCCCGGTTCGTGCGCTCGGTGGTGTATCTGTGCGCCCACAGCGCCGAAGGCGCCATGGGCATCATGGTCAACCGGCTGTTCGACGGCCTCAGCTTTCCCGAATTGCTGGACCAGTTGGACATCCCCTCGACCCCGCAATGCGACCAGATCCGCGTGCATTTCGGCGGCCCGGTCGAAGGCGGGCGCGGCTTCGTGCTGCATTCCGACGATTACATGCACGACACCTCCATGCGGGTGGCCGACGGCATCGCGCTGACCGCCACCGTGGACGTGCTGAAAGCCATCGCCCTGGGGTTGGGGCCGCGCAAATGCCTGCTGGCCCTGGGCTATGCCGGATGGGGCGCCGGGCAACTGGATTCGGAAATCCTGGAAAATTCCTGGCTGAACGTCCCCGCCGACGAGGCACTGCTGTTCGGCCGCGACCTGGACCACAAATGGGAAGCCGCCCTGCACAAACTGGGCATCGACTTCGCCACCCTGTCCGCCGACGCCGGGCACGCCTGACAGGCTGCGGAGAAACGCGGCGCGCGGTGGTTTCACCCTATGCCGTCATGGCCGGGCCTGACCCGGCCATCCATGTTCCGCCGCAAAAGCATCATTAGAAACAACGAGTTCTGCGGATGCGGATGGATGCCCGGATCAAGTCCACGGCTGTCCGGTTTAGCAAAACGGGTAGAGTTTCATAGAAACGCATCCACCAAAAGACGTCATGCCCGCACTTGTTGCGGGCATCCACGTCCATCAATCTGGCACATTGATGGCGGAACCACATGGATGCCCGTGTCAAGCACGGGCATGACGATAGAGTTTGATGGCACGTTGCCCTTGGTTTCCCGCCTTTTCAGCTAAACCGGACAGCCGTGGATCAAGTCCGGGCATGACGGAACAAGGCGCGGATCAGTCGGATCGACTTTTCCGCGTCTTGTTCAAAGGTGCGCTGTTTTAAAACAGCGCCAACTGATCCCCCGCACGCGGCGGGCGGCGGAATTGGGTGCAGTCCAGCGGCTGCTGGCGACCGCCCAGGCCCAGGCGGGTGCAGGCCAGGCGGAAGCGTTGCATCAGCAGCTCGGATAGTGGTCCCTGGCCGGTGAAGCGGCTTTTCCAGCGGGAATCGTTGGCGCGGCCATTGCGGGCCTGGGCCAGCAGGCTCATGACATGGCGGGCGCGGCCGGGGGCGTGCAACTCCAGCCAGTCGCGGAACAATCCCTCCACCTCGCCGGGCAGGCGCAACAGGATGGTGGCGGCGCCGCTGGCGCCCGCGTCGCGCGCCGCTTCCAGGATGTCCTCCAACTCGGGATCGGTCAGCGCCGGAATCATCGGCGCCGCCATCACCGTCACCGGAATGCCCGCGTCGCTCAGACGGCGGATGGTGTCCAGCCGGGCCTTGGGCGGCGCGGCGCGCGGCTCCAGCACCCGGCACAGATCGCGGTCCAGGGTGGTGATGCTGATGTTGACACTCGCCAGCCCGCGCGCCGCCATGGGCGCCAGGACGTCGAGATCGCGGGCCACCAGCGCCCCCTTGGTGGTGATCATCACCGGATGGTTGAAGGCGGCCAGCACCTCCAGGCAGCCGCGCATGATGCGGCGTGACCGCTCGACGGGCTGGTACGGGTCGGTGTTGGTGCCGATGGCGATCACCGCCGGGCGATAGCGCGGGCTGGACAATTCCCGTTCCAGCAAAGCCGGGGCGTCGGATTTGGCCAGCAGCCGCGTCTCGAAATCCAGGCCGGGCGACAGGCCCAGATAGGCGTGGGTCGGGCGGGCGTAGCAATAGATGCAGCCGTGCTCGCAGCCGCGATAGGGGTTGATGGAACGGTCGAACGGCACGTCGGGCGAGGAATTGCGGGTGATGACGCTGCGCGCATGGTCCTCGGTGACGATGGTCGGCTGCGGCGGCGGCGCGTCCTCGGTCCTTTCCCAGCCATCGTCACAGGCTTCGGCGTGCAGGCGCTCGAAGCGGTTGGCGACGTTGTGCGGGGTGCCGCGATGGGGGATGGCCTTGTCCATGGCGGCATGATAAAAATGTTCGCGTTACGTTTCAAGAACATCCCGGCGCGCGGTCGCGTCTGGATTTTGCCCCCCAACAGGGCTATTAGTACCGCCTTCCTTTCGTTGCGGAGTCTCAAGGGATGTCAGGCCAGCAGAAGAAGCGCGTCTTCTCGGGTGTTCAGCCTACCGGCAAGCTGCATATCGGCAATTACGTCGGCGCCATCAGCCAGTGGGCGGAAAACCAGGACGATTTCGACAACATCTTCTGTGTCGTCGACCTGCACGCCATCACCATCCCCGAGGCCATCGACCCCAAGGCGTTCCGCGCCAAGTGCCTGGAAGTGGCGGCGCTGTACATCGCCTGCGGCATCGATCCGGCCAAGTCCACCATCTTCATGCAAAGCCATGTGCCCGAGCATTCGGAACTGTCGTGGCTGCTGAATTGCGTGACGCCCCTGGGCTGGCTGTACCGCATGACCCAGTTCAAGGCCAAGTCGGGCGGGTCCGAATCCGTGGGCACCGGCCTGCTGGATTACCCGGTGCTGATGGCCGCCGACATCCTGCTGTACGACACCCATTTCGTGCCGGTGGGCGACGACCAGAAGCAGCACATCGAATTCACCCGCGATCTGGCCCAGCGGGTGAACACCATGTTCAACGCCGGTCTGGTGATCCCCGAGGCGCAGATCCGCAAGTCGGGCGCCCGCGTCATGGGCCTGGACGATCCCGAGTCCAAGATGAGCAAGTCCACCGGCGAGCAGAAGAAGGGCCATTCCATCGGCATCCTGGACGAGCCCAACGTCATCAAGAAGGCCATCATGTCGGCCACCACCGACTGCGAGAACGAAGC
Source organism: Pseudomonadota bacterium (assembly GCA_023458315.1). Classification (GTDB taxonomy): domain Bacteria; phylum Pseudomonadota; class Alphaproteobacteria; order Rhodospirillales; family Magnetospirillaceae; genus Magnetospirillum. The sequence continues at coordinate 17,613 of JAEXAH010000063.1, forward strand.
CCGCTTCGATCATTGCGGTCCGGGCGTGCGCAACCTGCTGACCCTGTATGAAGTGATGTCCAAGCAGCCGCGCGAGCAGATCGAGGCGGAATTCCACGGCCAGGGCTACGGCAAGCTGAAGAAGGCGCTGGTGGAACTGACGGTCGAGCATCTGCGCCCGGTGCGCGAGCGCTATGCCGATCTGATGAACAACCAGGACCATCTGGCCGCCGTGCTGAAGACCGGCGCCGACCGCGCCCGCGGCATCGCCGGCAACACCGTGACCCGCTTCCGCGACGCCATGGGCTTCGTGCGTCCGTAATATCTTCCCTCCTCTCGCTCCGGCGGGGGGAGGGGACCTTTCAGAAAGGCCCCGCCATGACCCAGGAACATCCCTTCGCGCAATACGTTCGGGCCCTGGGCAAGGGGCCGAATCTGTCGCGGCCGCTCAGCCATGACGAAGCCCGCGATGCCATGGCCATGGTGCTGCGGGGCGAGGTCGAGCCGGTGCAGTTGGGCGCCTTCCTGTGCCTGCTGCGGGTCAAGACCGAAACGCCCGAGGAAGCCTCGGGCCTCGCCGCCGCCATCCGCGCCAGCATCACCCTGCCGCCCGGCCTGAGCGTCGATGTGGATTGGGCGTCCTATGCGGGCAAGTCGCGGCGGCTGCCCTATTACCTGCTGGCGGCGCTGGCCCTGGCCCAGGGCGGTATCTCGGTGTTCATGCATGGCGCCGAAGGCCACACGGCGGGCCGCGTCTATACCTCGGACGCGCTGGCGGCGCTGGGCCTCGCCCCGGCCACCAGTCTGGAGCAGGCGGCCGAGCACCTGCGCGGGCGCGGCTTCGCCTATATGACGCTGGAACATCTGTCGCCGCCGCTGCACGCCATCATGGGGTTGAAGTCGCTGCTGGGCCTGCGCTCGCCCATCCACACCGTGGCGCGCATGGTCAACCCGCCGGGCGCCGCCTTCTCCATCAACGGCGTCACCCATCCGCCCTATCTGCCGGTGCACCAGGGCAGCGCCCTGTGCCTGGGCGATCGCTGGACCGCCGCCTTCAAGGGCGATGGCGGCGAGGTGGAACGCCGTCCGGAAAAGCCGTGCGAGGTGTGGGCGGTGCAGGACGGCGAAGCTGTGCGCGAGGACTGGCCCGCCCTGGTGGACGGCGCCCGCGAGAAAGAGGACAGCCTGGATTTGTCGCGCCTGGGGGCGCTGTGGCGCGGTGACGAAGTGGATGCCTTCGCCGATGCCGCCATCGCCGGGACCATCGCCCTGGTGCTGCGCCATTCCGGCCGCGCCGCCACCCAGGCCGAGGCCGAGGAACAGGGCCGCGCCCTGTGGGCGGGACGCGACCGCACCCGGGTTGTTCGGATTTAGTTGCATTTTAGAATTGACGAAACTTAAGGTGCCGCACCGGGGCGGATCGGTTAGGCTGCGCCCCGACGCCCCATTGCCGCAGTCATAGTGAAGCCCCCTCCATGATCGTCATCCAAGACCTGACCCACGTCTATCCGGGCAGCCGCAAGACCGGACCGCGCAAGGCGTTGGACGCCCTGACCCTGTCGGTGGGCGAAGGCGAATTCGCCATCCTGTCCGGCCCCAACGGCTCGGGCAAATCCACCCTGTTCCGCATCCTGTGCGGCCTGGCCCTGCCCAGCGCCGGGACGGTGCAGGTGGGGGGCTTCGACCTGTTCGCCGAACCGGCCAAGGTGCGCGGCATCCTGGGCGTGGTGTTCCAGAACCCGGCGGTGGACAAGCAATTGAGCGTCGCCGAGAACATCCGCCTGCATGCCGATCTGTACGGCATCACCGGCGCCGAATTCGCGGCGCGGCGGGACGAGGCGCTGGCCTGGACCGATCTGGGCGGCCGCCTGGAGCAGAAGGTCGAGACTCTGTCGGGCGGTCTGGCGCGACAGGTGGAACTGGCCAAGGTGCTGATGACCCGGCCGCGCGTGCTGTTGCTGGACGAGCCGACCACCGGCCTGGATCCCATGTCGCGGCGCAATTTCCTGGACGCCCTGCACCGCCTGCACCACGAACGCGGCATGACCGTGCTGATGACCAGCCACGTCTTTTCCGAGGCCGAGGACGTGGATCGTGTCGCCATCATGCGCGAGGGCGTGCTGCTGGCCTATGACAGCCCGCAGGCGCTGAAGGCGCGCATCGGCACCGAAATGGTGGTGGTGCAGCCCGACGGCGACGTCGAGGATTTCGCCGAGATCCTGCGCGCCGAACTGGGGCTGGCGGTACGCCGCCACGGCGACGAGCTGCGGCTGGAGGAAACCGAGAACGGCGAGGGTCTGCCGCTGCTGGAACGCATGCTGGAACGCTATCGCCCGCGCATCCGCTCCATCTCCATCAAGCAGCCCGATCTGGACGACGTCTTCGTCCACGTCACCAGCCGGGCGGTGCCCGATCGTGCCAAGGACCTTGCCCGATGATCCGCGTCGCCTCCTCGCTCGCCAAGCGCGAATTCACCCGCTTCCTGCGCCAGCCCCAGCGGGTGATCGGCGCCATTGCCCAGCCGTTGATGTTCTGGCTGTTCCTGGGCGCGGGCATGGGCAACAATTTCAAGCCGCCGGGTTTGGCCGAGATGTCGTACTTCGAGTACTTCTATCCCGGCGTCATGGTGATGATGATGCTGTTTTCCAGCATCTTCGCCTGCATCACCATCATCGAGGACCGCGATGCCGGTTTCCTGCAAGGCGTTCTGGTGGCGCCGGTCCATCGCTTGGGCATCGTGCTGGGCAAGGTGGCCGGGGCGGTGCTGATCGCCATGGTGCAGGTGGTGCTGTTCAGCATCGCGGCGCCGTTCCTGGGGCTGCACCTGGGCCTGGGCTCGGCGGTGCTGCTGCTGCTGGGCTTCGTGCTGACCGGCATGGGTTTCGCCGCCTTGGGCTTCCTGCTGGCCTGGGGCTCGCGCACCACCTCGGGCTTCCACGCCATCATGATGGTGCTGCTGTTCCCGCTGTGGATGCTGTCGGGCGCCCTGTTCCCGGTCAGCGGCGCGCCGTTCTGGCTGGACGTGGTCATGCACGCCAACCCGGTGTTCCACGCGCTGAACATCATCCGCGCGCCGTTCTACGGCAGCCCCGCCGATCTGCTGGGCAATGGCGGCTATCTGACCTCGCTGGCGGTGGCGCTGGCCTGGGTGGTGGTCAGCATGACCCTGTCCATCCGCCGGGTGTCGCGCCGTGAGCTGGGGGCGGCGGTCTGACCGCTGCCCGCGGATGGCGCGGGCATTCCCATGAAATCAATTTTATTCACCACAGAGACACAGAGGCACAGAGAGTGCTGCATTTGGGGAAACGCACCTGCGTTTCATCCGGCAGAATCTCTCTGTGCCTCTGTGTCTCTGTGGTTCATGCCTTGGCGGGGAGGGGCGCCAAGGCATCCTCCCTTTTCTCTGCGCCACATGCGTTTTTGCGGGCGCTGTCTCGCTACTTGACGGCGTCGAGACGCCCCAGCATCTCGGCCTTTTTCTCGGCGTCGGAATCCAGGGTGGCGACGGCGGAATCCAGCCAGGTCTCGATGGCGGCCTTCCATTGTTCGTGGGTGCCGACCAGGGGCGGTTCCTTGGCGACGCGCTGGGCCATGGCCTCGACCACCCAGGTCTGGCCGTCCTGGCCCAGCACCTGGCGATAGCGGGCCGGGCCGAATTTGCCGTAGGCGGTGAACAGGTACAGGGTGAATTTGCGGATGTCGTCGCCCAGCACCGGCAGCAGATGCTTCAGCGCCGCCGGGCTGGTGGCGGCCACCAGCGACACCGCCTTGCGCATCTCGCCCACGTCGTAGCCGGGGAACAGCGCCGCCATGCGCATCTTCTGGCAGACGCTCCACAGCACCTCGGCGTTGATGGTGTCGGTGGGGGTCATCAGCCGCTTGGCGTTGTCCAGCAACAGCGGCACCTTGCCGTCCACCACGGCGGTTTCCGACGATTGATCGGCCAGGGCTTGCAGGCGCAGCGGGTCGCGCATCTCCAGCAATCCCTCGCCCATCTTGGCCACCAGTTGCGGCGTCAGGGCGGCATAGGCCGGGATCAGCGGCACCTGCCATTCGAAGCGCAGGAAATCGCGCAGCGCGGTGTACAGGCGCTCGGCCGGGTTGGGCCAGTGCTTGCGCTTGGGCCGCTTGGGCGGCTCGGCCAGTCCCAGCGAAATGGCGAAGCCCTGCCACATCCCGACCTTGGGCAAGGGCAGCGGCTTGGGCTTGGGTCCGGCCAGCCGCCGCTTGAAATAGCGCCGCGCGCAGGCCCGCACCACCAGGGCGATGATTTCGGCCAGGCTGCGACCGCACCACAGGATGTCGCTGTCCGCCCCGGGCACGCCGCGATCCCGGGTCATGACCACATCCTTGAACAGTTCCGGCCGCGACCGGAACAACTGGAACCCCTGGTGCAGCAGGTTGGGGTCGTCCATCACCCGGTCATAGACCTTGTCGCGCGGCACCATGGCCAGGATCGGGATGTTGTCGCGCAGGATGTCGGCGATGTCGCGGCGCAGCACGGTGCGCACGGTTTCGACCGGCTTGACCTCGGGAACCTGACGGATGCGGTTCGGCAGCGGTGCGGCAAGCGTGGTCATGATGGTGGCCCCAGAGTAGTCCAGGCCCCAATTGTGACTCGATTGCAAACAGGTATGCAACAAATGGTTATATTGTTATAATTTATACACAACTGATCGTAATTTGGTTAAAATTTTAAATACCGCTCGCTTGCTCGACCATGGTGGCGACGATCTCCACCAGTTCCGGTTCGGTGCCCAGGCCGGTGGTCATGCGCACCCGCCGTCCGGCCACCTCCACCGGGCCGCTTTCGCCCGCCGTCAGGCCGAACAGCGGCGGGATGTCCTGGCTGGCATGGGTGCCCTGGGCGACCAGCAGCGGCAGCACCACCACCTCGCCGCCGGGGCGCACCAGATCGGGCCAGTCGCGGGCGAACGGTTCCTGTTCCAGAAAGGTCAGCACCACCTGATCGAAATGGTTCATGGCGGCGATGGCGGCGGCGATGGCCTTGGGCGTTTCACCCGCGCCGCCGGGACGGCCCGAGCCATGGGCGATCAGCAACAGGGCGGCGGTGGTGGGGTCCACCCCGGCCGAGCGCACCACGCCGTCGGCGCGGCAGGCCATCAGGCCGGGAATGCGCGGGTCGCAGCCGACCGGCGACGTCAGGATCAGGGTGCGGCCGTCGCGTCGGGTCAGCGGGCCGTCCAGCCCCATCTCGCGCGGGATCAGCACGTCGGTGTAATAGCCCTTGCCCGCGAACACCGGCACGATGACCACCCGCCGCGCCGTCACCTGTTCCAGGGCACGGTCCAGGCGCGGGTCCTGTTTCATGAAGGCGGCGCTGATTTCGGTCCACGGGCCGCGTTCGCGCAAGGATTCGGCCAGGGCCAGGATCGGCCGGGCGCTGTCGGGCTGACGGGCGGAGCCGTGGCCGATCAGGATGATGGCGGGGGTGTCGGACATGGGCTGACGGCCTCGGGGTGGGTGGCTCCGTACCAGTCCAGCACGCCGGCCAGTTCCACCACCTTGCCGATGATCAAGAGGGTGGGTGGCTTCAGCCCCGCCGCCGTCACCGCCTGGGCCAGACCGCCCAGCGGCGCCAGGATGCGGCGTTGGCGCGGCGTGGTGCCGTTCTCCACCGCCGCCGCCGGGGTGGCGGGGTCCAGTCCGGCGGTGATCAGATTGGCGGCGATATCGGCCAGATGGGTCAAGCCCATATAGATGACCAACGTGCAATTGGGATCGGCCAGCTTGGCCCAGTCATGCTCCAGCACCTCGCCTTCGCGGGCGTGGCCGGTGACCAGCCGCACCCCCTGGGCCAGTCCGCGATGGGTCAGCGGGATGCCGGCATAGGTGGTGCAGCCCGAGGCCGAACTGAGGCCGGGCACCACCTCGAACGGCACGCCCGCCTTGGCCAGCGCCTCGGCCTCCTCGGACCCGCGGCCGAACACGAACGGGTCGCCGCCCTTGAGGCGCACCACGTCGCGGCCCTGGCGGGCCAGACGGATCAGCAGGGCGTTGATCTCGTGCTGGGGCAGATGGTGGGCGGCGCTTTGCTTGCCCGCGTAGATCAGGTCCGCCTGGGGCGGCACCAGCGCCATGATCTCGGCGCTGACCAGGCGGTCATAGACCACGGTACGCGCCCCCTGGATCAGGCGCAGCGCCTTGACCGTCAGCAGATCGGGGTCGCCGGGACCGGCGCCGACCAGGGCGACGCGGCCCAGGGTGGAAGAGGGGGGAACGGTATGGGACATGGCGGTGTTTCGCGGAAAACGGGGCCAGACCATGGCATGAATCGGTCGTGAATGCGAGGGTGGCGTCACCATCGGCCTTCCCAAGACCGGGGCGGCGGGGATATTTTGGCGGCCATACTTTCGCCCAAGCCGAAAATCACTGTCCCGTGACCAGCACTCCCATCCTTCCCCATCGCTCGCACCGGCACCGCACCTTGCGGCGCACGGTCTATCACATGCTGGGCGGCGACGGTCACACCGACCCGGTGGTCAAGGCGGTGGACTGGTTCCTGATCGGCCTGATCGTCGCCAACGTGGTCGCGGTGGTGCTGGAATCCATCGAGCATCTGTCCATCGCCCATGGTCCGGTGTTCCACGTCTTCGACCTGTTCTCGGTGGCGGTGTTCTCGGTGGAATACCTGCTGCGCCTGTGGACGGCGGTGGAGCTGGGCGACGCCCGTTTCCGCCACCCGCTGTGGGGGCGGCTGCGCTGGATGGCCTCACCCATGGCCATCATCGACCTGCTGGCGGTGCTGCCGTTCTATCTGGGCATGTTCGTGGAACTGGACCTGCGGGCCATCCGCGTGCTGCGCGTGCTGCGGGTGTTCAAGCTGGGCCGCTATTCCATGGCCATGAACGTCATGAGCGCGGTGGCGCGCCAAGAGGCGCGGGCCATCGGTGCCGTGCTGTTCGTGCTGATGGTGGTGCTGATCTTCACCTCCAGCCTGATGTATCTGTTCGAGCACCGCGCCCAGCCGCACGTCTTTTCCGACATTCCCACCGCCATGTGGTGGGCGGTGGTGACGCTGACCACCCTGGGCTATGGCGACATGGTGCCGATCACGCCCTTGGGGCGGATGCTGGGGGCGCTGACCGCCGTGCTGGGTGTGGGCATGATCGCCTTGCCCGCCGGTGTGCTGGCCTCGGGCTTTTCCGAGCAGATGCGCATCCGGCGCGAGGAATACCGCGAGGCGGTGGAACGCGCGCTGGAGGACGGCGCCCTCAGCCGCCGCGAGCGCCGCCTGCTGCACGACACCCGCGTCCGCCTGGGGCTGTCCGAGGAAGAGGCGGCGCTGGTGCTGGAAGACGCGGTGCGCCATCCCCACCCGCGCGACTGTCCCCATTGCGGCGGCGCCCTGCGCCCGGCCAAGCCGGGCGAATAGTTATTTCCCGAACCCGGCCCGCACCAGCAATTGGTGGAAATCGCGCAGGGCCTTTTGCGCGCGGCCGGGATCGTCGATGCCGTCGATGAAGCGGGCGTCGAAATTGGGCGTCTTCAGGATGCCGACGATGCGTTCGCGGGCGCGGGTCATGGCCTTGCCTTCCGGCATCACCCCGGCGGCGCAGAACTGCACCAGCCGCACCGCGCGGTCGCGCAGCGGGCTTTCGTGGTGGTCCAGCTTCTCGATCACCTGTTCCGTCACCAGATAGCGTTCCAGGATGACGTCGATGGTGTCGGCCATGCGCTTGCGCAGGTCGGGCGGGAACACCGACGCCACCGCCACCCGATGGGCCAGGGTGGCGCGGATCATGCGGTCCTTGGGCGTCAGGTCGCGGGCGGTCAGTTCGCCCAGCGACCGGCAATCCAGCACCCGGTTCAGCAGCGCCATGATGTCGGGCGCGTGTTCCTTGGCGTATTCGGTGCGCGCCAGATCGCACAGATAGATCAGGCCGAAGGCGCGGTCGGGCATGGAGGTGAAGCACAATTGGATGCCGCCGCGCCGTCCGGCGGCGCCGCCTTCATCCATCATGCGCGCCGCCCGCCAGGTCAGGGCGTCGGCGGCGTCGGCCCCGAACAGCAGGCCGTCGGGAGTGATCATGCGGCCGACCAGCGAGACGAAGGCGTCGCGCTCCTTGGCCGGGTCGTTGCGGTACAGCGGGTTGGCCGATTTGATCTGCTTGATGGCGCGGTCCACCAGCACGGCGCGCGACAGCGGCAGCTTGCCGTCGCGCAGCAGGGCGTTCAGCAATTCGGCGGATTCGCCCGCCTCGCTTTTCTCGGTGGGCAGATTGCCTTCGGCCAGATCGAACATGCGGCCGATGGCCGCCGCCAGACTGGGCTGGAAGCCCAGGATTTCCTGCACCACGTTGGACCCCAGCACGTCGGCGATGACGCCGTCCAGCAGGTCCAGGGCATGGGAATCGCCTTCCTGCACCGCCAGTCGGCACAGGCGGTCCAGCTTGCCCAGCCAGTTGCGGGCGTTCAGCAGGTCGCGGGCCAGCACCACCCGGGCCAGATAATCGGTGTCCTCGCCGTCCAGGGCGGCGACGGCATCGACCACCGATTTGAAGCTGCCGTTGATGCGCGGCAATTGCAGGCTTTCCGCGCGGCGGGCGCGGGCCGACATGGCATCGACGCTTTTGTATATCTCGTCGCGGCGACCCTTGGTGTCCTGGCCGCCGTCGCGGGTTTGCAGGAACGCCACCCGGTCCACCGCCGAAGGAACCAGCGTGTCCTTGTCCTGGATACGCTTGAGTTCCTTGTAATTGTGGATCAGCTCGGTCGGGGTCAGGAACTGCTTTTCCATGTAGTTGCGGAAAATGCGGTTCATCAGGTTGCGGCTTTGCGGACCGTAATAATCGTCCGGCATCTCGCATTTGGGCGGCGCGCTGTCCACTTCGACGATGCGCACCGGGCCGTCGTCCTTGACCGTGCGCGTCTGGGCGAAGATTTCCTTTTCGACGATGCGGCCGTCCGACCTGGCCCAATTATGGACCACGCGGGCGCCTTCGCATTTCTTGTCGTTAAGGTAGCGCTTGGCCGAGGCGACGGCTTCGTCCTCGGCGCCAAGATAGGACTGGGTGCACCAGCGCCCGTCCTTCATGACCTGGATTTCGTAATTGGCGCTTTTCGACGCCATGGCGATCTCTCCGCCTCTAGTGCGGCATTCTGCCGCGCCAACCCCACAAGAACCAATACCTATTGATGTGCGTTATCGCCATCTATTTCTGTCGGGGCGTGATGTCTTGCGGCCCGGCGCCGGACGCGAGACAATGAGCGCGTGTGCTTTGAACGGAGGGCGCCATGTCCACTTACCGGTTTTCGTGGCTGCGTCCCAATGGCTGGGCCCGCCTGGGCGGGGTCGGCGCCGTGGCGGTGGTGTTCGCCACCCCCATGCTGTGGGCGGCGGGGGTGTTCGGCAATGGCGACGACACCCTGAAACGCGCCCTGGTGTTCCTGTTCGGCGGCATGTGGATGTTCGTCGGCATGGGCTATGCCTTCGGCTGGGCGCTGCGCGGCTTCATGGTGCGGCTCAAGGATCACGACGACGAGGACGATCGCCGCCCGGTCGCCGCCCATGCCCCCCACCCGCCAGCCGGTGCGCCGCACCGGCCGGGACATTAACGCTCGATCACCCCGTCGGGGGTGGCGCGGCCGCCGTTCAGGAAATCGTCGACGATGGTCAGCGCCACCGGCTTGGGCAGGGTGTGCTGGGGATTTTCATAGGTGAACAGGCGATAGCGGCCGCCAAGTGCCCGTATTTTATCGCCGATGGCATCTTTCCAGGCCAGCCAGTTGCGGCCCGAGAAACAGCAGGGATCGGTTTCGTTGTACACCTGCACATGGGCGCGGCCGGGGCGGTCGGCGGCCATCACGTACAGTTCCGGGTAGTTGACGATGTCGTAAAAGGCGCCGTGGCGTTGTTCCGGACTGCCCCAGGCGGGCATGGCGGCATGCACCGCCGCGGGGACCGACCCGGCCACCGAATAGGTGGCCTGGACCCGCGGGTCCAGGGCGGCGAAGATCTGCACGCTCCAGCCGCCGCCGGAAAAACCGGTGGCGCCGATGCGGTCATAGGGGCGCTGGTCCAGGGCGTGGTTCAGCGCGGCGATCAGCGGCATGATGAAATAGGACAGCGACGAATGGCGCGCCGTGTTCAGCAATTGCAGATCGTCGGGATCGTTCAACAGAATGCGGCCCAGACGCGGATGATCGATCAGCGGCCGTGAATTCATGCCGCCGGTCAGCGGCATGGACAACGCCAAAACGTCGCAGCCTTCGCCGACCATGCGGCGCAGGAAACGTTTGTGTTCCAGGAACGACACCCGGTGCCCTTCCTGATAGATCATCAGGCAGGATCGCGGCGTCGCGGCACGCAGGAAATAGATCTTGGAATCCACGTCCCACGGCATGTTGACCGTCAGCAGGTCGATTCCCGCCACTTTCAAATCGGCCAGCGGCGGAAACAGGATGTCGCGCTCGACATGGTCGGGACGGCGGTTCATGCCGGTCGGCTCGCCGCGGAACAGGTATTCGGCCATGGCCTTGCGCCGGGCGTCGATGGCCCGGGTGTCGGGCAGGTCGATCAGGCTGGCGTAATCGGTGTCCATGACGTGCTCCAGCACGCCGTCTTCGGGCTGTTCCTTGTGACTCGGCAATCCGCCCACATACTTGGCATAGGCGGTGTACAACACCTCGGCGTTCAGGCGCGGGCGCAGCTTGTAGCCCGCGATGAAGGCGCCGACGATCAGGACAAGGATCAGGAGAATGCGAAGGCGGGGCATGGGGCCTTGTCTACGGAGGGTGTCGCCCGTCCAGGCGCGACCGTCACGAAGTTTCAGGCTTCATTCCGCGATTTGCAACTGAAAGGAAGGAAATCTTAGGGACTATTCCCGAAGATTGGTGCCGGCTGCAGGGATCGAACCCGCGACCCCCTGATTACAAATCAGGTGCTCTACCATCTGAGCTAAGCCGGCGACCGGGGCGAAACTAGCGTTCCGCCCGCGCTTCCGCAAGGGGGGGGTGTCAGCGTCCTTCCAATTGTCCGCGCATCAGTTCGTACAGCGCCACGGCGGCGGCGTTCGAGACGTTCAGGCTTTCCACCGCGCCGGTCATGGGCAGTTTGACCAGGAAGTCGCAATGCTCGCGCGTCAGGCGGCGCAGGCCGTCGCCCTCGGCGCCCATGACCAGGGCGAGCTTGCCGCTCAGCTTCTGGCTGGCCAGGGTGCGTTCGGCCTCGCCCGCCATGCCCGCCACCCAGAATCCGGCCTGCTTGAGCTGGTCGAGCGCGCGCACCACGTTGGTGACGCGCACCAGCGGCAACCGCTCCAGCGCGCCCGACGCCGCTTTGGCCAGGGCGCCGGTTTCCTCGGGGGCGTGGCGGTCGGGCACCACCACCGCCAGCGCGCCGAAGGCGGCGGCCGAGCGCACGATGGCGCCCACGTTGTGCGGGTCGGTGACTTGGTCAAGCACCATCACCACCGCCTCGGGGTGGTCGGCGGCCATGCGGACCAGATCCTCGATGGCCGGGGCGGGCAGGGGCTCGCACAGGGCGGCGATGCCCTGGTGCACGGCGCCGGGCGGCAGCAGCCGTTCCAACTCCGGCTTGTCCACCACCTCGGTTCCCGGCAATTGATGCGATTGTCGGGCGGCGTCGATGGTCGCCGCCCAATTTTTTTCCGCCTCGGCGGTCAGGGTCAGACGACGAATTTTGCGTCGGGGATTGTCCAGGGCGGCGGCGACGGCATGTTGGCCGTACAGCCAGAACAGATTGCCCGGCGGGCGGCCGCCACGGTCGGGCGATGGGCCTGCGCCGCGCGGATTTCCCTGATTTTCCAGTCGGTTGGCTTTGCCCGAAGCCGGGCGCGAGGGGGCGCGCGCGGCGCGGTTACGGTCCTTGGGTTCTCGGTTCGCCATGGGGGCACCTCCAGCTTTTTGAAGTACGCTTCCTTTTTCGAGTTGACAAGCCGCCCAAAATTCTCATATTTCGCAACTCCCGCCGCGACGGTGACAAACCGACGACGGGCGTGGAGGGGTGGCCGAGCGGTCAATGGCAGCAGACTGTAAATCTGCCGACGATAGTCTACGTTGGTTCGAATCCAACCCCCTCCACCACTTACCTTTTCCTGGCCGGGCGACGACAAGGTTTCGGGTCCCGCCCGAGGGGGCGAGAGCCCGGTGCGGACGCTTCAGGCGGGTGTAGCTCAATGGTAGAGCAACAGCCTTCCAAGCTGATGACGGGGGTTCGATTCCCCTCACCCGCTCCAGCGCGCTTCCGCGACGTTGGTCCGGCCTGATGTGTTTTGTACTCCGTGACGGCCTGGCCGTCCTGGTGGACCTCCGCGGCGACAGCCGCTTGTTGTGAACCGCGGCGACAGCCGCTTGTTGTGAACCGCGGCAGATTGCCGCCGAGCAGACGGGTTGAAAAATGGCTAAGGCTAAATTCGAGCGCAACAAGCCGCACTGCAACATCGGCACCATCGGTCACGTCGACCATGGCAAGACCTCGTTGACCGCGGCGATCACCAAGGTGCTGGCCGAGACCGGCGGCGCGACCTTCACCGCCT
>JAEXAH010000064.1 GCA_023458315.1 Pseudomonadota bacterium
CTGTTTGCCTAAGAGGCCGTAATGCCAGGAAACGAGCGCAGGCTGTACCTTGACGGTACAGCCAAGCGAGGATGACGCCGCAGTACGGCCTCTTAGGCAAACCCGAAGGGCACGCCCCGCGAGGCCATCTAACTGTGCCGTCAAATTTGGCGATAGCCCCGCTATCGCCTGCATTTCCCGGCGCCTTATATGGCCTCGCGGGGCGTGCAGAGTACCATGGGATTTATGAGTTTACGCCCTAGCCTTCCGCCTTCGCCACGAAAGCCCGGGAAAGCCCGGGGGTGCCGCCATGAACCATTTGCAGGAAACCCTGGACGCCCTGGACGACGGCGTCATCCGCTTCGACGCCGACCTGAAGCTGGTGGCATGGAACCGGGCGCTGATCGACATCATGGGCTTTCCGCCCGAATTGATGCGGCCCGGCACGCCGTTCCTGGCCTTCGTCGAGTTCAACATCGCGCGCGGCGAGCACGGCAGCGGCGAACAGCGGCTGATCGTCAAGCAGCGCCTGGCCAGCCTGACCGATTCCTATTCCCGCCGCCGCCCGGACGGCACGCTGATCCGGGTGCGCGGCAAGGCCATGGCCGATGGCGGCATCCTCAAGGTGTTCAGCCGGGTCGAGGAAAGCAGCCCCGCCGACGGCCCCGCCCCGGAATTGTCGGCGCGCGAACGCGAGGTGCTGTTGTGGGCGGCCCAGGGCAAGACGGCGTGGGAAACCTCGGCCATCCTGGGCATCTCGCCCAAGACGGTGGAATTCCACCTGGGCAATTGCGGCCGCAAGCTGGGCACCGCCACCAAGGCCCAGACCATCCTGGCGGCGGCGCGCAAGGGGCTGCTGCCGCTGTAACGGTGCCGGACTGGCAAAGCCGCCGATTGTGCGTTACCCTAAACCTTGGGTATAGGGGGTGGAGGAAAGTCGTCGTCATGGTCGCGCGTGCGCACTTTTCCAGACGGAACCGGCTGGTCATGATGGCGCTGGGGCTGTTCGCCGTGGCCCAATGCGCATGGCTGGCCACCGAATACGCCGAGGAACAGGCCGCGCAGACTGAGCGCGCCGTCCTGGCCCGCCGCGAGATAGCGCCACCCCTGCTGCGCCAGGAAGCGGAAAGCGCCCAGCGGTATCTGGCCTATGTGCAATCCCAGGCCGAACAGGTGCTGAAGGAACGCATCCGCGAACGGGTGGACGAGGCGGTGGCCATCGCCACCAGCATCCACGACCAGGCGCGCGGCAAGGTATCACCCGACCTGTTGCGGGCCATGATCCGCGAAAGCCTGCGCACGCCGCGTTTCTTCGACGGCCGCGGCTATTACTTCATCGACGGCATGGACGGCATGTGCGTGCTGCTGCCCACCGCCCCCCAGCGCGAGGGCACCTCGCTGCTGGACAACCGCGACGACGCGGGCAGCTACATCATGCGCGAACTGATCCGCGCCGTGCAGCAGCCGGGCGGCGCCGGATACGTGCGCTATCGCTGGTACGCGCCGCGTTCCGACACCCGCATGGAGGAAAAGATCGCCTATGCCCGCGCCTTCCCGCAACTGGGCTGGCTGATCGGCACCGGCGACTATCAATCCATGGTCGAGGAGGATTTGAAGGCCGACGCGCTCAAGCGTCTGCGCTCGGTGTCCTTCGCCGGGGACGGCAGCCTGGTGGTGGTGGACGAGGCGGGCATCGTGCGGCTGTTCCGCGACGCCCCGGGCATCGAGGGCCAACCGGTGGACGGCCTGCCCGACGGCCCCGAACGGCGGGCGCTGGACGCCATCCTGGCCGCCCCGGCCTCGGGCCGCGACGAAGCCCGCTTCGACTGGACCGCCGCCAGCAGCGGCCGCCCGGTGGCGCGGGTCGCCTGGGTGGCGCGTGCGCCCACCTGGGGCTGGACCGTGGCGGCGGTGTCGGCGCCGCTGCCCGCCGCCCCGACCGAGGATGCCGACGGCTCCGGAATGTGGTGGCGTCTGGGCCTGCCCGCCCTGTTGCTGGTACTGAGCTTGGGGATGGCCGTCACGGTGCTGCTGTCGCCCCCCGAAGACGAGGCGGAAGCCGGCGATGGCCGCTAGGCATCTGCTGCGCCCCGCGCAACTGACGGTCCTGGTCGCCCTGCTGCTGGCGGCGCTGTCCATGTCGGCGCTGGTGTGGCGCGACGCCGCCTTGCGCCAGCAGGCGCTGCAACAGGCGGATTTCGAACGTCACGCCGATCAGGCGTACCACGCCCTGAATTCCCGGCTCGAGGTGTTCCGCGCCGTGTTGCGGGCCGGGGCCGGGTTCTGGGCCAGCCATCCGCTGGCGGGAATCTCGGAATGGCGCAATCTGGTGCAAAGCTCGCAGATCGTCGGCCGCTATCCCGGGGTGGACGGCATCGCCTATGTGCTGCCGGTGCCGCCAGGGGCCGAGGCCGCCTTCGTCGCCGACATCCGCCAGCGGCTGTGGCGCGACTATGCCCTGCATCCCCAGGCGGCGCCCGAGGCCGAGCGCATGGCGATCGTGCTGATCGAACCGTTCGCCCGCACCATCCGGGGCCTGGGCTATGACGTGGCCACCGACCCGCAGCGGCGACGCACGGCGGAACTGGCCCGCGACACCGGCCTGACCACCCTGTCGCCGCCGCTGACCCTGATCACCGGCGGCGAGCGCGAGCGCGACTTCCTGCTGATCCAGCCCATCTACCGCACCGACTTTCCGGTGGAGACGGTCGAGCAACGCCGCCGCGCCCACCAGGGCTGGCTGTTGCTGGGCCTGCACGCCAGCGGCCTGCTGAACAGCCTGCTGGCGGAAAGCGAAGACCCGTTCCTGGACCTGCACGTCGAGGCCGGAACCGACGACGCGCCGCGCAAGGTGTTCGGCGAGGAGGAGCATCTGGATTCCTCGGGCCTGACCGCCCGCCGCACCCTGGATTTCGCCGGGCAACGCCTGGTGCTGACCCTGCACCGCCACCTTTCCCCGCTGACCCTGTGGCTGACCGGCACCCCCATGCTGGTGCTGGCGGTCAGCGTGGCGCTGAGCCTGACCCTGACCGCCGCCGCCGCGCTGCTGCTGATCTCGCGCGAGCAGAGCCGCAGGCTGGCCGATCAGGCGCTGTTCGAACTGACCCGCGCCGAAAAGGCCCTGGCGGCGGTGACGGCCTCGGTGCCCGGCGTCATCTATCGCTGGCTGGAAACGCCCGCGGGCGGCGGCTTCCGCTTCGTGGCGCCGCAATCGGCGGTGATGTTCGACACCCCGCCCGCCGTGCTGCTTCAGGACTGGCGCCGCCTGCCCTTCGTCGCCGAGGATCTGGACCGGTGGCGCGACAGCCTGCGCGCGGCGGCCACCGCCGCCCTGCCGTGGGAGATGGAGGGACGCTACACCGATGCCGACGGCGCCGTGCGCTGGTGGAAGACCACCGCCACCCCGTCGGCCGGGCCGGACGGCGTCGCCTTTGACGGCATCATCGTCGACATCACCCAGTTGAAGGAGGCCGAGCAGGTCCTGGCCGAGCGGGAACGCAGCTACCGCGAGATGTTCGAACGCTCCAGCGCCGTCATGACCCTGCTGGACCCGCTGGCGGAACGGGTGGTGGATGCCAACCCGGCCGCCCTGGACTATTACGGCTATGACCGCGCCACCATGCGCGGCATGGATGCCCACCGCATCAGTCTGCTGGATGCCGACGGCTGGGCACGGCTGCGCGACCGCACCCAGCACGGCGAGGCGCTGTTCTACCGCTCGCGCCACCGCCTCGCCTCGGGCGAGGTGCGCGAGGTCGAAGTCCATGCCGGGCCGGTCAACGTGTCGGGCCGCGTCTACATGCACGTCATCCTGCACGACGTCACCGACCGCGAACGCTTCCAGGCCGAGTTGCAGGAAAAAAGCGCCAAGCTGGCCGCCACCAACGCCGAACTGGAGCAGTTCTCCTACGTCGCCTCGCACGATTTGCAGGAACCGCTGCGCACCATCGCCAGCTTCCTGCAATTGCTGGAAAAACGCTATGGCGGGTCGCTGGACGGCGACGCCCACGACTTCATCGCCTTTGCTGTCGATGCCGCCGCCCGCCTGCAATCCATGATCCGCGACCTGCTGGACTATTCCCGCGTCGGCACCCGCGGCGGCGCCTTCAAGGCATGCGACATGGGACGGGTGGTGGACGACGTGCGCGCCGGACTGGCCCGCGCCGTCGACGAGGCCGGGGCCGAGATCGTGGTCGAGGGCGATCTGCCGGTGGTCGCCGCCGACCGCGTGCAGATGCAGAGCCTGTTGCAGAACCTGATCGGCAACGCCCTGAAATACCGCCGCGACGACGTGCCGCCGCGCATCGTCCTGTCCGCCGAGGACCAGGACGGGCAGTGGCTGTTCCGGGTGGCCGACAACGGCATCGGCATCGAACCGGATTATTTCGACCGCATCTTCCAGGTGTTCCAGCGCCTGCACACCCGCGACAAGTTCGGCGGCACCGGCATCGGTCTGGCACTGTGCAAGAAGATCGTGGAACGCCACGGCGGCGGCATCGGCGTGGACAGCACCCCCGGCCAGGGCACCACCTTCCGCTTCACCCTGCCCAAGCGCGCGCCGGAAGAATAGGTCGGCAACACGCTTGCGGAAATTGCCCGTCATTCCCGCGCAAGCGGGAATCCATGCATCCGCAATCGATGCCTTACAGGAGAAGCCCGTCCCTGGCCTGGGCATGGACACCCGCTTTCGCGGGTGTGACGCGGAGAGGAAGATGGGATGCAGACTTCAAGGCATCTCAGCCCGGTTCCCAGCCGGGCGGCGCCATCTCGAAGCCCGCGAACTCGAAGGCCGGGGCGACGACACAGCCCACCAGGCACCATTCGCCCAGCGGCTCGGCCGCCTGCCAGGCGTGGGCGGGGACCACCGCCTGCGGCACCTGTCCGGCCAGCACGTCGCCGCCCAATTCCACCACGCGGGTGACGCCGTTGTCGTGGATGCGCAGGCGCAGGCCGTCGCCGGCGTGATAGGCCCACACCTCGACCGCGTCCACCCGATGCCAGTGCGACCGTTCGCCGCGTGACAGCAGGTAATGGATGGCGGTGCAGGTGCCGCGCCCGCCGCCTTCGGCGGGGGCGCGGTAGGTTTCCGCGTAATGGCCACCTTCCGGATGGGGCGTCAGCCCCAGCCGGTCGATGATCTGGCGCGGCGAGGTCATTCCACCGGCTCGGTTTCGCGGACCGAGCGGCGGTTGTGGGTGGTGGTGTACCAATGGGCCAGATGGGGACGCCCGGCCCGCCAGTCGCAGACCTGGCGCAGATCCAGATAGGCCAGCGCCGCCACCACGGTGATGCCGCCGATCAGGAACACGCCGCCCCAATGGCCCACGTCCTTTTCCAGCGCATCCAGGGCGCGGGTGATGGCCGCCTGCTGGCGGTCGATCCAGCCGCTCCACCGCTTGTCCTCGGGGCGCAGGGTGTTTTCGACCCGGATCTGCACGGCGGCGTCCATGATGCCGTCGGCCAGGGCCTGCACCCGCAACTGGCGGAAGCGTTCGTGGCTTTCGTGCGGGAACAGCTTGTGCCCGGCGTGCAGACTGTCCAGGTATTCGCAGATCACCGGCGAATCGAACAGGGTTTCGCCATTGTCCAGCACCAAAGCAGGCACCTTGGACAGCGGGTTGTCACCCACCAGATCGGTGTCCGCCGCCCAGGCGTTGGTGGGCACCAGTTCCAGCTCGACCCCGCATTCGATGGCGGTCATGCGGACCTTGCGGACGAAGGGCGAGGTGGCGGAAGAACGCAGCTTCATCAAAATCTCCGTCGGCTTTGTGCGACCCCCGCTCGCGCGGCCCTGGGGGTCGAAGGCAATGGCAACCGTGGCGATTGTAGCCGGGGTTTCGCATCCTGTCGCCATGCAACAAAAACTTCTTCGCGGCGCGGCGCTGCCCTATACCTTGGCCTTCCGCAACCGCACCGGAGCCCCGCCATGCCCGCCGCCGCCATCGTTTCCGCCGTCCGTCTGCTGGCCGACAAGGGCTTGAACCAGGGGGCGTCCGGCAACGTCTCGGTGCGCACCGAAGGCGGCTTCGTGGTGACGCCGTCGGGGGTGGGGGCCGAAATTCTGGCCGCCGGGCAATTGGTGGCCATGACCATGGACGGCGCGTGGTCGGGCGCCTGGAAGCCGTCCAGCGAATGGCGCTTCCACCGCGACATCTATGCCGCCCGCCCCGATGCCGGGGCGGTGGTGCATTGCCATTCCCCGGCGGCGACGGCGCTGGCGGTGCTGGGCAGGCCGATCCCGGCCTTCCATTACATGGTGGCCATCGCGGGCGGCGCCGACGTGCGGTGCGCCCCCTATGCCACCTTCGGCAGCCAGGAATTGTCCGACGCGGCGGTGGCGGCGCTGACCGGGCGGCGGGCCTGCCTGCTGGGCCATCACGGCATGATCGCCATCGGCGACACCCTGGCGCGGGCGCTGGACGTGGCCATCGAGATCGAGTTCCTGGCCGATCTGTACCTGCGCCTGCTGCCGCTGGGCGAACCGCCGGTGCTGCCGGACGCGGAAATGGCGGTGGTGCTGGAAAAGTTCAAAGGCTACGGCGCCGACGCGCAGAAGAAGTAGAGTTTGTCCGGGTTCGGCTCAAACCCCTCTCTCTGACCGTCACCCTCGGGCTCGACCCGAGGGTCCATGGATTGCCGGGTCAAGCCCGGCAATGACGATGAAGTGGGGGCTTGCCGCACACTCAGGCAAACGTTACCCCTTACGCCGCGCGGTTCAGGTGCTCCTGCAACCAGGCGTGCACCGTCACCCAGATGGGCTCCAGCCGGGGCAGCAGGGCGATGACCTCGTCGCGGTTGCCGTCGCGGGCCGCTTCCTCCAGGGCGGCGGCCTGGGCCACCAGCGGAACGGCGCCCACATAACCCGCCATGCCCTTGAGGTCATGGGCCAGTTGCCGCACCTCGTCGAAGGCCCCGCCCCGCCCCGCCTCGGCCAGCCGGGCGCAGGTTTCCGCCCCGGCGCTCAGGAACATGTGGACGATCTCGGTCATCTGTTCGCGGCCGATATGACGCTCGATCACCAGCAATTCCGAATCGTCCATGGCGCCGTCCGGCGCCGGGCCGCGATCGTTGGCGGCGTCGCCCGCCACCGCGCCGTCCAGCACGCGGGCCATGACCACGAACAGCCGTTCCGGGTCCAGCGGCTTGGCGACGAAATCGTTCATGCCCGCCGCGCGGCAGCGTTCCTCGTCGGCGCGCATGGCGTTGGCGGTCAGGGCGATGATCGGCAGGCGTTCGGCGTCGCCGCCCAGGGCACGGATGGCGCGGGTGGCTTCCAGCCCGTCCATTTCCGGCATCTGCATGTCCATCAGGATCAGGTCGAAACGGCCGCCCGCCTGCACCAGTTCCACCGCCTCGGCGCCGTTGTTGGCGGTCAGCACGCGATGGCCCGCCCGGTGCAGGAAGCCGCGCGCCACCATCTGGTTGATGGCGTTGTCCTCGGCCAGCAGCACGGTCAGCGGCGGCAGGCTTTGCAGCGCCGAGCATTCGACCACCGGCGCCGGTTCCTCGGCCTCGGCCAGCGGCAGGCGGAACCAGAAGCACGACCCGCTGCCCGGCACGCTTTCGACGCCGATGGCGCCGCCCTGGCCCTCGACCAGCCGCTTGCAGATGGCCAGCCCCAATCCGGTGCCGCCATAGCGGCGGGAAATGGAGGCGTCGGCCTGGGCGAAGGACTGGAACAGCCGGGCCTTGGCCTCGTCGTCCAGGCCGATGCCGGTGTCGGTGACGGCGCATTCCAGCATGTCGGCGCCATCGACGCGGGTCCGTGCCATGCGCAGGGTGATGCCGCCATCCTCGGTGAATTTGACGGCGTTGCCCGCCAGATTGAGCAACACCTGGCGCAGACGGCCGGGATCGCCGCGCAGCCACGGCGGCAGGGCCGGGTCCACGTCGATGGACAGGCTGAGGCCCTTTTCCTCGGCGCGCGGACGCAGCAGCCGGGCCACGTCCTCGGCCAGCGGGCCGGGGGCGAAGGCGATGGTTTCGAAATCGATGCGCCCGGCCTCGAGCTTCGAGAAATCCAGGATGTCGTCCAGGATGGCCAGCAGCGCCTCGGCCGAATGGCGCAGGGTTTCCAGCCGCGTGCGCTGGCCCGGCGCCATGGTTTCGTCCAGCATCAGCCGCGCCATGCCCAGGATGCCGTTCATGGGGGTGCGGATTTCATGGCTCATCACCGCCAGGAATTCCGACTTGGCCCGCGCCGCCGCCTCGGCCTCGCGGGTTTTCTGCTCCAGCGCCTCGCGCAGCCGCCGCTCGCGCAGCAGCGACAGGTAATCGTGGCGGGCCACCTGATGCTGGCGATAGGCCAGCAGGATGCCCAACATGCCGAACGCCACCACCACCACCACGGTGGCGAAGGCCGTCACCGTCTCGCCCAGCCGCCACAGGGTGGCGCAGGCGAACAGCCCGACCAGCAGCACGTTGAAAAAGGCGCCGCCCAGCACCGGTCCCGGCCAGAAGGCAGGGGCCATGGCGGCGCACAGGATGAAGAAGGCGGTGGACAATTCGCCGGGCACCAGCATGGGGTGGACGGCGAACAGAAAGGCCAGCAGGAAACAGGCGGCGGCGTAATGCACGCCGGTCGGCACCAGCATGTCGCCGGGCCGGGTGGCCCGATACAGCCGCCACAGCGTCCACCCCGCCAACAGGGTGGCGATGGCGCGCAGCAGCAGCGACAGCCGCAGCAGGCCGGGATCGGCGAACACCAGCGGATCGCGCAGCCCGCCCAGCGGATAGACCACGGCGCCGATCATGCAAAAGCCGATGGCCATGCGCCGGATCTTGGGCATCGATTCGCGCCGGAACTGCGCTTCCAGTTCCGGATCGTCGAACCGTGCCGTCCAGGTGGCGATGGTTTCACTGCCCCGCATGGGTACAGCTTACAGTGAATATCCCCTAAAAAGAAGGGACGGATGAGAGAAACCACCCCTTGTTTCTGCAAGGAAAACCGCGCTCGCGCACAACCTCGGCGGTCGGACGGTATCAGGCGGTGCGCACGTCGCCCAGGAACACCTTGACCGCGTCGTCCAGCACCGTGCTGAGGTCGCGCATGTGGTTGGCGGCGCCGAACACCCCCTGGGCCAGCCGTCCGGTTTCGGCGGCGGCCGAGGCCACCTCGACGATATTGGCGGCCACCTGGGCGGTGCCCTGCGACGCCTGATCGATGTTGCGGGCGATTTCCGCCGTGGCGGCGCCCTGTTCCTCGACCGCCCCGGCAATGGCGGTGCTGAGTTCGTCGATGCGCGACACCGTGCGGGTGATGCCCAGGATGGCCTGGACGGCGCCTTCGGCTTCGGTCTGCACGGCGGCGATCTGGGCGGCGATCTCCTCGGTCGCGCGCGAAGTCTGGCCGGCCAGCGCCTTGACCTCGCCCGCCACCACGGCGAAGCCCTTGCCCGCCTCGCCCGCCCGCGCGCTTTCGATGGTCGCGTTCAGGGCCAGCAGATTGGTCTGGCTGGCGATGTCGTTGATCAGCGTCACCACCTCGCCGATGCGGGCCGCCGCCTGGGACAGACCGGCGACGCGGGCGTTGGTCTGTTCGGCCTCGCGGGCGGCGGCCTGGGCGATGGCGCTGGCGACCTGCACCTGCTTCGAGATTTCCTGGATCGAGGCCGACAATTCCAGACTGGCCGAGGACACGGTCTGGACGTTGCTGGTGGCTTCCTCGGTGGCCGAGGCGACCACCGCACTACGCTGTTCGGTCTGTTCGGCGTTGCCGGTCAGCGTCTGGGCCGAGCCGTGCAATTGCGTCACCGCCGCGCTCATATCCTCCAGCAGACTGGCGACCACGCCGTCGAAACGCTGGGTGGCGGCGGCCACCTTGGCCTGCCGCGCCTCGCGCGCCGCCTGCTCGCTCCGTTCCCGCGCCTCGGTTTCGCGGGCGGCGATGATGCCGGTGCGCCAGTTCTCGATGGCGCGGGCCAGGGGGGCGATCTCGTTGCGGTCGGCGATGCCCGGCACCTCGACCGCCACGTCGCCCGCCGCCAGACGCTGCACCACGCCGTTCAGCGCCGCCACCGGCCGGGTCACGGACACCAGAACCAGCCAGCCGAACAGCACGCCACCCGCCGTCGCCAGCGCCACCAGCGTCACCGTGGCCCATTTGCGCACGGCGTAATCCGCCTCGTAGGCGACATAATCGCGCTTGGCGATGTTCAACTGCACCTCGATCAACGCGCCGATGCGGTCGGACACCGGATCGATCACCGGATACAGGTCGCTGGCGGTGAAGGCCCGCAGCCCGGCCACGTCGCCCTTGACCAGCAAATCGCGCAGCCGCGCCACCTGGGCGTCGGCCCGCGCCATGGCCGGTTCGATCTCGGCGATCAGCCTGGTTTCCTCGGGCACCATCTCGGTGGCCAGATAGTCGCGCCACTTCCGGTCGATGGTGGATTTGGCCTGATCCAGATTGCGCACCGCGTCGGCCATGCCCACGGCCCCGTCGCGCGCCTTGTGCGAGGTGTCGACGATGTTGACCGCATACATGTCCGCCACCTGCTTGAGGTCGCGCAACGGCACCACCCGGTCGTTGTAGACCGAAGACAACGCCGCGTCACCGCTGGCCATGCCCTGGATGCCCAGGGTTCCACCGACCACCAACGCCGTGACCAGGGCGGCCACCAAAGTAAACAGCCTGACGCTGATCCGGATGTTGCGCAGCATTTTCGTCCCCTTTCGCCGAATGGGCATGGGGGGCAAGCTACGCCCGAAATCTCAATAAAATTATCGCACTAGATGAATGTTACTTAAAGTTTTCGTCGCATTGGCATGACGCGATCCATACTTTGGACCTATTTCGTAAGGCATTTACCTGAGGGCCGCCGCCATTCGGGAAACAACCCGGCGGGGTCCACACCGCGCAGACCGATAACGACACCCACTTCACGCCCCCTGGAAACAAGGCTTCGGCGGCATCTGACATCAAGCTGGCGATGCAACGGGGCGAGTGGTTCCAAGCCCAAGCATCCTTGGTCGAGCGCATGAACCGCACTATCAAAGAGGCGACCGTGAAGCGGGTCAAGACCCTCACACCATACGAATACAACTGCAAAATCCGGACAACAGAGCCAAAGCGATTCAAGCTAACCCGATCCATCAAATACCGGGACTAAACACCTAAACCGACAGCCGCAACCCGGCATCCACCACCCAAGCGGCGGCGGCCGGACCGGCCAGACGGCGGGCATAGGCCAGATAGGTGTCGCGCATGATCTCGCTGATCACGCGCTGCACCCGATTGTCGCCCAGGCCGTGCTTGCCGTCGATCAGCAGCCACACCTCGCGCCGCTCGCACGGCACGCGGTGGGCACGGCGGCCAAGCTGGTACAGGGCCAGCGCCTCGAGGGTCAGCAGGGCGGCCAGGGCATGCATGGCCAGGGTTCGGTCGAAATGCAGCGCCGCCACCACCAGGGCGATGCCCACCAGGCCCAGCCCGGCGGCGCGGCGAACGGAAATATCGGCGTAATGGCGAATGCGGTCCATGGCGGCACCTCGCTGTTCGTCGGGCCAGCCCGGCCCGCCCCTTTCCCCAAGCAATCGGCGGGCCAGTTCCCGGCGCCGCTTTCGGGGCCATGCCCTGTCACATGGGAAGGAAACCCGACGATTCCATGGGCAATATGCGACAGAACCGGGCATTCGCTTGACGGAACGGGCGCCCCCCTTTAAACCCGAACACAATCCCATCGACCAGCCTGCCTTCGCAGCGGAGTGCCCCTATGGCCGCGTACCAGTACATCTACGTCATGAAGAACCTGACCAAGGCCTATCCCGGCGGCAAGGAGATCATGAAGGGTCTCACCTTGTCGTTCCTGCCGGGGGCCAAGATCGGCGTGCTGGGCGTCAACGGCGCCGGCAAGTCGACCCTGCTGAAGATCATGGCGGGCATCGACAAGGAATACGGCGGCGAAGCCTGGGCGGCCGAGGGCGTCAAGATCGGCTATCTGGCCCAGGAACCGCACCTGGACCCGGCCAAGGACGTGGTCGGCAACGTCATGGACGGCGTGGCCGAGACCAAGGCCCTGCTGGACCGCTTCAACGAAGTCTCGGCCCGCTTCGGCGAAGACCTGACCGATGACGAGATGAACGACCTGATCGCCGAGCAGGCCGAGTTGCAGGAAAAGATCGACGCCGCCGACGCCTGGGATCTGGACCGCAAGGTCGAGATCGCCATGGACGCCCTGCGCTGCCCGCCGCCCGACGCCGACGTCACCACCCTGTCGGGCGGCGAGCGTCGCCGCATCGCCCTGTGCCGCCTGCTGCTGTCGCATCCCGACATGCTGCTGCTGGACGAACCGACCAACCACCTGGACGCCGAATCGGTGGCGTGGCTGGAACGCTTCCTGGAAAGCTATTCGGGCACCGTGGTGATGATCACCCACGACCGTTACTTCCTGGACAACGTCACCGGCTGGATCCTGGAACTGGAGCGCGGCCACGGCATCCCCTACGAGGGCAATTACACCAGCTGGCTGGAGCAGAAGGGCCAGCGTCTGGCCCAGGAGGAGCGCGAGGAGAGCGCCCGCCAACGCGCCATCCGCGACGAACTGGAATGGGTGCGCGCCAGCCCCAAGGCCCGTCAGACCAAGTCCAAGGCCCGTATCAACGCCTTCGAGGATCTGGTCGCCGCGTCGCAGGAAAAGGCCACCGGCCCCGCCGTCATCTCCATCCCGCCGGGCCCGCGTCTGGGCGGCAAGGTGATCGAGGCCAAGAACGTCTCGAAGGCGTTCGGCGACAACCTGCTCTATGAAAACCTGAACTTCATGCTGCCGCCCGGCGGCATCGTCGGCATCATCGGCCCCAACGGCGCGGGCAAGACCACGCTGTTCCGCATGATCACCGGCCAGGAACAGCCCACCACCGGCACCTTCACCGTGGGCGAAACCGTGGTGCTGGGCTATGTGGACCAAAGCCGCGATTCGCTGGACCCGGAAAAGACCGTGTTCCAGGAAATCAGCGACGGCCAGGAAGAAATCGACCTGGGCAAGCGCAAGATCAATTCCCGCGCCTATGCCGGTCTGTTCAACTTCAAGGGCGCCGACCAGCAGAAGAAGGTGGGCGTGCTGTCGGGCGGTGAACGCAACCGCGTCCATCTGGCCAAGATGCTGAGCCGTCCGGCCAACGTCATCCTGCTGGACGAACCGACCAACGATCTGGACGTGGAAACCCTGTCGGCGCTGGAAGACGCCCTGGCGGAATTCCCCGGCTGCGCCGTGGTCATCAGCCACGATCGCTTTTTCCTGGACCGTATCGCCACCCACATCCTGGCCTTCGAGGGCGACTCGCAGGTGGTGTGGTTCGAGGGCAATTACCAGGATTACGAAGCCGACCGCAAGCGCCGCCTGGGCGCCGACGCCGACCAGCCGCACCGCATCAAGTACAAGCCGCTGGCGCGTTAATTATAGGCCCTCGTCGGGCGAACTTTCGGAACACGGCGCGTCCCAGCGGGGCGCGCCGTTTTTCTTGGCCGCTTGCGTGTGGGTTGCGCTACCATGCCGCCCGGAGATGGGGGGAGTTTCCGCGTGCGTACCGGCGTCCTGTTCCTGGCCCTGGCCACCGTGATCTTCCTGGGCTGGCTGGGGTTTTCCGGCCCCGGCATCCCGCGTGCCGCCGTCGAACTGGACCGGCGGCCCGGCGCCTATGCCGATCCGCGCCGCACCCTGGCGCGCATCCAGTCCGACCTGGAACGGGTGGCCGCCGGGCGGCAAGCGTGGCCCCGGCCGCAGGGCGTGCCCGGCGACCCGCTGGAAAGCGTCGTCGATGCCTATCGCCTGTATCT
This sequence comes from Pseudomonadota bacterium, assembly GCA_023458315.1. Taxonomy (GTDB): domain Bacteria; phylum Pseudomonadota; class Alphaproteobacteria; order Rhodospirillales; family Magnetospirillaceae; genus Magnetospirillum. Next base: position 13,754 of record JAEXAH010000064.1, read on the forward strand.
GGACGGCAATGCCAAAAGCATGGACGCGCGGCTGAAGGAAATCGCCGCCCAGATCCGGCCGCGCCTGGCCCCCGCCCAGGCGCAGGAGGGCGAAGCCGATGCCGACACCGGCGGCCGCGTTCTCGCCTATTTCACCCGCCTGGACAACGCCCTGGCGGCGCCCGACCCCGCCGCCCGCCTGTTGGCGGCGTTGCGCATGGTGGACGCCCTGCTGTTCCTGGAGGCCGCCCATTGGAGCGAGGCCGACCCGCTGCTGCGCATCGCGGCGGGGCCGGTGGCGGGCACCTGGCTGCGCCTGCCCTGCCGCACGGTGATCGGCCGGGTCAACGCCCTGCGCGAAGCCCAGGCGCGGCTGGGCGATCTGGTCGGCCCCATGCTGTCCTGTCCGTCGGACAATCCCGATTTGGGGGTGCTGGAGGCCCAGGCCAAGGCCCCGGCCATGTTGCCGACGCGCGCCGCCGCCCTGGCGGCGCGGGGGGGCGCGGCCATGGCCTTCGACCTGCCCCATGCCGAACCGGGACCGCCGCCCCAGCCCTGGGACCACGAAACCGCCGTGGCCTGGATGGACGAAGACCCGGCCGCCGCCCAGGCGGTGCTGGCCGCCGACAGCAGCCCGGCCGGGCAACTGGATTACGCCCTGTTCCTGCATGCCTTCCGCCCCGATGCCCAGGCGGCGGTGGCGGCGCTGCTGCGCGGCTTCGATCCGGGGATCGCCTATGACGGCGGCGACGCCGCCTTGCTGCCGCTGCTGCGCCAGAGCGGCGGCTATGCCATCCCCTGCGCGGTGTTGCAGGCCCGCCCGGCGCTGCTGGCCGCCACCCGCCCGACCGGCGATGCCGGGGCCGACGCGCGGCTGGCGCGGTCGGGCTG
>JAEXAH010000065.1 GCA_023458315.1 Pseudomonadota bacterium
TCCTACGACCAAATCGTCGCCCTCTGCTGCCATGCCTGGAACCGCCTCGTGGACCAACCGTGGAAGATCATGTCCATCGGCCGTCGCCAGTGGGCTCATGGGTTCTGATCAATGCAGGTTGGTATAAACCACAGAGACACAGAGGCACAGAGAGACCTGTACTCGGGGAAACGCACGCGCTTCCCGTCCGGCAGAATCTCTCTGTGCCTCTGTGTCTCTGTGGTGAATAAACTCCCTCACCGCTCCGGCGGACAGGCGATGGCCGCCGGGCGGATTTCCCCCGGCTGATCCATGACATAGCCCGCCACCCCCACATGGTCCGACAGGGTGGTGCGGTAGGTGACGAGGTCGAGGCCGCCGGTATCGCGCGGCTCGGCGGCGAAATCCACCGCCAGGACGGCGCCGTTCCACATGTAATGATCATAGGGCGAGGAATACTCGCCCTTGGCATTCAGGCTGGATTGCACGTTGGGCGCCGCGCGCAGCCCGGCCAGAGTGGCGAAGGCGCGGTCGGTGGCGGGCAGGTTCCAGTCGCCCGCCACCACCACCCGGGCGATGGTCGAGCCGTCGGGCAGCGGCCGCGCCGCGTAATGATCGATGACCTGGGGCATGGCCGCCACCTCCAGCCGTCGCGGCCCGGCGCCGCCCTTGCCGAACACCGCGTGGATGTCCACCAGCCAGAAGCGGTTGCCGTCCTTGTCCTCCAGCGCCACGGCGAAGGGCGGGCGGGCGAAACGGCCCTCGGTATCGGGATAATCGGCGGAATCCAGGATGCGCGCCGCCCCCTCGCGCACCAGCACGGCGTAATGCTCGCGGTAGGTGCTTTGGCCCTTGGCGGCGCTGACCGCCACGGCGAAACCGGGCGGCGCCAGCCGGGCCGGTTCCTCGGGGTCCATCACTTCTTGCAGGGCGACCACGTCGTAATCCTGGAAGATCCGGCGAAAGCCCTCGCGCTTGGCGGCGCGGTATTCCGGCTTGCCCTGCCCCAGATGCAGGCCGTTCTGGGTCAACATGCAGAAATCCGCCCAGGCCGGGGCCGCCATGGCCGCCAATACCGTGGTGAGAAACAGCAGGCGCATTTCTCCCGCCTTGATTGGTAAACACATCAGGAACGACACTACCCGAAATTAGCGGACATATCCATGGTATGCGGCATCCTGGGCAACAAAAAGGCAACAGCCCCTCTGCCACATGGGCAGAGGGGCTGCGCGAGGCAACAAGGGGACGGAAATTACTTGCCGCGCAGCCAGCGCGCGGCGGCCTCGGCGACGCGTTCGCCCAGCCGTTCGGCGGTCTTGCGGTCGGAATGGGGCGGCGCCACGTCGGGGCCTTCGTCGGCATTGGCCTGGGCCATGGCGCCCAGGAAGCTGCCCAGGCGGTTCAAATCCTCGACGCTGCCCTTGGAATTGTTGTTGCCCGGCAGCAAGTCGTTGCCCACCCACAGCATGCCGTGCTGGGCGGCGAACACCGCCAACTGGATCAGGGTGTTCAGCTTGTCGCCGCTTTGGCTGGCCGACACGGTGAACCCGGCGGCCAGCTTGTCCTTCCAGCCGCGGCCGTACCAAATCTTCGAGGTGGCTTCCATGAATTCATGGAACTTGGCGGTGGCCGAGCCCATGTAGGTGGGCGATCCGAAGATGATGGCGTCGGCGGCGTCCAGAATGGCCGCCTTGGCCTCGGCCTCGTCCACCGGCACCAGATGCACCTCGGTGCCGGTCACGCGGGCGGCGCCCACCGCCACCGATTGCGCCACGACGGCGGTGTGGCCGTAGCCGGAATGATAAACGACGGCGATGCTCGGCATGCAGACTCTCCTGTAATCGTAGGTGTTACCGTTACATTAAAAGGCAAAAAAATACCTGTTCCTTCAGCCTTCGGCTCGAAGCTGCGCCACCACTTCCGACAACAGGGTGGTGGCCAGCACCGCCTCGCGCGCCGCTTCCGCCCGGTCAATCACCCGCATCAGCACCGGCTGGATATTGCGTCCCACCGGGCATTTCGGGTTGGGCGGCTGGTGATGCAGCGCCGGAGCCTCGTCCTCCTCGACCGCGCGGGCGATGTCGAGCAGGGTGATGTCCTGGGGCCGCCGGGCCAGCAGCGAACCGCCGGTACTGCCGCGCAGCGACCGCACCAGACCGGCCTTGGCCAAGGCCGACAACAGGCGGCGGATGACCACGGGATTGGTGTTGACGCTGCCTGCGATCCATTCGGACGTCGCCGGTTCGTCGCCGTTCATGGCAAGGACGGCGGCGATGTGGACGGCAACGGCGAAGCGACAGTTCCTGGCCATGGCGTCAACGTAACGGCATCAGTTACAGATGTCAAGGATTGGGCATGAAAAAGCCCCCGCCGACAAACGGCGGGGGCTGATCCGGGAATCCGCCTTACAGGCTGGACTCGACCCATTCATACAGCTTGCTCTTGGGCAGGGCGCCGATCTTGGTCGCCGCCACCTGGCCGCCCTTGAACACCATCAGGGTCGGGATGCCGCGCACGCCGTACTTGCCCGGGGTGCCGGGGTTTTCGTCGATGTTCAGCTTGACCACCGTGACCCGGCCTTCCAGGTCCTTGGACAGATCCTCCAGCGCCGGGGCGATCTGGCGGCAGGGGCCGCACCATTCGGCCCAGAAATCGACCAGCACCGGGCCGGAAGCTTGCAGCACCTCGGCTTCGAAGGTCGCATCGGTCACATTCTTCATCGCCAGTATCCTTGCTCCGTGATCGAAGGGAGGGGGCCAGCACCACGCGGCGGGCGCCCTGCGGAATTGGGGGTTACTCTAGAAAGGCCGGCCCCGGGCGTCAAGGCGGGCCGGCACAGACCTGCCCCGCCCGACCGGAGCGCGGTCCGTCGCATATGGGGGACGCCGCCGGGTTTCGCCAGGGGGAAAACGAAAAACCCCCGGGGTTGCCCCCGGGGGTTTCTCAGCGCTCATGATCCCAGGATCAGCCGTTGACGGCTTCCTTGAGGCCCTTGCCGGCCGAGAACTTCGGCTGCTTGGAGGCCGGGATCTGGATCTTTTCGCCGGTGCGGGGGTTGCGGCCCTCGGAGGCGGCGCGGGAGGCCACCGAGAAGGAGCCGAAACCGACCAGGCGAACCTCGTCGCCGCCCTTCAGCGCAGCGGTGATCGCCTCGAACACACCCTCGACGGCCTTTTCGGCGTCGGCCTTGGTCAGGCCGGAGAGCTCGGCAACGCGCGAAACCAGGTCAGCCTTGTTCATCGGTCTTTAATCCCCTGAAAGTGTGAAATCCATTCGGACCCATCCGTACCCCCCAATTGCCAGACCCCCATGCGCCCGTCAATGGCAGAAATGCAGGGATCTCAGCGAAAACCCGTTTCTACTAACAGGCGATGAAACTCGCGCAGGTGTTTTTCGGCCTCGCCGGGGCGGGGAATGCTGGCCAGGAACTTCTCTTCGAATTGCGGCTGGCGCAGGTGCTCGATCACCCTGGCCCGAGCCAAATTCAACGACTTACCCTCGATCAGCACGCCGGAGCCGCAGAATTTGATCAACCGGATGGCGCGCAGGGCCAGGGGGTCGTCGGGCTTGTCGATCTTCTCGATCACCCCTTCGTCCACCAGATAGGCGGCCAGGGTATCATCCACATGGCCCGCCAGGTCGCGGCGCAGATCGGCGTCGATGTGGTCGGCGGCCAGCAGGGCGCGGTTGGCGGCGGCCAGCCCGGCCATGCGTTCCGGCGGCGGCAGGCGCAGCGGCACCCAGGCATCGATGCCGACGGCGCCGCGCACGCGGGCGGCCAGCAGGTCGGTCAGGGCGCGGCCCATGCCCTGGCCCACCGGCGCCGTGGCCAGGGCCAGCAGGAACTGCACGCGGTGGACGTTGTCGGCCAGGGCCGACAGGGTCAGATCCACCGCCTGCCCGGCACCGACCGAGCCGAGATGGGCGTGGATGCGCCCGACCCGGTGCACCAGCGCCTCGGCACTGTCGCCGCCGCCCAGCACGCCGCGATGGCCGACCAGCCGGTGCATGACCTTGTGACAGACCTCGGATTCCTGTTTCGGCTCGTTGCGCGACAACGGATTCTGGCCGCCCAGTTCGCGGGTGACGCGGGCCAGCAGCACCGAACGCGCCTGGGGCAGCGACCCGGCGGCGAACAGCCCGTTGAGACCGTTGAAGGTTTCCGGGGCGAATTTGGCGGATTGGGCCTTGCCCTCGGCCAGATCGGCCAGGGCGCACAGCGCCGCCCCCAGATTGGCCTGATAGCCCAGCAGATCCTGGATCAGTTGCGCGGAATTCAGGATGTCGGCGACGATGCCGTCCATCAGCGCCAGCGCCGCCCCGGCCTGCGCCCCCATCCCCGCCGCCTCGGCCGCCCAGGCCAGCACGATGTCCAGCTTGCCCAGCCACGACCGGCTTTCCAGCAGGCGCAGGGCCATCAGGGACAGGCACAGATAGGGATGCTCGTCGCCGCCCTTCTCGACGCCCTTCAGCACCTCGGCGAAGGTCTTGGGCACGGCGGGCTTGGTGGCGGCGAACTTGCGTGCCCGCGCCGTGCCCTCGTCCCACATGCGCGACAGGAAATCGCGCCGCGCCTTGCCGTCCTCGCCGGTGGCGGCGGCCTGAAGGGTGGCGACGCGGTCGATGGCCGAGAACAGCAGCGTGCCCCGATCGCCGAACCGCTTCAACTCGGCGGCGCTGTGCAGCAATTCGCTGGGGCTGACCACCACGTCGTCCAGGTATTTGCGCGCCAGCCGCCCCAGGGTCAGGCGGGCGTCCAGGCCGTAGAAATCGCCCAGGGCGCGGCAGACCGGCGCCTCCTTGACCGGCGACAGCGAGATGTCGGCGCCACCCGATTTGGGCGTCGCCGTCTTTTCCTGGATCACCGTTTCCTTGTGCAGCCCGTCGGCGCCGCGACGGTCGCGCACCACCCGCACCGCCGCGTGGTTGCCCTTTTGCAGCAAATTGTCGGCGAACGCCTTGGCCTTGGCCTCGTCGGTGGCGAATTCCGCCACCACCCAATGCTTGTCGGTCAGCACCTGGATTTCGAAGGAGACATTGGGCGGGCTCATGCCGACACCTCCGGCGCCAGCGCGGCACGGCGGCGGCGGGCGGCGGCGGTGCCGTCGGCGCCCAGCCGGGCCTCCAGTTGCGCCAGACCGCGCCGCGCCGGTTCGGCC
>JAEXAH010000066.1 GCA_023458315.1 Pseudomonadota bacterium
GCCCGCCGCCGCCTCGTCCCCCGCCCCGGCGTCCCAGGCCAAGCCGCCGCCGCCGCCGCCGCCCGGCGGCGCCAGCGACCCCGGCGCGCTCAGCCAGACCGAAATGGACGTGCTGCAAAAGCTGACCGAGCGCCGCAACGCCATCGACGCCCGCGAAAAGGACGTGGAACGGCGCGAATCCATGCTGAAGGCCGCCGAGGACCAGATCGAGCGCAAGATCTCGGAAATGCGCACGTTGCAGAACACCATCGAAGGTCTGCTGCGCCAGTATAATGATCAGGAAGACAACAAGATGCGCTCCCTGGTCAAAATCTACGAGAACATGAAGCCGAAGGAAGCGGCGAAAATCTTCGAGCAACTGGACATGCCCATCATGCTCGAGGTGGTCGAACGCATGAAGGAACAGAAGGTCGCGCCCATCCTGGCGGAAATGGATCCGTCCAAGGCGCGGGCCGTTACCTCGGAACTGGCGCAAAGACGGCAGATTCCCTTGCCGAAAACGTCGGGCGGGGGCTGAAGAACGAATTCCGCGGGGGGACGGCGTGAAAAATGCCTTGCGCGACTGCCATCCCCTATCTTAACTAGGGAAACTTGCGCCTTGGCGGGTTCTTGCGCTATGGCGACTAGTGCTTCGAAGGAGCTGGTTGGATGGCTGTCGACAAGAATATGAACGTCTTGATCGTTGACGATTACAAGACGATGCTGCGAATCATCCGCAATCTGTTGAAGCAGTTGGGCTTCAACAACGTTGATGAAGCCACTGACGGCTCCATGGCGCTGCAAATGCTGCGCGTGGGCAATTACGGCCTGATCATCTCGGACTGGAACATGGAACCCATGACCGGTCTTCAGTTGCTGCGCGAGGTTCGCGCCGATGCCAAGCTGAAGTCGATCCCGTTCATCATGGTCACGGCCGAGTCCAAGTCCGAGAACGTGATCGCCGCCAAGGAAGCCGGTGTGTCCAACTACATCGTCAAGCCGTTCAACGCCGAAACGCTGAAGACCAAGATGTCCAGCGTGCTCGGCGATTTCGCCTGATCCAAGGTCGGCCTGACGTAACGGGAGGAACCCGCCATGGTGGCGAAGGGCGTTGACCGCGACCTATCCCTGCGACTCGACGCCATTCGCCGCGAGCATGGCGATACCGTCCGCATCGACCAGATCGCCGAAGTGGTGCGGGGCATGCTCGACACCATGAGCGGCGACATCAGCGCCAGCGACCTGCGTCTCTATCGTGAGATCGAGTCGCTGGCCGATTACATCCACGCGGCCAAGGCGGAAATCGCCGCCTTGCGTCCGGGTGAGATCAAGAACGAATTCATCGCCTCGGCCACCGACGAGTTGGACGCCATCGTCGGCGCCACCGAGGCCGCCACCAACGAAATCATGGATTCCGCCGAACATCTGGAGGCGCTGACCCCCATGATGGACGCCCAGGTGGCGGAACGGCTGACCGAGATCACCACCCGCATCTTCGAAGCCTGCACCTTTCAGGACATCACCGGCCAGCGCATCACCAAGGTGGTCAAGATGCTGAAGGAGATCGAGGGCCGGGTGGAAAGTCTGGTCAAGGCGTTCGGCACCGAGGACGAATCCGGATCGGCCCGCAAAAGCGGCGGCCCCGTCACCGACGAGGACCTGCTGAACGGCCCGCAATTGCCCTCCAACGCCGCCGACCAGGCCGAGATCGACAGGCTGTTGGCGAGCTTCGACTGACCGGCATGCGGGGGCTGGCCGGGGGCAAGGGCACTCTTCCCAAATGGGATATGACCGCGCCGTCGCGGGCGCGCCCGTCGTCCTGCCCGCCGTTCCGCGCGCCCTTGCTGGCGGTGTTGGCCCTGGCCGCCGCCCTGGCCTGGACGCCGCCCATGGCCTGGGCGCAAAGCACCCCGCGCGGCGCCGCCCATGAAACCTTCGGCCGCATGGTGTTCGACTGGGACGGCCCGGTGCAATGGTCGGCCGAGGTGGTCAACGGCCAATTGGTGGTGCGCTTCGAAAAGCCCATCAGCGGCGACCCCGCCGCCCTGATCAAGCCGCTGTCCAAATACCTGAAGGGCGTCACCCTGTCGCCCGACCGCCGCATGGCCACCTTTTCCCTGGCGGTGCCGGTCCAGGTCAAAAGCTTCGTTTCGGGCGCGTCGACCGTCATCGACCTGACCGAGAACAAATCCGCCCCGCCCCTGCCCGCCGCCACCCAGCCGACACCGCCGCCGGTCGCCCCGGCCAAGGTGGCGCCCAATCCCGGCGTGCCCGTCACCGATTTGTCGGTGCGCGGCGGCGAACACCAGAACTTCAACCGTCTGGTGTTCGACTGGCCCAAGGCGGTGGGCTACACCGTGTCCACCCAGAACGGCCAGATGGTCATCGCCTTCGACCGCCCGGCCAACCTGAACGCCACCTCGCTGGAGGCGGCGCTGCCGTCCGACGTGCGCTTCCTCGAAGCGCGGCCCGAGGGCAAGGGCACCGCCATCGTGCTGGCGGTGCCGCCGGGCATGACCGCCAAGCATTTCACCTCTGGCCCCAAGGTGGCGGTGGATCTGGTCAAGCCGCCGCCGGGCTTCAAGCCGCCCGAGGCCAAGCAACCCGAACCGGTAAAACCCGAACCGGCCAAACCCGCCCCCGTCAAGGCGGAACCGCCGCCCGTCACCCCGCCCCCGCCGCCTGCCAAAGTCGAAACGGGCAAGGTCGAGACGGGCAAGGTCGAACCCGCCAAACCCGAACCGCCCAAACCCGAACCAACCACCGGCAAGCCCGCCGTGGCCGCCAGCCTGGGCGTGTCGTTCGACCAGCCCTCGGGTGCCGCCGCCTTCCGCCGCGCCGGGTGGCTGTGGCTGGTGTTCGACCGCAAGGCCGAGGTGGACACCAAGCTGCTGAAGCGCACCGGCGGCGACATCGTGCTGCATGTGGAACAGGTGCCGGGCACCAAGAACGGCACCGCCGTGCGCCTGATCACCAAGCCCGGCTACAACCCCAGCGTCCGCAAGGAAGGGCAGTTGTGGGTGTTCGACATGGCCGAACAGCCCATCGCCCCGCGCACCGCCCTGCCGGTCAACCGCCAGTTCGATTTCGAGGATCGCGGCCGCCTGATCCTGCCCGCCAGCGACGTGCCCGCCCAGCCGGTGATCTTCCGCGACCCCGAAGTCGGCGACACCTTGCAGGTCATGCCGCTGACCGCCATCGGCGCGGGCGTGGCGGTGGAAACCGTGGTGCCGGGCGCGCAATTGCTGCCCACCGCCCAGGGCGTGGCGCTGGTGCCGCTGGCCGACGGCAGCCATCTGGAAAGCAACCGCCAGGGCGTCGAGGTCTCCATGCCCGGCGGCCTGCACCTGTCGCGCGCCCTGCCGTCCGGCGACGGCGGCGGATTGGTGGAATCGGAATCGGCGGAAACCTCGCAAGGCGGCCCGCTGGACATCAGCCGCTGGACGCGCGGCGGTGCCGACAAATTCGTCACCGACCACCAGAAGCTGATGGGCCGCATGGCCTATGTGAAGCCCGAGGAAAAGAACGCCCAGCGGCTGGAGGTCGCCCGCCATTACCTGGCCAACGGCATGCCCGCCGAGGCGCTGGGCGTGCTGCGGCTGATCGGCGCCGCCGACCCGGCCATGGTGGACAAGCCGGAATTCCGCGGCCCGCGCGGCGCCGCCCAGTTCCTGATGCTGCGCGATGCCGAGGCCATCGAGGATTTGTCGCACCCGTCCCTGGCCGCCGACCAGCAGGCGCAGATCTGGCTGGCCGCCGCCAAGGCGCGCGGCACCGGCGACATGGCGCGCAACGGCCTGCTGCTGCGTCTGGCCGCCGACGAGATCAAGCCGCTGAGCCCCCGCCTGCGCATGGGGCTGGGCAAGGTGGCGGCCCAGGCGGTGGCGGCGGCGGGCGACGGCAAGGGCGCCAACCGCATCGTCGAGGCCATGAACGGTCCCGGCCTGTCCAAGCGCGATGCGGGCGCCATCAGCTTCCTGCAAGGTCTGGCGGCGGAAACCAGCCGCCAATGGGATCAGGCGGTGGTCAAATACCGCGAGGCCGAGGAAGGCGATTCCCGCCCCGACCGCGCCTATGCCGCCCGCAACCGCATCGAGTTGCAGTTGAAGCGCGGCTCCATCACCGCCAAGGACGCCATCAAGCAGTTGGAAAAGCTGCGCTTTGCCTGGCGCGGCGAGGATTTCGAATACAGTCTGCTGAAGCGCCTGGGCGAACTGACCCTGGCCGATGGCCAATACGCCGACGGCCTGCGCCTGCTGCGCTCCATCGTCGCCAATTATCCCGACCACCCGGACATCGGCAGCATCCAGGCCATGATGTCCAACACCTTCGAAAAGCTGTACCTGGGCGGCGCCGCCGATGGCATGTCGGCGGTGGCGGCCATCGGCCTGTATGACGAGTTCCAGGAACTGACGCCGTCGGGCGCCAAGGGCGACGAGATGATCCGCAAGCTGGCCGACCGGCTGGCGGCGGTGGATTTGCTGGACCGCGCGGGCGACCTGTTGCGCCATCAGGTGCAGTTCCGCCTGCAAGGCGCGGAAAAGGCCCGGGTCGGCGCCCGTCTGGCCGGACTGGAACTGTCCGACCGCAAGGCCGGGCTGGCGCTGGACACCCTGGACCAGAGCGAGGTCGCCGACCTGCCCGCCGAATTGTTCGACCAGCGCCGTTATCTGCGCGTCCAGGCCCTGGCCCGGCTGGGCCGCACCGCCGAGGCGCTGGCGCTGATCATCAACGACCAGTCGGACACCGCCAAGCAATTGCGCGCCGAGATCTACTGGGACCTGAAGAAGTGGCCCGAGGCCGCCGCCGCCCTGGAAGCCATCATCGAAAAGCCCGAGGGCAATTCGCAATTGCTGCCCGGCACGCCGCGCCGCCTGCTCGACCTCGCCACCGCCATGACCCTGGCGCGCGACGATCGCGGCCTGTCGCGCCTGCGCCGCACCTACGGCTCGCGCATGGCCAAGACCGAATACAAGGAAGCCTTCGACCTGCTGACCAGCGAGCCCGAGCGCGGCATCGCCGATTACCGCCTGATCGCCAACAAGATCAAACAGGTCGAGGACTTCCAGACCTTCATGGGGTCGTGGCGCAAGAAGATGCAGGAAGGCGGCCTGTCGTCGGTGAATTAATTCACCTTGCATCCCCCGACGGTTTAGGGGATAACCCGGCCCTTAATCACACATTCTGGTCCATCTGCTGGTTTGGAGGGGAGCCATGGCTCACGCTCTTGCCCGACTGGGGATGCACTCGGAAGTCGATCCGAGCAAAACCCACAACGTCGATGATAACGCCGATCAGTCCTGGCCTCAGGCTGACAACGGCAAGGATTACTACGTCTCGCGCAATGGCGTGAAATACGCCGGAACGCATCTGCTGATCGACCTGTGGGGAGCCAGCAAGCTGGACGACCTGCGGCTGGTGGAGGATGCCTTGCGCGAATCCGCCATCGCGGGCGGCGCCACCATCCTGCATTGCCACCTGCATCATTTCCAACCCAATGGCGGCATCTCGGGCGTGCTGGTGCTGGCGGAAAGCCACATCACCATCCATTCCTGGCCGGAACGCGGCTATGCGGCGCTGGACGTGTTCATGTGCGGCGATTGCGACCCCTACAAGGCCATCCCGGTGCTGAAGGCGGCGTTCTCGCCCGACTTCGTCACCGTGTCGGAAAGCAAGCGCGGGCTGGTGCCTTGATGTTTGCCCTCGCCGGGCGCGCGCTTTAGCCCCCCACCACCATACATTGATTTCCCCTTCGCCGACATGCCCCCGCATGTCGGCGAAGGTCTTTCCAGAGGCATGACATGACCGAATCCTGGTTCCAGGAAACCCTGTACGACCATTGGCGGCAAAGCTTCCGCGTGACGCGAGAGATCACCCGTATCCAAGGCCCCATGCAGGACATCGCCCTGTTCGAGACGCCGGGCTTCGGCCGGGTGCTGACCCTGGACGGCGTCATTCAGGTCACGACCGGCGACGAATTCATCTATCACGAGATGCTGGCCCATGTGCCGGTCTACGCCCACGGCGCCGTGCGCTCGGTCTGCGTGGTCGGCGGCGGCGATGGCGGCATGCTGCGCGAGCTTCTCAAGCACCGATCCATCGAACGCGCGGTGCTGGTGGAAATCGACGCCGCCGTGGTCGAATTCTGCCGCGAACACCTGCCCGGCGTCTCGAACGGCGCCTTCGACGATCCGCGCACCGAAATCGTCATCGCCGACGGCCTCGACTACATGGCGGGCGACGGCGAGAAATTCGACCTGATCGTCATCGATTCCACCGACCCCATCGGACCGGGCGGCGTGCTGTTCACCGAAACCTTCTATCGGGATTGCGCCCGCCGTCTGACCGCCGAGGGCATGGTGGTCAACCAGAACGGCGTTCCCTTCCTGCAAGGCGAGGAAGTGTCCGACACCTGGCGGCGGCGGCGGCCGCATTTCGCCGATCTGGGCTATTACCTGGCGGCGGTGCCGACCTATGTGGGCGGCTTCATGGCGCTGGGCTGGGCCTCGGCCTCGGTCCGGCCGCGCGCCGAATCGCCGGACACCCTGCGCGCCCGTTTCGCGGCGGCGCCGGTGGCGACCCGTTACTACACGCCGGATGTGCACAAGGCGGCCTTTGCCCTGCCGCCCTATGTACAAGAGTTGATCGGAAAATAAAGAGCGCCATTCCTTCGGCATAGTCCGTGTAACGGAATCGTGACATCTGGGAAGCCACGCACTGAACGCATGGCTTCCCTTTTCGTTTTTTCAGTGATTCTCAACGAACGCGCACATATCCTATGACGTCTGATTCCATGACGGACGCATCCATGACGGCCCCGACTTCCGACGCCTCAGCCGCCAGCGGCGCCTCGCCCCGCCAGTTCATTTCCTTCACCATCGGCGGCGAGGAATACGGCATCGACATCATCGCCATCCGCGAGATCAAGGGCTGGACGCCGACCACCGCCCTGCCCGAGACGCCGCCGCACATGCGCGGCGTCATCGACCTGCGCGGCAGCATCATCCCCATCCTGGACCTGCGCGCCCGCTTCACCGGCAGCCTGACCGAAACCAGCAGCCGCCATGTCATCATCGTGGTCAACATCGACGGCCGCGACCTGGGCATCCTGGTGGACGCGGTGGCCGACATCCTGACCGTCACTCCCGACCGCATCCAGCCGGTGCCGGAAATCGAAAGCGCCCACCATACCGACTCCCTGTCCGGCATCGTGGCGGTGGACGGACGCATGGTGGCGCTGCTGGACCTGCCGCACCTGCTGTCCGCCCACGCGCTGCCGTCCGCGGCCACCCACTGACCCGCTTCGCCCCACGCCCCGTTCTTCAAGGATCCTCTTCCATGATCGCACGTCTCCGCATCCCGGCACGGCTGGCCATCCTGACCATCGCCATGTCCATCTTCCTGGCCGCCGTGGCCGGGGTGGGCATCAACGGCATGAACTCGATCCTGGCCAGCCTGCGCACGGTGTACGAGGACCGCACGGTCTGCGTCATCCAACTGGCCGAGGTCGAGCAATCCTTCCTGAAGATACGGCTGCTGGCGGTCGGCTATCGTGACGCCGATCCGCAGGCCCAGGCCCGCATCAAATCGGACATCGACGCGCTGGACCGCAAGATCGACAAGGTGTGGGCGGAATACCGCTCGACCAACATGACCGCCGAGGAAAAGCGCATCGCCGACGACCTGGAGCGGACCCTGGCCGCCTATCGTGACGCGCGCGGCCGCTATTTCGCGGCGCTGGCGGTGGGCGATACCGCCCGCGCCCAGGAAATTTCGCGCACCGAGGGCGCCCAGGCCACCGCCGCCCTGGAAAAATCCATCACCGAGGATTTCGATCTGCAAATCGCCGTCGCCCGGCAGGAATACGAGAACGGTACCCAGGTGTCGCGGGCCAGCATGACCGTGGCGCTGGTGGCGGCGGTGCTGGCGCTGGTGGTGGGCGGCGGTCTGGCCTTCGGCATCGTGCGGTCCATCTCGGCGCCGCTGAACCGCATCCTGTCGGCCATGGCCCGTCTGGCGCACGGCGACCTGGACGCCGAGGTCAACGGCCAGGAACGGGTGGACGAGGTCGGCGACATCGCCCGCGCCGTCCAGGTGTTCAAGCAGAACGCGGTGGACAAGAAGCGCATGGAGGAAGAGGCCGAGGCGGCACGCGAAGCCCAGGCCAAGGCCGAAGCCGAGCAACGGGCGCGCGAGGCGGCGATCGTCGCCG
>JAEXAH010000067.1 GCA_023458315.1 Pseudomonadota bacterium
CAGACCCTGTCCTTCGACGCCGACGGCACCGGCGCCGGTGCCGCCGTCACCATCGCCACCCTGTCCGGAACCACCAGCCTGTCCGCCACCGACATCATCGTCGTCAACAGGCAGATGGGGGCGTGACCGTTCCCGAGAGTGGAAAAAAGAAGCCCCGGCTTTCGCCGGGGCTAAGTCAAACAGGGAGGCTTCACGTCTAGGAGACGTAGGGTCCGAGGACCCGGAAAACCCAGGCGAAACGCCTGGGGGTGGCGGGGCGGACCCCGCCGGAACATTTCGCGGCCGCGAAAGCGCGACCTGACTGTTTCTATGTACGGCAGGACGGTCTTCACAACCATGTGAAAAAGCGCGGACTGGGCATGCAGGCCGCGCATAACAAAATTGTAAATGAAAGGGATGGCCCCGCATCGGCGGCGGGGCCGGGGGATCACAGGGTTTCCTGGATCTTGTGCAGCAGGAAGTCGCGGAACACCGTGATGCGCTTGGAATGGCGCAATTCCTCGGGATAGACGAAATAGGTGTCCAGCTTGGGGCCCTTCAGTTCGGGCAGGATGTGCACCAGATTGTCGGCCTCGGTGGTCATGTAATCGGGCAGGGCGGCGACGCCCAGGCCGGATTTCACGGCGCGGTAGATGCCGTAGATGTTGTTGACCTCGAGCACCGGCTTGCGCGGCCGCGACGGGCTGGCCCCGGCTTCCAGCAGCCAGTTGACGTTGGCCACCGGCGGCGAGATGCGGGCATCGTCGCCGTAGATGACGATGTGGTGGTTGTCCAGATCCTCGGGCGTCTTGGGCATGCCGTACCGCTTCAGGTATTCCGGCGCCGCGTAGACGTTGTAATGCATGGTCAGCAGGTGGCGCTGGATCAAATCGGGCTGGCGTGGCGGCATCATGCGGATGGCCACGTCGGCCTCGCGCATGGCCAGGTCCAGTTCGCCGTCGTACAGCACCATGGTGACGTCGATCTCGGGGTAGAGATCGAGGAAATCCTTGATGCGCGGCGTCAGCCACAGCGAGCCGAAGGCCACGGTGGTGGTGATCTTGAGGGGGCCTTGCGGGCGCTCGCGGCTTTCGGTCAGCAGCGCCTCGGTCATGGCCAGTTTCGAGAAGATCTCGCGCGCCGTCTTGTACAGCAGCTCGCCCTGCTCGGTCAGGATCAGGCCGCGGGCGTGACGGTGGAACAGCGGCAGGTTGAGGCTTTCCTCAAGGGCGCTGATCTGGCGGCTGACGGCCGACTGGCTCAGGTTGAGCACCTCGCCCGCGTGGGTGAAGCTCCCCGCTTCGGCAACGGCGTGAAAGACCCTGAGCTTGTCCCAATCCATGTCCCGCGAAGGGCTCCTTCCCCCCTGAGGCCGGTTCCGGCGCCCGAAAGGCGCCGGGCCGGTTCTTTTCTATAGAGCCTTACTGTGCCGCAACTTACGGCGTATGTCCATGGATGGCGAGGAAGCGTTCCGCCTCCAGCGCCGCCATGCAGCCGGTCCCGGCGGCGGTGACGGCCTGACGGTAGATCTTGTCCTGCACGTCGCCCGCGGCGTAGACGCCGGGAATGTTGGTGGTGGTGGAACCCGGCGTGGTGACGATATAGCCTTCGTCGTCGATATTCAGCGCGCCCTTGAACAATTCGGTGTTCGGGGTGTGGCCGATGGCCATGAACACGCCGTCGCACGACAAATGCGACATGTCGCCGGTCTTGACGTTCTTCAGGCGCACGCCGGTGACGCCGGGCGGGTTGTCGTCGCCGACGATTTCGTCCACCACGCTGTCCCACACCACCGCCACCTTGGGGTTGGCGAACAGGCGGTCCTGGGCGATCTTTTCGGCGCGCAGGCTGTCGCGGCGATGGACCAGCGTGACCTTGGAGGCGAGGCCGGCCAGATAGATGGCTTCCTCGACCGCGGAATTGCCGCCGCCGACCACCACCACTTCCTTGCCGCGGAAGAAGAAGCCGTCGCAGGTGGCGCAGGCCGAGACGCCGAAGCCCTGGAATTTCTTTTCCGACTCGATGCCCAGCCAGCGGGCGGTGGCGCCGGTGCAGATGATCAGGGTGTCGCCGATATAGGTGTCGCCGGAATCGCCCTTGGCGACGAACGGCCGCTTGGACAGATCGACCTCGGTGATGGTGTCGTACAGGAACTGGGCGCCCACATGCTCGGCCTGGGCCTGCATCTGCTCCATCAGCCACGGGCCCTGGACGGCCTGGGCGAAGCCGGGGAAGTTCTCGATCTCGGTGGTGATGGTCAACTGGCCGCCGGGTTGCAGGCCCGCCACCAGCAGCGGCGACAGGTTGGCGCGGGCGGCATAGATGGCCGCGGTGCAACCGGCCGGGCCGGAACCGAGAATGAGAACCTTGGTGTGGTGCGTGGCCATGCGATCCTCGCCGAAAAGGGAAATGTCAAAATAAGATGGAGGACGCGCCCGCGCAAGCAGAGGCGCCCCAAAAGACAAGAAAGGGCGCGAGGTTTCCCCCGCGCCCCTTTCCCGGAAACCGGACCCTTACAGGTCCTTGGCGTTCTCGGCCAGGTACTTGGCGACGCCCTCGGGGCTGGCCTGCATGCCGGCCTTGCCCTTCTGCCAACCGGCCGGGCAGACCTCGCCATGCTCCTCGTGGAACTGCAAGGCGTCGGCCAGGCGCAGCATCTCGTCGACGTTGCGGCCCAGCGGCAGGTTGTTGACGTGGGCCACCTGGACGGTGCCGTTCTTGTCGATCAGGAACGAGCCGCGCAGGGCGACGGCGTCGTTGATCAGCACGCCGTAGGAACGGGCGATGGACTTGGTCAGGTCGGCCACCATGGGGAACTGGACGTTGCCCAGGCCGCCCTTGTCGACCGGAGTGTTCTTCCAGGCCAGGTGGGTGAAGTGGCTGTCCACCGACACGGCGACGACCTTGACGCCCTTTTCGGCCAGGGCCTTGATGCGGTGGTCGTGGGCCAGGATTTCCGACGGGCACACGAAGGTGAAGTCCAGCGGATAGAAGAACACCAGGCCATAGGAGCCGGCCAGATAGGACTTCAGGTTGAAGGCGGGATCGATCTCATTGTTCGGCAGAACGGCCGGGGCGGTGAAGTCCGGGGCGGTCTGAGTGACCAGGCTCACGGGATTGATCACGTCGCTCATCCTTCAGGCTCCTTTTATGAAACGCGGGGTGGTGAAATTGTGGCTGCAATCTAGTCCCGGCGGCCCGCCGGGGCAAGGTGGAATGATTACAGACTTTGGGCCAAGGCCAGGGTCGGGGCGGCTTCGTCGGCCAGCACGCAGCGGTCGCGGCCATCCTGTTTGGCGCGATACAGGGCGTGGTCGGCGCGCTTCAGGGTTGTTTCCAGGTCTTCGTCGCCATGCAGTTCGGCCACGCCGGTGCTGACGGTGAAGACATGGCCGGGCGGTCCGCCCACCGCCTGGGCAAAGGCGACGCGCAGCCGTTCCGCCGCCGCCAGCGCCCGCTCGGCCGGGGTGTCGGGCAGCAGGGCGACGAATTCCTCGCCGCCGAAGCGGGCCAGCAGATCCTCGGCCCGCAACTGCTTTTCCGCCACCGCCACGAAGCGGCACAGGGCGGCGTCGCCCGCCGCGTGGCCCAACCGGTCGTTGACCAGCTTGAAATGGTCCAGATCCATCATCAGCAGCGACAGCGGCCGCCCGGCGCGGCGGGCGCGGGCCAGTTCGCGTTCGGCCTGGATGGCGAAGGCGCGGCGGTTCAGGGTGCCGGTCAGCGGGTCGCGGCTGGCCTGACGGTCCAGGTCGCCCTGCAACCGTTCGCCGGTCATCAGCGCCATGCCCAGCGTCACCGCCACCGTCATGCACATCCACCACAACAGCGACGCCGAGGCGAAGCCGGTGGCCAGCGGCTGGCCGCCATCGCGCAACACCGCCAGCAGCCGCAGCAGGAAGAACACCGCGTTGAACAGGTACAAAAAGCCGGTGGCGCGGGCGGCGGCGGCGCTCCACGGCGTCGGGCGCAGCAATTCGCGGGCGATGGCCAGCGACATCAGCGCCATCAACACCGAATTGGTCATGGCGCGCAGCGCGGGCCACGACGTCAGATGCACCACCACCAACGGCGCCGCCACCGCCAGCACCAGTCCGCCGATCAGCAGCGGCGGCAGCGGCGGGCGCCCCAGGAAACGGCGAAAGCCGTCCCAGGCCAGCGCCAGCCCCAGCGACACCAGCAGATGGGGCAGCGACAGCCCGATCCAGTCGGTGTCCATGCCGAAAAAGCCGAACAGCGCCAGGGCCAGGGCGCTGGCGATGCCCGCGCCGGTCCATTGCCCCAGGCCCGGCACGCCGGGATGCATGCGCCACAACAGGACGCGGGCGGCGGCACAGAACGCCGCCGACAGGCTGACCGCGACCACCAATGTCTGGAAATCCAGTTGCATGCTTCTGACCCGGGGAAAACACTACGCATATTAACGGATGGAACCGCTGGACCCTAGCGCACGGGCGGCGGCGGCACCATAAGGTGTTTGCCCCGTGTGGCGCCCCGGCCACGCCCGACGGAAAAGTCGGCGCAGGGGTGGCATGCGCCACCG
Source organism: Pseudomonadota bacterium (assembly GCA_023458315.1). Taxonomy (GTDB): domain Bacteria; phylum Pseudomonadota; class Alphaproteobacteria; order Rhodospirillales; family Magnetospirillaceae; genus Magnetospirillum. Next base: position 4,523 of record JAEXAH010000067.1, read on the forward strand.
TGGGACAAACAGGCGCTTGGCGTCAGCCATGGGGCGCGGTAATATAATTTCGTGAAACACAGTTCTTTTGGAGTTCCTTATATGCAGCGGGTCAAGCTGGACCGCATCGATCGCCGGATTCTGGCGGATCTGCAAGCCGATGGTCGCATGACCAACGTGGAACTGGCGCGCCGCGCCGGCATCTCGGCCCCGCCCTGCCTGCGCCGCGTCCGTGCCCTGGAGGAAGCGGGCTACATCAAGGGCTATCATGCCGAGATCGAGCCGCACGCCTTGGCCTTCAACGTCACCGTTTTCGCCCATGTGGGCCTGAACAGCCAGGCCGAGGCCGACCTGCGCGCCTTTGAAGAACTGGTGCTGGCCTGGCCGGAAGTGCGCGAATGCCACATGCTGGCGGGCGAAACCGACTTCCTGTTGAAGATCGTCGCCCACGACTGGGACGATTACCAACGCTTCCTGACCACCAAGCTGACGGCGGCGCCCAACATCAGCCACGTCAAAAGCTCGTTGGCCATCCGCACCTCCAAGCTTCAGCCGGGCGTGCCCATCGACGTGGACGCCGGTCCCGAGGCCGAGCACGAATAGGGCCGGATCATGGACATCCTGGACGTCCAGGGCCTCAGTTGCCCGTTGCCCATCCTGCGCGCCAAGAAGGCGCTGAAGACTGTCCCGCTGGACGGCTTCCTGAAGGTGATCGCCACCGATCCCGGTTCGGTCAAGGACATGGACGTCTTTTGCCGGCAGACCGGCAACGAATTGGTGGAATGGGCCGACGAGGGCGGAATCTACACCTTCGTCATCAAGCGGCTGGTATAAGCCGCTCTATACCGCCGCCAGCAGCCGCTGCAAACGGCCGAAGGTTTCGCCGTCGGCGATGCCGTCCACCCGCGACGGCCGGAAATGGCGCTGAAAGGCGGCGATGGCCGCCGCGCCATCGGTAACATCGTAACCATAGGCGGCCAGCAGGGTGTCCACCGCGCCAGGCTCGGGCGGGGAATTTTCTGTCCCGTCGAACGGCCACAGGCCGATGCCATAGGTCTTCAGCCGCGCCCAGGGAAACAATTCGCCGGGGTCCTGCTTGCGGGTGGGGGCGATGTCGGAATGGCCGACCACGTTGCACGGCGGGATGGAATGGCGCGACAACACCCCCAGGCATAGCCGGATCACCGCGTCCACCTGGATTTCGGGAAACGGGCGATAGCCGAATTCATGGCCGGGATTGACGATTTCGATGCCGACCGAGCGGGCGTTGATGTCGGTTTCGCCCCGCCACCACGACCGCCCGGCATGCCAGGCGCGGCGGTGTTCCGGCACCAGGGCATGGATGGCGCCGTCCTCGTCCACCACGTAATGGGCCGACACCTGGGCGGCGGGGTCCATCAGGCGGTCCATGGCCTCGGCGGCGCTGCGCATGCCGGTGTAATGCAGCACCAGCAGGTCGACGGGATTGTCGCCGCGTTCGTTGAAATTGGGCGAATGGTGCAGGGTCACGGGAACGCAGAAGGTCATGTGCCCGGCTCCGGTTCATCCTTGGGCGGCACCACGCCGCCCAGCAATTGCACCACCGCCACCCCGGCGACGGTCAGCGCGCCCCCCACCAGCTTGTGCCAGCCCAGGGGCTCGCCCAGCACCAGCACCCCGGCGGCGACGCCGATCACCGGCCCCAGCAGGGTGACGGGCACCACCCGGTTCATGGGGTGGCGCGCCAGTAATTGATACCACAGGGTATAGGCCACCAGCGACGACGCGATCACCGTATAGGCGACGCCCAGCATGACCTTGGGCGTGGCGGCGGCGGTGGCCAGGGCCTGGGTCTGGCCGTGTTCGGTCAGCAAGGACAACACCAACAGCATGGGCGCCGCGAACAGCGACATCCAGCCGTTCAGCGCCAGCGGCGGAATGCTGCCCAGGCGTTTGACCTGGACGTTGGACAATGCCCAGCAGGCCATGGAGGCCACGCCGATGGCCAGCGGCGCCCAATGGGGCAGGCTGGGCTCGCCCGCCAGCAGGGTGACGCCGGTAAAGGCCAGCACCAGGCCCAGGCCGCGCGCCGCCCCCAATTTCTCGCCGAACACCGCCCAGGCCAGCAGGGCGCTGAACGGCACGCCCAATTGGGTGACGATGGCGGTGCTGGCGGCATCCATGCCGGACAACGCCAGGAACAGCAGCCCGAAATGGCCGCAGCCCAGCACCAACGCGATGGCGGCGATTGCCGGAAGCTGGGCGCGGCTTGGCCGATGGAACGGCGCCAGCACCAGCCCGACCAGGGCGAAGCGCAGGGCGGTCAGCAAAAAGGGCGGCAGGGCGCCCAACGCCGTCTTCACGGCGATGAAATTCAGCCCCCACAGGGTGACGATGGTCAGGGCCAGCAGGAGGTCGCGGGGGTTCAGCGTGCCAGTTCCTCGCGCAGGGCTTCCAGTTCCAGCCAGCGTTCCTCGGCTTTTTCCAACTCGGCGCGGGCGGCGTCCAGGCGGGCGGCGGCCTTGTCGAAGCGGGCGCGGTCGCGGGCGTACAGGCCGGGATCGTTGATCTCGGCCTCCAGCTTGGCGATCTCGCCATGCAACTTGTCCATGCGGCCGGGCAGTTCCTCCAGTTCGCGCGCGTCCTTGTACGACAGCTTGCTGGCGGTCTTGACGCGCGGGGTCTCGGCCCTTGGGGTTTCCGCCTTGGGCTTGGCCGCCGGTTCGTCCTTTTTCGGCCGCTGGTCCAGGTAATCGGAATAGCCGCCCACATATTCGGCGATCTCGCCGTCGCCCTCGACGGCGATGACGCTGGTGACAAGCCGGTCCAGGAAGTCGCGGTCGTGGCTGACCACCAGCAGCGTGCCCTCGTAATCGGCCAGCACCTCTTCCAGCAGGTCCAGCGTGTCCATGTCCAGATCGTTGGTCGGTTCGTCCAGGATCAGCAGGTTGCTGGGCTTGGCCAGCAGCTTGGCCAGCAGCAGACGGTTGCGCTCGCCGCCCGACAGGGCGCGGACCGGGGTGCGGGCCTGGTTCTCCTGGAACAGAAAGTCCTTCATGTAGCCGACCACATGCTGCGGCCGTCCGCGCACCCACACATTGTCGCCACGCCCGTCGGTCAGGGTGTCCCAGACCGTGCGCTCGGGGTCCAGGCGGTCGCGGCGCTGGTCGAAATAGGCGGGCTCCAGATTGGTGCCCAGGCGGACCACGCCGCCATCGGGCGCCAGATCGCCGGTCAGCATGCGCAACAGCGTGGTCTTGCCCGCGCCGTTGGGACCGATCAGGCCGACGCGGTCGCCGCGCAGGATGCGGGTGGAAAAGCCCTTGGCGATGACCTTGCCGTTATAGGATTTGTCCAGCTTTTCGGCCTCGATCACCAGACGGCCGGACACGTCGCCCGCCTCGGCCGCCAGATTGGCGCGGCGGTCGTTGTCCTGCTTCGAGGCGAAGCGTTGGGCGCGGTCGTTGCGCAGCACGTCCAGCGCCCGGCGGCGGCCCATGTTGCGCTTGCGCCGGGCGGTGACGCCGCGCGCCAGCCAGTGCAATTCGCGGCGCAGCAGATTGTCCATGCGGGCCAGTTCGGCCTCTTCCGCGGCGTAGGTGTCTTCCTGCCATTGCGGAAAGCCGGAAAAGCCGAATTCGGCGCGGCGGACCACGCCGCGTTCCAGCCACAGGGTCTGTTTCGAGACGTTGTCCAGGAAGCGGCGGTCGTGGCTGATCATCACCAGGGCACCCTGATAACTCTTCAGCCAGTCCTCCAGCCACAGGATGGTCGGCAGGTCCAGGTGGTTGGTGGGCTCGTCCAGCAACAGCGCGTCGGGCTCGCCCACCAGGGCGCGGGCCAGGGCGGCGCGGCGGCCCTCGCCGCCGGAAAGCTGGCGGGGATCGCGGCTGCCGTCCACGCCCAGCGCCGCCAGCACCGTATCGACCCGATAGGTCTGGTCGCGTTCGTCCTCGGGCAGACCCAGGGCGACGTATTCCGCCACGGTGGCGCCGTCCAGCACCGGGTCCTGCGGCAGATAGGCGATGCGGGTGCCCGGCTGCACGAAGCGTTCGCCGGAATCGGCCAGAACCTCGCCGGCGAACACTTTCAGCAGGGTGGATTTGCCGGAACCGTTGCGGCCGACCAGACAGGTCTTGTCGCCCTTGCCGACCCAGGTGGTGACGCCCTCGAACAGCGGGGTGCCGCCGAAGGTGAGACGAACGTCGCGGAGCGCGAGAAGCGGAGGAGAAGCCATGGGTTTCACCTACACCGCCCGGCGCGGCCGATCAAGCTACTCCCTGTTGCGCGCCCCGCATTCGTCCACCCGCTTGCCCACCTGGGCGCAGATGGCCTTGCGCTGGGCTTCGTCGGCGGCCATGCCGTACAGGCGCACCCATTTGCCCTTTTTCCCCAGATCCACCGCCTGGGTGACGGCGTGCTGCTTTGCCAGGATGGGCGAGGATTTGGCCAGGGTCTTGAACCCGGCCTGGGCCTGGGCCTCGGTCTTGTAGGACGCCAGGTAAACCAGGGTGCGCGGATCGGCCTTGGCCGGGGCGGCGGCGGGCTTGGCCGGTTCGGGCGCCGGTTCGGGCATCTTGGCCGGTTCGGCGGCCGGGGCCTCGGCCAGCGGCACCGGCATGGTCATGGGCACCGGCATGGCCTTGGCGGCGGGGGCGGCGACGCGCAGCACCCAGGCGCCCTGGCGGGTCAGCCACGAGCCGTCGGGCTGCGACACCAGGGCCAGGAACGGGGCGGTGCCGCAGGTGACGGACAGGGCGGCGCGCGGGGCCGGGTCGTGGGCGGCCTGCGGCTGCGGCGGCTTGTTCAGGATGATCTCCGCCGAGGTCTGGCTTTCCCAGTATTGCGGCGTCTTGCACAGGCGCCCGGCGGGATCGATGGCCCGATTCGCCTCCAGCACCACCGGCTGGCCCAGATAGGGGGATTTCAGGGCGCCCACCGACTCGGCGGCGTAATCCTCGACCACTTCCAGCGGCCCGGCAGGCGGCTGCGCCGGTCGCGGCTGGGCGGCGGCGGTGTCCGTCTCGGGCGCGGCGGCGCAGGCGGCCAGCGACGCGGCGGCGAAGACGAGGGCTAGACGCTTCATGTAATTCCCCTGACAGACTGGCACATCCCCGGCCCACTGTATGATGGAATGCCGGGGATGCCAACTGTCGGGCAACGGGCGATCAGCCCCGCGTGCGCTGGATGAAGCGATCCATCCAGGTGGCCAGCAGGCCGAAGGCCAGCAGCATGAAGAAGCCCAGGCTGAGCACCACGTACAGATCGAAGCCGACGAAGGCGGTGGCGCTGCCCTTGATCACCAGGGTGTTGATCAGCAGCCAGGCGATCACGGGGGCGGCCATGGCCAGCACCAGGACATAGGGAAGGAAACGCACGGGAAGACCCTCCGGGGAATATGGAAATGCTTCTAATTATAAGAAGCTCCCCAGAGAATGCGCCTTTTGCTCCGATGGAATCAACCGCAGGGATTCTGCGGCTTTCCGCCTACAGATCCACCTCGATCGTCGTGTGGCCGGTGGCAGCCAGGAAGGCGCGGAAATGGGCGTTGCTGATGGTGGTGGTCATGGTGTTGCGCAGCGGGTGATAGTTCAGCAGATCCTGGCGCATCATCCAGGCATCCAGCACCACCGACACCTGACGCGCGGTGTCGTTGACCAGGGCGAAGGGCGTCACCGAGCCGGGTTCGACCCCCAGCACCCGCCCCAGCCGCTCGGCCGAGCCGAAGGACAGCCGCGCCGAGCCGATGCGGGCGGGCAGGGTCTTCAGGTCGACGCGGCGGTCGGCCGGGGCCACCACCAGCCACATGCGGTCCTTGGCGTCCTTGAGGAACAGGTTCTTGCAATGCACGCCGGGGATGGCGCCCCAGATGGCGTTGCCCTGTTCGACGGTGAAGGCGGCGTCGTGGTGGTGGGTGGTGGTGTCCAGCCCCAAACGCTGGAACAGGGCGAACAGGTCGTCGGGCGTGGCCGCCATGGGGGAATCTCCGTGGGCAGGGTGGGCGCCGCCTTTATGGCCCAGGCGGCGCCCGATGGGAACTATCCGGCGACCACCAGCGCATGGCGCTTGCGTCCCGCCGACAGGCGCAGGCCGTCGGGGCGGAACGGGGCGATGGCGGCCGGGTCGGTGACGGCGGCGCCGTCCAGGCGGGCGCCGCCGCCCTGGATCAGCCGCCGCGCCTCGCCCTTGGATGCCGCCAGTCCGCTTCCCACCAGCAGGTCGGCCACCGTCACCCCCGCCTGCCAGCGGACGCGCGGCACCGTCAGGGTCGGCAGGGCGCCATCGTGGTCGGCGTCGCCGTCTTCATACAATCGCCGCGCCGCCTCGGCGGCCTCGGCGGCGGCGGCGTCGCCATGCACCAGGGCGGTAACGGCGGTGGCCAGCACCTTCTTGGCCTCGTTGATCTCGGCGCCGCCCAGGGATTCCAGCCGCGCCACCTCGTCCAGCGGCAATTCGGTGAACAGACGCAGGAAGCGGCCCACGTCGGCATCCTCGGTGTTGCGCCAGAACTGCCAGAAATCGAACGGCGACAACCGCTCGCGGTTCAGCCACACCGCGCCGCCCGCCGTCTTGCCCATCTTGGCGCCCGACGCGGTGGTCAGCAATTGGGTGGTCAGGCCGAACAGATCGCGTCCGTCCACCCGACGGCCCAACTCGACGCCGTTGACGATGTTGCCCCACTGGTCCGATCCGCCCATCTGCAAGGCGCAGCCGTGGCGGCGCGACAATTCGACGAAGTCGTAAGCCTGCAACAGCATGTAGTTGAATTCCAGGAAGGTCAGCGATTGTTCGCGTTCCAGCCGCTGGCGGACCGAATCGAAGCTCAGCATGCGGTTGACGGTGAAATGGCGGCCGAAATCGCGCAGGAAGGAAATATAGCCCAGCCCATCCAGCCAGTCGGCGTTGTTGACCATGACCGCGTCGGCGGCGCCGTCGCCGAAGCGCAGGAAGCGGTCGAACACCCGGCGGATGCCCGCGATGTTGGCGGCGATGGCGGCGTCGTCCAGCAAGGGGCGGGTGGCGTCGCGGAAGCTGGGGTCGCCGATGCGGGTGGTGCCGCCGCCCATCAGCACCAGCGGGCGGTTGCCGGTGCGTTGCAGCCAGCGCAGGGCCATGATCGACAGCAGATGGCCCACATGCAGGCTGTCGGCGGTGGCGTCGAAGCCGATATAGGCGGTGACGGGACCGGCGGCGAAGCGTTGGCCCAGGGCGTCCCAATCGGTGCATTGATGGACGAAGCCGCGTTCGGTCATGACGCGGAGGAAGTCGGAACAGGATGTCACGGGTCGGATCTCCGAAGGGCCGAAGGCCGGAGACCCCGTTGCTGTGACACGCGCCGCCGACCTTGCGGCGGGGTTGAACGTGTCAGCACATGACCGTTTACGCCGCCCTATGGGGACGGCGCATAATAGACGCTGTGAAGGTGCGGCATCTTGGTCATGGGCGCCACCCTAGCCGGGGGCGACCGGGGACGGCAACCCCGCGCGGTGCATGGCTGCACCGCGCGGATGGAGGGTCAGGCGGCGCGGATGCCGTCCAGGAAGCGGTTGACCGCGTCCTTCAAATCGTCGGCGCCGTGCGACAGGCCCTCGGCCTGACTCAGCAGACTGTCGGCGGAACGGCCGGTTTCGCCGACGGCGGCGCGCACTTCGGCGACGTTGTCGGAAACGTGGCGGGTGCCCTGGGCGGCCTCTTGGGTATTGCGCGAGATTTCGCGGGTGGCGGCGCCCTGCTGGGTGACGGCGGCGGCGACCGAGGACGAGATTTCGCTGATCTGGTCGATGACCCGGGCCACGCCCTCGATGGCTGCGACCGCTTCCTGGGTCTTGCCCTGCACCGCCTGGACCTGGGCCGAGATTTCCTCGGTGGCCTTGGCGGTCTGGTTGGCCAGATGCTTGACCTCGTTGGCGACCACGGCGAAGCCCTTGCCGGCTTCTCCGGCGCGGGCGGCCTCGATGGTGGCGTTCAGGGCCAGCAGGTTGGTCTGACCGGCGATGGCGTTGATCAGTCCCACCACCTCGCCGATGCGGCTGGCGCTTTCGGCCAGGCTGCGGACGATTTCCTCGGAATGCTGGGCGGTGCTGACCGCGTCGCGGGCGATGGCGGTCGAACGGTCCACCTGGGCGGCGATTTCGTTGATGCTGGCCGACAATTCCTCGGTGGCGGCGGCGACGGAATCCACGTTCATGGTGGCCTGCTCGGCGGCGGCGGCCACGGCCGAGGTGCGTTCGGTGGCGGAATCGGCGGTGGTGCTCATGCCCTGGGCGGTGCCGCGCAAATCCTGGGCCGAGCGGGCGACCTCGCCGACCACGCCCTTGACCGAGGATTCGAAATCGTCGGCCAGGGTGGCCAGCATGCGCTTGCGCTCGGCCTCGGCGCGGCGCCCGGCCTCGGCCTGTTCGGCCTCCAGGCGCTTCATGGCCTGGGCATTATCCTTGAACACCTGCACCGCCTGGGCCATGGCGCCGATCTCGGCCCCCTGGTCGCGGTCCGGCACCTCGACGTCCAGCTTGCCCGCCGCCAGATCGTGCATGGCGGTGGTCAGGTTGCGCACCGGCACGCTGATGGCCCGCGCGCCGATCCACGACAGCCCGACCACCAGCAGCAGGATGATTCCCGCCTGACTCAGATGCTCGACCATCTGGCGGCGCACCAGGGCCTGGACGTCGTCCAGATACAGGCCCGATCCGACCATCCAGTTCCAGCCCGGCACCGCCTGGACATAGGACACCTTGGGCTGTCCCTCGGTGGCGCCCGGCTTGGGCCATTTGTAGCGGATGGTGCCGCCGCCCTGGGCGCGCGACACGTCGACCATGCGCTTGAAGAAGGCGTCGCCGTCGGCGTCCTTGAGGTCCAGCACGGTCTTGCCCACCAGCTTGGGGGCGAAGGGGTGCATGATCATCAGGCCGTCCAAATCGTTGACCCAGACGTATTCCTGGCCGGAATAGCGCAGCAGGGACAGGGCGGCGGCGGCGGCGGCCTTGGCCTCGTCCACGCTCATCTCGCCCTTGGCGGCCCGTTGCTGGTAGCCGGTGATGATGGAATGCGCGCTTTCCACCACCGAGCGGACCTGCTGTTCCCGCCCTTCCAGCAAGGTGTCCGAGGCGTCGCGCAGCAATTGGGCGATGCTGATGGCCATGCCCAACAGGGCGACCGCCACGATGGTCGCCAAACGGGCGGCCACGGGCAGGCGGCGGAAGAAGCGGGTCATGGCCGAATGTCCCTCGTACCTTGGCTTATGATGCAATGCGGAAGCGAGAAGTCTCTAACATTGTACATAAAGATTATGAATAATTTTATTGAATGGCCACATGCCCTGTGCGCTGGGCGGCCATGCGCCCGACGCACAGGGGGGGGAAATTACGCCGCGCGAATGGTGCCCAGGAAGCTGTCCACGGCCCGCGACAGCGACCCGGCCTCGGTGGCCAGGGTTTCCGCCTGGGTCAGCAGGTTCCCGGCCGAACGCCCGGTTTCGCTGGCGGCGGCGCGGACGCCGTCCACGTTCTCGGAAACGTGCTGGGTGCCCTGGGCGGCCTCTTGGGTATTGCGCGAGATGTCGCGGGTGGCGGCGCCCTGTTCCTCGACGGCGGCGGCGATGGACCCGGCGATCTCGTTGATCTCGGCGATGACCTTGGTGATTCCGGCGATGGCGTTCACCGCTTCGCCGGTGGCCTGCTGCACGCCGTTGATCTGGGCGGTGATCTCGTCGGTGGCGCGTGCCGTCTGGGTGGCCAGGGATTTGACCTCGCCCGCCACCACGGCGAAGCCCTTGCCCGCCTCGCCCGCCCGCGCCGCCTCGATGGTGGCGTTCAGGGCCAACAGGTTGGTCTGGCTGGCGATGTCGGTGATCAGGCCGACCACCTGGCCGATACGGCTGGCGGCGTCGGCCAGGCCGCGCACGATGGTGTCGGTATGGCGGGCGGCCTCGACCGCCTGTTCGGCGATGGCGCTGGAACGGTGGACCTGGATGGAAATCTCGTCGATCGAGGCCGACAATTCCTCGGTGGCCACCGCCACGGTCTGAACGTTGGCGCTGGCCTGCTCGGCGGCGGCGGCGACGATGGCGGAACGCTGCGAGGCTTCGTCGGCGGCGGCGCTCATGTCCTGGGCGGTGCCCTTCAGATCGGCGGCGGAATGGCCGACCTGGGCCACCACGTCCTTGACCGATTGCTCGAAATCGTCGGCCAGCCGCAGCATCATGGCGCGGCGTTCGGCGGCGGCGCGGGCCTGGGCCTCGGCCTGTTCGGCCTCCAGCCGCTTCATGGTCAGGGCGTTGTCCTTGAACACCTGCATGGCGTGGACCATGGCGCCGATCTCGGCGCCCTTGTCGCGGTCGGGAATCTCGGTGTCCAGCTTGCCCTGGGCCAGATGGTTCATGGCGGCGGTCAGCCGGGTCAGCGGGCCGGTCAGCGAGCGGCCGATCAGCCAGCACAGCGCCACCAGGATCAGGATGCCGATGGCGGTGACGGTGCCGCGTTCGATGGCGCGATGCAGGATGGCCTGACGCACGTCGTCCACGTAGATGCCCGACCCCACCATCCACTGCCACGGCGCGAAGCCTTTGACATAGGACAGCTTGGGCTGCGCCTCGGCGCCGCCCGCCTTGGGCCAGTGATATTCCACCATGCCTTCGCCCTGGCCGCGCACCACGTCCATCATCTCGCGCACGAACAGCTTGCCGGAGGGGTCTTTCGAGGCACTCAGATCCTTGCCGTTCAGGTGCGGGCTGAACGGGTTCATCACCATGACGCCGTTGTAATCGTTCAGGAAGACGTATTCCTGGCCGTCATAGCGGATGGCGGCCAACGCCGCCTTGGCGGCATCGCGGGCCTGGGTCTCGGTCATGGCGCCGTCGGCGGCCTGTTTGGCGTAATGGGCCAGCAGGGAATGGGCGCTTTCCACCACGTTGCGCACCTTGGCCTGGCGCGCCGCCATGGTGTCGGAGGACAGCGACACGATTTCCGAGGTGAAGGAGGCGGCAAAGCCGATCAGGGCCAAGCCGACGATGGACCACAATCGAACGCCGATCGGCAAACGGTGGATCAGGTTGCTCATGGACGCCTCCCTTTTATTATGGCGAAAAGGATACGCCCGAATGTTTTTTTAGCCCTAATGCGCTTAGGGATAAGCCTGGAACTAATCCCCCTCCAATGGGCGGAGGTTCGGCTTCCGCCCCCGCTCGTCCTGGGGTAGCATCGGGGCCTATACCCCGGGAGGGTGGGCATGGGCGGCTGGCAGTTCTGGATCGATCGCGGCGGGACCTTCACCGACATCGTGGCGCGTCGCCCCGATGGCGGATTGGCCACCCTGAAATTGTTATCCGAGAACCCCGAGCAATATCCCGACGCCGCCATCGCCGGAATCCGCCGCTTTCTGGAGGTGGCCCCGGATGAAGCGATCCCCGCCGACCGGGTGGCGGCGGTCAAGATGGGCACCACGGTCGCCACCAACGCCCTGTTGGAACGCAAGGGCGACCGTACCGTGCTGGCGGTGACGGCGGGATTCGCCGATCTGCTGGCCATCGGCACCCAGAACCGCCCCGATCTGTTCGTCCGCGCCATCCGCCTGCCCGAGATGCTGTACGAACGGGTGGTGGAAATCCCCGAGCGCATGGGGGCGCGCGGCGAGGAACTGGCGCCGGTGGACCTTGGCGCCGCCGCCCAGGGACTGATCGACGCCTACGAAGCCGGTATCCGCAGCGTGGCGGTGGTGCTGCTGCACGCCTATCGCTTTCCCGAGCACGAACTGGCCGTGGGTCGGCTGGCGCGCGAGATCGGCTTCACCCAGATCAGCCTCAGCCATCAGGCCAGCCCGCTGATGAAGGCGGTGGGGCGCGGCGACACCACGGTGGTCGATGCCTATCTGTCGCCCATCCTGCGCCGCTATGTGGATCAGGTGGCCGGGCAATTGGACGGCACCCGGCTGATGTTCATGCAAAGCTCGGGCGGGTTGACCGACGCAAGGCGCTTCCAGGGCAAGGACGCCATCCTGTCCGGCCCGGCGGGCGGCGTGGTCGGCGCGGTCCGCACCGCCGCCATGGCCGGGTTCGACCGGCTGATCGGTTTCGACATGGGCGGCACCTCGACCGATGTCTGCCATTATGACGGCGAATACGAACGCAGTTTCGACACCAATGTCGCCGGGATACGCCTGCGCGCCCCCATGATGCGCATCCACACCGTGGCGGCGGGCGGCGGCTCCATTCTGCATTACGACGGCGCCCGCTTCCGTGTCGGCCCCGATTCCGCCGGGGCCAATCCCGGTCCCGCCTGTTACCGGCGCGGCGGGCCGCTGGCCGTGACCGATTGCAACGTCATGGTCGGCAAGCTGCGGGCCGAATTCTTCCCCCGGGTGTTCGGCCCCGCCGCCGATCAGGGGCTGGACGAGGAAACCGTCCGCGCCCGCTTCGCCGAACTGGCGGCGCGCATCGGCGACGGCCGCAGCCCGGAACAGGTGGCCGAAGGCTTTCTGTCCATCGCCGTGCTGTCCATGGCCAACGCCATCAAGCAGGTGTCGGTGGCGCGCGGCTATGACGTCACCCGCTATACCCTGGTCAGCTTTGGCGGCGCCGGGGGGCAGCACGCCTGTCTGGTGGCCGACGCCCTGGGTATGGACACGGTGTTCCTGCACCCGCTGGCCGGGGTGCTGTCGGCCTATGGCATGGGGCTGGCCGATTTGCGCGTGCTGCGCGAACGGGCGCTGGAACTGGTGCTGGACGACGACGGCATGAAGGCGGTCAACCGTGCCTTCGCCGATCTGGAGGCCGAGGCGCGCTGCGAACTGGAACGCCAGGGCGTCGAGCGCGGCGACATGACCGGCACCCGCACCCTGTTCCTGAAGTACCAGGGCTCGGACACCGCGCTGGAGGTGGCGGCGGCCGACTTGCCCGGTCTGGCCCAGGCGTTCGCCCAGGCCCATCGCGCTCGTTTCGGGTTCGTCATGGAAAACCGCCCGCTGGTGGTCGAGGCGGTGGGCGTCGAGATGGCGGGCGGCGGCGAGGAGGTGGCCGAGGCCGAGGCGCCGCTCTGTGCCGACGCTCCGCAACCGCTGGCCCACACCCGCCTGTTCAGCGGCGGAAATTGGCACGATGCGCCGGTGTTCGACCGCGACCGCCTGTTGCCGGGCCAGGCGGTGGACGGCCCGGCCATCATCACCGAGGCCACCGGCACCAATGTGGTCGAACCGGGCTGGCGGGCCGCCATGAATGCCCGCCGCCATCTGGTGCTGACCCGAATCGTTCCCAGGCCGCAACGTTTCGCCGCCGGGACCAATGTGGACCCGGTGCTGCTGGAGGTGTTCAACAACCTGTTCATGAGCGTGGCCGAGCAGATGGGCGCGGTGCTGGCCAACACCGCCCATTCGGTCAACATCAAGGAACGGCTGGATTTCAGTTGCGCGGTATTCGACGCCACCGGCGGTCTGGTGGCCAATGCCCCGCACATTCCGGTGCATCTGGGCAGCATGGGCGAAAGCGTGCGCACCATCCTTCGCACCCGCGCCGGGACGTTGCGGCAGGGCGATTCCTTCGCCCTCAACTCGCCCTATGCCGGCGGCACCCATCTGCCCGACATCACCGTGGTGACGCCGGTGTTCCATGACGGCGTGCTGCGGTTCTTTGTCGCCAGCCGCGGCCACCACGCCGATATCGGCGGCACCACCCCCGGCTCCATGCCGCCCGATTCCACCAGCATCGACCAGGAAGGCGTGCTGATCGACGATTTCCATCTGGTCCAGGACGGTCATCTGCGCGAGGTGGAACTGAGCGCATTGCTGACCGGCGGGCCGTATCCCACCCGCAACCTGCGCCAGAACATCGCCGATCTGCAAGCGCAGTTGGCGGCCAACGAAAAGGGCGCGGCCGAGCTGGTGCGCATGGTGGATCTGTTCGGGGGCGAAACGGTCGCCGCCTATATGGGCCACGTCCAGGACAATGCCGAGGAATCGGTGCGCCGGGTGCTGGCGCGGCTGTCCGGCGGCGCCTTCTCGGTCGAGATGGACGACGGCGCCATCATCAAGGTGGACGTGCGGGTGGACAAGGCGGCGCGGCGGGCGGTGATCGACTTCACCGGCACCAGCGCCCAGCGCCCCGGCAACGCCAACGCCCCCACCGCCATCACCCGGGCGGCGGTGTTGTATGTGTTCCGCTGCATCGTGGACGATGCCATTCCGCTGAACGAAGGCTGCCTGAAGCCGCTGGAACTGATCGTGCCGCCCGGCTCGCTGCTGGCGCCCAACCCGCCCGCCGCCGTGGTGGCGGGCAACGTGGAAACCAGTCAGGCGGTGGTGGATTGCCTGATGGGGGCGCTGGGGGTGATGGCCGCCAGCCAGGGCACCATGAACAACCTGACCTTCGGCGACGACCGCCACCAATATTACGAAACCATCTGCGGCGGCGCCGGGGCCGGGCCGGATTTCGACGGCGCCGACGCGGTGCACACCCACATGACCAATTCGCGGCTGACCGACCCGGAAGTGCTGGAATGGCGGTTCCCGGTGCTGGTGGACGGGTTTTCGATCCGGCGCGGCTCGGGCGGCGAGGGGGCGCATCGCGGCGGCGACGGCGTGGTGCGGCGGCTGAAATTCCTGGAACCCATGAGCGCCGGTATCCTGTCCAACCGCCGCCGGGTGCCGCCCTTCGGTCTGGCGGGCGGCGACAACGGTCTGCCCGGCCGCAATTCGGTCGAACGGGCCGATGGCTCCATCGAGGTCCTGGGCGGCACGGCGCGGGTCGAGATGGCGCCGGGCGACGTCTTCATCATCGAAACCCCCGGCGGTGGCGGCTATGGCCGCAAGACCTGAACGCGGGCGCGTCGGCCGCGACGATTCCTTCCACGCCTTGTGGCCGGGGCCGCTGGCCCTGGCCGTGCCGGGCTGGATTTGGCTGGTGGTGCTGTATTTCGCGGCGGTGTTCGGGCTGGCCTGGGCGCAGGAACCGGATTACACCGCCACCCTGTGGACCGGGGCGCTGGGGCCGGGGGTGATCGGCCTGATCGATCTGGTCCGCCGCCTGCGCACCGATTGCTATGAATGGCGCCATCCCCAGGCGGGGCCGGTGGTGACGCGGGCCACGATGCTGGACCGCCTGACCTTCCGCGAATGCGGCTGGTACGTGCCGCTGGTGGTGCTGCCGGTGCCCTTATGGCTGCTGGGGTTAGGATTGTCCGCGACTTTCCTTCGGACATGGCGGCTGCTATAGCCGTTGTTGCAATGGCGAAAGGGGTTTCCGGATGATCAAGCACATGGTGTTCTGGCGCATGAACGGCGAAACCCCGGCCCAGCGTCATGCCCAGGCCCAGGCCATCAAACAGGCGCTCGAGGCGCTGAACGGCCGCATCCCCGGCCTGCTGCGGTTGGAAGTGGGCATCGACATCAGCGGCGATGCCGACGCGTCGGATGTGGTGCTGTATTCGGAATTCACCGACCGCGCCGCGCTGGAAGCCTATCACCACCACCCCGAACACGAAAAAGCCGCCCCGGTGGTCCGCGCCGCCCGTTGCGAGCGCCGCGTGGTGGATTACGAGGTCTGAGGGGGAAGGGGGCCGACGCGGGCGATAAAAAAAGAGGGGCGCATCGGCAAGGCGTTTCCAGGGCCTGTCGGTGCACCCCTCTTTGTGTTCCATCAGGAACAGTGCCTAGACCCTACCCCCTTGGCGCCTTGAGCGACAGTGGTATTTTCTGCAACGCAGCATTTCAAAAGGGCGGGGCATGGCGGGGGGCGGCATCTTGCCCCCGGCCCTGGCTCCGCATACTTTCGCAAGAGGAGACAAGGAAAGGCGATCATGCTCGACGACGATTGCACCCCCGGCCCCGCCCCGGCGGAACGGTTGGACGCCCTGCGCGCGGAACTGGCGGCGCGCGGCCTGACCGGCTTCGTGGTTCCGCGCGCCGACGAGCATCAGGGCGAATACGTGGCCGCCTGCGCCCGGCGGCTGGCGTGGCTGACCGGCTTCACCGGCTCGGCGGGCATGGCGGTGGTGTTGCCGGACCAGGCGGCGGTGTTCGTGGACGGCCGCTATACCCTGCAAGTGCGGTCCGAGGTGGACACCGCCCGGTTCGAGCCGGTGCACCTGATCGACATGCCGCCGCCGCGTTGGCTGGGCGAGCGGCTGAAGGCGGGCGACCGCCTGGGCCATGACCCCTGGCTGCATACCGCCGATCAGGTCGAGGCATTGCGCGCCGCCGCCGAAAAGGCCGGGGCGGAACTGGTGGCCTGCGACCGCAATCCGCTGGACGCGGTGTGGCACGACCGCCCGCCGCCGCCCGCCGCCCCGGCGGTGCCGCACCCGCTGGCCTTTGCCGGGACCGCGTCGGCGGAAAAACGCGGCGACGTGGCGGAAATCCTGCGCGCCGACCGCCATGACGCTGCGGTGCTGACCGATCCGGCCTCGATCGCGTGGCTGCTGAACATCCGCGGCGGCGATGTGGCCTATACGCCATTGCCGCTGTCCTTTGCCATTCTGCATGCCGATACCGGCGTCGAATTGTTCATGGACCCGGCCAAGCTGTCGGCGGAAACCCGCGCCCATCTGGGCGAGGCGGTGGCGGTGCGGCCCCCGGCCGAGCTGCCCCTGGCTTTGGACCGGCTGGCGGGCAAGCGGGTGCGGCTGGACCCGGCCAGCGCCGCCGCCTATCTGTTCGACCGGTTGGGCAAGGCCGGGGCCAGGGTCGAACGCGGCGCCGATCCCT
This sequence comes from Pseudomonadota bacterium, assembly GCA_023458315.1. Taxonomy (GTDB): domain Bacteria; phylum Pseudomonadota; class Alphaproteobacteria; order Rhodospirillales; family Magnetospirillaceae; genus Magnetospirillum. The sequence continues at coordinate 21,167 of JAEXAH010000067.1, forward strand.
GCGCACTGCCCAAGGCGCGCAAGAATCCGGCGGAACTGGCCGGGGCGCGGGCGGCGCATCTGCGCGACGGCGTGGCGGTGGTGCGCTTCCTGGCGTGGCTGGACGGCCGCGACGGCGTGGACGAACTGGCCGCCGCCGCCCGGCTCGAGGCATTCCGGGCCGAGGGCGAGCATTTTCGCGGCCTGTCCTTTCCCACCATCGCCGGATCGGGACCGCACGGCGCCATCGTCCATTACCGCGCCACCCCGGCCAGCAACCGCGCGCTGCGCCCGGGCGAGTTGTTCCTGCTGGATTCCGGCGCGCAATACCTGGACGGCACCACCGACATCACCCGCACCGTGGCCATCGGCCCGGTGGGAGAAGAGGAGCGCCAGCGTTTCACCCTGGTGCTCAAGGGGCATGTGGCGGTGTCGCGCGCCCTGTTCCCGGTGGGCACCACCGGCAGCCAGTTGGACGTGCTGGCCCGCCAGCATCTGTGGCGGCAGGGGCTGGATTACGACCACGGCACCGGCCACGGCGTCGGCGCCTTCCTGTCGGTGCACGAAGGGCCGCAACGCATTTCCAAGCTGGGCACCGGCGCGGTGGCGTTGCAGCCCGGCATGGTGCTGTCCAACGAGCCGGGCTATTACAAATCCGGCGCCTATGGCATCCGCATCGAGAATCTGGTGGTGGTGGCGCCCGCCGACGGCCCGGCCGGGGCCGAGCGCGAGATGCTGGAATTCGACACCCTGACCCTGGCGCCCTATGACCGCCGCCTGATCGATCCGGCCCTGCTGGACGCCCAGGAACGGGCCTGGGTCGACGCCTATCACGCCCGGGTGCGGGCGGCCCTGTCGCCGTTGCTGGACGACGCGGCCCGGGACTGGTTGAACCGGGCCTGCGCCGAATTGTAGCCCCCAGGCGGCGTGTCCGTCAGGCGGCGATGCCGGCCGATCGCGCGAATTGGGCGGTGACGAAGTCCATGGTGTTGCGGTGGTTCATCAGCCAGTTGGGCAGGGTGCGGTTGAAATATTCGTCCTGGGCGTCGCCGCCGCGCAGCCGCGCCAGCACCACCTCCAACTCGGCCAGCACCCGCTGGTGTTCGCCCTGATGGCAGCCCAGGGCGAAAAAGCCGACCTTGCCCATCAGCTCTTCCTCGCGCGCGAAATGGGCGCGGCAATGGGCGATGAACTCTTCCAGGGCATGCAGGCGCTGCTCGCCGCCGGTCGCCGCCAGGGTGTTGATCAGCGCCGCCGCTTCCACATGGTCGTCGTCCATGAAGTCGATTCCGACGTTCAAGCCATCATGCCACTCGATCACCGACATCCCGATCAGTCCTTCCTCGATCCCCATCAAGAGGGGGCCATCATCACGCGCGCGGAGATTGAGGGCAACTAAATACATATTTTCCTTGCGGACAAGGGGGCTGCGGGAAACGCAACGCTGCCGGGAACGGCGGCCCGGTGGTGGTAGGACCATCGGATGGTTGCGGCCCGGACGGGGCGGTGCTGCACTGGACCGAGGTGTTATGGGTGGGGGCGGTTGCCGCCTGTTTACGGAACATTCAAGCGCGGCCACAACACGATTTACCTGTGCGTGTTATCAACGGCCCCCAGATATAGGGACAGATGCCATGACGCTTGAACATCGTTTCCGTGCCCGGGCCAGGGCCGCCAGCCTGATGCGTGCGCGCGAGGCGGGAGACCGCCGCCATTACCAGCGTTTCGAGCGGCACGGCTTGATGGTGCGGGTCGCTGACAAGCTGCTGGAGGTGCACGACATCTCGGTCGGCGGCATCTGTGTCGCCCGCTTCGATCAGGCCGTGGGGGCCGAGGTGGCCATGACCCTGTTCCCGCGCGACGGCCGCCAGTTGGAACTGTCGAAATCCATGCCCGCGCGGGCCGAGGTGGTCGGCCATACCGGGCAATGGACCCGCCTGCGCTTCAGCGGCATGTCCTATTCCCTGGCCAAGTTCCTGGTCCAGCATCTGGCGCAACGCCACGGCGTGCAGCCTTTCATCTTCAAATAGCGTCACTCGTTCCAAAGTTGGTCATACCAAAGCAGCCTCGCCAATGACGGGTCGACGTGCTGCAATGATCGTGAAGCAGTAAAGGAGGACCGCCATGACCTGGACCGTCAGCCGCACCGAGCGCTCCTGGCTGGAACTGGCGCACATGCTGCGTACCGAATGGGAGGGCGGGCCGCTGGATCGCCAGCGGGCGCTGGACCTGGCCGCCGAGCTTTCCCCGGCTTCGCCCGACATGCGCCATACCCTGGCCCATCTGACCCAGCGCCTGGCCCAGCCGCGCCACTGATCCTCAACCGCCCAACAGCACCGCATAGCGTTCCGGCTTGAACCCCGCTTCCAGAATGCCGGGGCCTTCCAGCATGGGGCGCTTGATCATGGACGGCTGCGCCAGCATCAGGGCGATGGCCTTGTCGGCGTCCAGGTCGGCGCGGGCTTCCTCGGGCAGCTTGCGAAAGGTGGTCCCGGCGCGGTTCAGCACCTTTTCCCACCCCAGGGCGGCGCACCACCGTTCCAGGGCGGCGCGGTCGGCGCCGTCCTTCTTGTAATCGTGGAAGGCATAGGCGATGCCGTGGCCGTCCAGCCAGGTGAACGCCTTCTTCATGGTGTCGCAGGCTTTGATGCCGTGCACAATCAGGGTCATGGCCGTTTACTCCCCATAGCCCAGCGTGACCTTGGCCGCCGCCGCCCGCGCCGCCGCCCGCGCGGTGTCGGTGTCGCCGTCCCGCGCCAGGGCCAGGGCGACGCCCATGCGGCGATAGGGGCGGGTGGTCGGCTTGCTGAAGATGCGCACGTCCACGTCCACGCCGGGCAGGTCGGGCACCAGGGCTTCGGCCAGCCCGGACACGGTGAAGTCCTGGGCGGCGCGGTCGGCCAGGATCACCGCCGAGGCGGCGGCGCCGTGCTGGGTGATGGACGGGATGGGCAGGCCCAGGATGGCGCGGGCGTGCAGGTCGAACTCGGTCAGGTTCTGCGAGATCAACGTCACCATGCCGGTGTCGTGCGGGCGCGGCGACAGTTCGGAAAAGATCACCCGGTCGCCCAGGACGAAGAATTCCACGCCGAACAGGCCGTATCCGCCCAGATTGTCCACCACCGCCCTGGCCTGGCGCTGGGCCTCGGCCACGGCGGCGGGGGCCATGGCGGCGGGCTGCCAGCTTTCCTGATAATCGCCGCGTTCCTGGCGGTGGCCGATGGGGTCGCAGAACACCACGCCGTCGCGGGTCCGGATGGTCAGCAGGGTGATTTCATAGTCGAAGGGGATGAATTGCTCGACGATCACCCGTTGGCGGTCGCCGCGCATGCCCTCGACCGCATAGGCCCAGGCGGCGTCCACCGCCGCCTGTTCGCGCACCGTGCTTTGGCCCTTGCCCGAGGACGACATCACCGGCTTGACCACGCAGGGCAGCCCGACCTGGGCCACCGCCGCCCGCATTTCCGCCAGCGTTTCGGCATAGAGGTATTTCGAGGTCGGCAACCCCAACTCGACCGCCGCCACCTCGCGGATGCGGTCGCGGTTCATGGTCATCAGCGTGGCGCGGGCCGACGGCACCACGGTGAAGCCCTGGTCCTCGAAATCCTTCAGCACCTCGGTGCGGATGGCCTCGACCTCGGGGACGATCAGATCGGGCTGGTGACGTTCGATGGCGGCGGCCAGGGCGGCGCCGTCCAGCATGGAGAACACTTCCGCCTGATCCGCCACCTGCATGGCCGGGGCCCAGGCATAGGAATCGCACGCCACCACATGGGCCCCCAGCCGCTTGGCGGAAATCACGAACTCGCGCCCCAGTTCGCCCGAACCCAACAGCAGAATCTTGGCAATGGCGGCCATGGCCGGATATTCCCTTTCAGAAATGATCAAACAGCAGGAAGGCGCCTCGCGGCGCCCTCCGAACGAAGTGTCTCACTCCCACTCGATGGTGCCCGGCGGCTTGCTGGTCACGTCGTAGGTCACGCGGTTGATGCCCTTGACCTCGTTGATGATGCGGTTCGCCACGCGGCCCAGGAAGGCCATGTCGAAGGGGTAGAAATCGGCGGTCATGCCGTCGGTGCTGGTGACGGCGCGCAGCGCGCAGGCGTAATCGTAGGAACGGCTGTCGCCCATGACGCCGACGGTGCGCACCGGCAGCAGCACGGTGAACGCCTGCCAGATGGCGTCGTACAGACCGGCGTTGCGGATTTCCTCAAGATAAATGGCGTCGGCCTTCTTGAGAATCTCCAGCTTGTCGCGGGTGATGTCCTGGCCGGGGATGCGGATGGCCAGGCCCGGGCCGGGGAAGGGATGGCGGCCGACCATTTCGTCGGGCAGGCCCAGTTCGCGGCCCAGCGCGCGGACTTCGTCCTTGAACAGCTCGCGCAGCGGTTCCACCAGCTTCATGTTCATGCGCTCGGGCAGGCCGCCGACATTGTGGTGGCTCTTGATGGTGACGCTGGGGCCGCCGATCACGCTGACCGATTCGATGACGTCGGGGTACAGGGTGCCTTGGGCCAGGAAGTCGGCGCCGCCAACCTTCTTGGCCTCTTCCTCGAACACGTCGATGAACAGGGCGCCGATGGTCTTGCGCTTCTGCTCGGGGTCGGTCATGCCCGCCAGCTTGCCCAGGAACAGCTCGGACGCGTCCTTGTGCACCAGATTGATGTTGAAGCGGTCGCGGAAGACGCTGACCACCTGCTCGGACTCGCCCAGGCGCATCAGGCCGTGATCCACGTAGACGCAGGTCAACTGGTCGCCGATGGCTTCGTGGATCAGCGCGGCGACCACGGACGAATCGACGCCGCCCGACAGGCCGCAGATCACCCGGCCCTTGCCGACCTGGGCGCGGATCTTGTCGATGGCCTGCTGCTTGAACGCCGCCATGGTCCAGTCGCCGGTGCAGCCCGCCACGTCATGGGTGAAGTTCTTCAGCAACTGGGCGCCGTGCGGGGTGTGCACCACTTCGGGGTGGAACTGCACGGCATAGAAACGGCGGTCGTCATTGGCGATGGCGGCATAGGGCGCGCCTTCCGAGGTGCCGACCACGCGGAAGCCCTCGGGCAGCTTGGTGACGCGGTCGCCGTGGCTCATCCACACCTGCTCGCGGCCGCCCTTGGCCCACACGCCGTGGAACAGGGCGCAATCCTCGGTGATGTCCACATAGGCGCGGCCGAATTCGCGGTGATCACCCGGCTCGACCTTGCCGCCCAATTGCTCGCACATGGTCTGCTGGCCGTAGCAGATGCCCAGCACGGGAACGCCGAAGCTGAACACCGCCTCGGGGGCGCGGGGGGACCCGGCCTCGGTCACGCTGGACGGGCCGCCCGACAGGATGATCGCCTTGGGCGCGAACGCCGCCAGGGAATCGGCCGTCACCTTGTTGAAGGGGTGGATTTCGCAATAGACGCCGCTTTCGCGCACGCGGCGCGCGATCAGCTGGGTCACTTGGCTGCCGAAATCGAGGATGAGGACGCGGTCGGTCATGGACAAAGGCCTTTGGCGGAATTGAAATATGCGCGCGGAGCGGACTTTAGCGACGGCGCCGCGGCGGGGCAAGCACGGCCCGCTTGCCTGCGGTCAATTCCGCCATGCGCGGGACGCGGTTAGGATGCAGGCATCCTGCCGGAGAAAATCCATGCGCCGTCTTCTGCCCCTGCTGCCGTTGTTCGCCCTGCTGCTGTCGGGGTGTTACGAGACGCGGATTCCGGTGGTGGCCGAGGGCGTGCGCCCCGACGGCATCCGCGACGGCCGCTGGCGCCGCGCCGATGGCAGCGAACTGGAACTGTCCTGGGCGGCGGCCGAGGGCGCCTTCCGCGTCGGCGCGGGCGGCAAGGTGCGGCTGGCGCCGTTGGGGCGGCTGTGGCTGGCCGATTATCAGGCGGAACGCAACGTGGTGCTGCTGGCACGGCTGGCGCCTGACGGCGTGGTGCTGCTGGAACCGACCCCGGAAACGGAAAAGCGGCTGGCCGCCGTCCACGGCCTGGGCGTGCGGCCCGGCCCGATCAACCGGCTGGCGGGCGGCGACGGCGCGGCGGTGCGCGGCTTTTTGGCCGATCTGGCGGCGCTGGACGGCACCGGGCAATTGCGCGAGGCCGACCGGCTGGTATGGGTGGGGCCGCTGTAACATTTCTGCCGCTTGAACCGCGACGGCACGGGGCGGATATACGGGGGCTGCGCGGATGCGTCCAGGAGGCCGCCCCATGATCGAGGAAGCCGGAATCGTCTATGCCTTCGCGGTGCGTGACGGCCAGGCGACGCCGTTCCGCCCCATGGCGGGGGATGCGGGCGAGGCCGATTACCTGTGGATTCACGTCAATCTGGCGACCGAGCCGGGACGGCAATGGATTCTCAAGCATTCCGGACTGCCGCCACAACTGGCGGCCACCCTGCTGGACCGCGACGAGGAATTGGGCGCCCAGGTCCTGGGCAACGGCTGCCTGATCCAGATCGAGGACCGCCAGCGCGAATTCGACGCCGAGGCGCAGCAACTGGGCGACCTGCGGCTGTGGCTGGCGCCCAACCGGCTGATCACCGCCCGCTGGCGGCCGCTTTCCGCCACCGACCGCCTGCGGTTCCGCCTTCAGGTCGGGGCGGCGCCGGGCTCGGCCGCCGCGCTGTTCCTGGCGCTGCTGGAAGAAAGCATCGCCGACATGGAGGCGGTGGGCCGCAAGATCCGCCGCCGCTTCGACGCGGTCGAGGATCTGGTGCTGGACGACGAACTGGGCGGCATCGCCGGTGATCTGGGCGCCATCCGCCGCGACGCCATCAAGCTGCGGCGGCGCGCCGTGCCGCTGCGCATCCTGCTGGCGCGGTTGCAGAACACCCTGCCGCCCTGGGTCAAGGATGACGAGGGCGAACGGTTCGAGCCGCTGCTGGCCCGCGTCGAACGCGCCATTGGCGACCTTCAGGAATGCGTCGAACAATCGCGGCTGCTGCACGACGAATACGCCGCCCGCAACGCCGAACGCTCGGGCCGCAACCTCTATATCCTGTCGGTGTTGTCCACCATCATGCTGCCGCTGAATCTGGTCGCCAGCATCTTCGGCATGAACGTCGCCGGCCTGCCCGGCCTGCACGACGGCTTCGCCTTCTGGTGGGTGATGCTGACCATGGCCGCCGTGGCGGCGGCGGTGGTGCTGTATTTCAAGCGCAAGAACTGGGTGTGATCCGGCGGATCACACCATCAGGCTGTCGGCGGCGGCGCGGGCCTGGTCGGTGACGGTTTCGCCCGCCAGCATGCGGGCGATTTCCTCGCGCCGTTCGTCGCGCGGCAATTCGGCGACGCCGGTCAGCACCTTGCCCGCCTCGACCTCGCGCTTGGACACCTTGTAATGCTGGCGGCCGCGTGCCGCCACCTGCGGCGAATGCGTCACCACCAGCACCTGCAAATCGGTGCCCAGGCGGGCCAGACGGTCGCCCACGGCGGCGGCGACGGCGCCGCCGATGCCGGAATCCACTTCGTCGAAGACGATGGTCGGGGTGGGCGAAGTGCGGGCCAGCACCACTTTCAGCGCCAGCATGAAACGCGACAATTCACCGCCCGAGGCGATCTTGCCCAATCCCGACGGCGGCGCGCCGGGATTGGTGGACACCAGGAATTCCACGGAATTCAGGCCATCCGGCCCCCAGCCGTTTTCCTCGAGCGTGACGACGCCGGTGGTGAAGCGGGCCTTGTCCAGCTTCAGCGGCGGCAATTCGGCGGCCACCGCCACGTCCAGCCGTCCGGCGGCCTCGGCGCGCAATTTGGACAGGGTGCGGGCGGCCTCCACATAGGCGGTGCGGGCGGCCTGTTCGGCCTTGGCCAGTTTGGACAGATCGTCGCCGCCGCCGTCCAGGGCCGCCAGCTTGGCGGCCAGATCGGCCTTGAGGGCGGGCAATTGCTCGACCTCGACCAGATGCTTGCGGGCGGCGGCGCGCAGGGCGAACAGCCGCTCCTCGACCTTTTCCAGATGGCGCGGGTCCAGGTCGATATCGGCCGAGACGTGTTCCAGCAGCCCGACCGCCTCGGCGGCTTCCACGGCGGCGCGGTCCAGGGCGGCGATCACCGGCTCCAGTTTGCCTTCGGCCAGGGCGGCGACGCGTTCCAGGTTGCGCTGGGCACTGCGCAAGGATGCCTCGACCTCGCCCTTGGCGCGCAGGGCCGCCATGGCGCCGTTCATGGCCTCCAGCAATTTCTCGCTGTGCTGCAACAGGGCGCGGTTGGCCGCCAGTTCGGAATCCTCGCCGGGCTTGGGGTCCAGGGCCTTCAATTCGTCATGGGCGTGGCGCAGCGCCTCTTCCTCGGCCCGCGCCCGCTTCAGGGTATCCTCGGCCTCGGTGCGGGCCTTGGCGGCGGTCCGCCAGGCATCCCAGGCGGAACGGGTGGCGCGCCGCGCCTCGGCCGATCCGGCGAAGGCGTCCAGCACCGACAGGTGGTTGGCCGGGTCCAGCAGGCCGTGGCTTTCGAACTGGCCGTGGATTTCCACCAATTCGTCGCCGACCTTGCGCAACAGGCCGACACTGACCGGGGCGTCGTTGACATAGGCGCGCGAACGGCCGTCGGCGGTGACGACCCGGCGCAACAGCAGCGGCCCGTCGGCCACGTCCATGTCCTGCGCCGCCAGCAGCACGCGGGCGGGGTGGAACGGCGGCGGGTCGAATTCGGCGATGACGGTCAGTTGCGGCGCGCCGTGGCGCACCAGCCCGGAATCGGCCCGGGCGCCCAGGGCCAGGGACAGCGAATCCAGCAGGATGGATTTACCGGCGCCGGTTTCGCCGGTGAACACCGACAGGCCGGGACCAAAGCCCAGGTCGAGCTTTTCGATCAGGACGACGTCGCGGATCGACAGCGAAACCAGCATGGCCGGATTACCACAGACCGAACCAGCCGGAGGATTCCTCTTTCTGCGAGGCGTTCTTGCCGGTCTTGACCAGACTGAAAGTGTCTTCGTACCAGTCGCTGCCGGGGAAATTGTGGCCCAGCACGGCGGCGGCGTTCTTGGCCTGCTCGTCCAGGCCCAGGGTGGTGTAGATCTCGACCATGCGGTGCAGGGCCTCGGGCACATGGGTGGTGGTCTGGAAATTCTCCACCACCGCCTTGTAGCGGTTCAGCGCCGCCAGCCACTGGCCCTTGCCCTGGTAATAGCGGCCGATGGCCATTTCCTTGCCCGCCAGGTGGTCGCGGGCCAGATCGACCTTCAGGCGGGCGTCCTTGGCGTAGGAACTGGCGGGAAAGCGGTCGACCACTTCTTGCAGGCTTTTCATGGCCTGCTCGGTCATCTTCTGGTCGCGGTGGACGTCGGTGATCTGTTCGTAATAGCACAGACCCTTGAGGTAATAGGCGTAGGCGGCGTCCTTGTTGCCGGGGTGCAACTGGATGAAGCGGTCCAGATGGATCAGCGCGTCATCGTATTTGTTGCGTTCGTACAGCACATAGGCGGCCATCAACTGCGCCTTGGTCGCCCACACCGAATAGGGGTGCTGGCGTTCCACTTCCTCGAACGCCTTGGCCGAGCGTTGGTACTCGCCCTTGTCCACCAGGTCCATGGCCTCGTTGTACAGCTCTTCCACCGGGCGCTCCACATACTCCTCCTTCTTGTCGGAGCAGGCGGCCAGCATGGCGGCGACGGCCACGACCAGCAGGCCAAGGCGCGGACGGCGAAAGGCGGAGACGAAACCGGTCATGAGCTTCCTTGGGGCAACGCGGGTTCCCGGATGGCGGCGACTATAGCACGGCGGCGGAGCAGGGGAAGAGGGCAACGGACCATTTCCGTTCTCCTTTCCGGCGCGGCATAGAAAAAGGGTATGTCAGCAGGACCTGTTGGTGGTCCGCGATCGTTTGGTTTCCGTCATGGCCGGGCTTGACCCGGCCATCCACGTTTTCCCGGCGGCACCATGCTGGACGGCACCGCGTGGATGCGCGGATCAAGTCCGCGCATGACGGCTGTATTGGGCGGCAATCCATACGAACCACCAACACCCCGCGCAGACATGCCATAGAAAAACCCCCGCCTTCGTGGGAAGGCGGGGGCTGTTCGTCCAGTGGAGGGCACCAACTGGAGGGAAAAGGGATCAGCCGTTGACCACCAGGGCGGTGGGGGCGGCCAGGGCACCGGCGACCGGCAGCGCGGCCGAGGATTCGGCGGCGGCCGAGCCGGGGGCGATGGTGGTCAGCGTCCAGGCGGTCTGGTCGGCGAACAGGGCGCGCAGCAACTGGTTGTTCAGGGCATGGCCGGACCGCACGCCGTGGAAGGCGCCCAGGATCGGCGCACCGGCCAGCGACAGATCGCCCACCGCGTCCAGGATCTTGTGGCGGACGAATTCGTCGCCATAGCGCAGGCCGTCGTCGTTCAGCACCTTGGTGCCGGTGCTGTCGATGACCACGGCGTTGTCCAGCGAACCGCCACGGGCCAGGCCGTGGGCGCGCAGCATGGCCACTTCCTGTTCGAAGCCGAAGGTGCGGGCGCGGCTGATCTCGGACTTGAAGGCGCCGCGGGTCAGGTTGACCGCGAATTCCTGGCGCGAGATGGCCTGGCTGGCGAAGTCGATCTCGAAGCGCAGCGAGAAGGCATTGGCCGGGGTCAGGCAGGCGCTCTTTTCGCCGTCGGTGACGGAAACCCGCTTCAGCACGCGGATGGCGCGGCGGGGCGCGGCCTGCTCGACGGTGCCGGCGCATTCGATCAGGAACAGGAAGGGCGCGGCCGAGCCGTCCATCACCGGCACTTCGGCGCCGTTGATCTCGATCAGGCAATTGTCGATGCCGGAACCGGCCAGGGCGCTCATCAGGTGTTCGACGGTGCCGACCTGAACGCCGTCCTCGTTCACCAGACAGGTGTTCATGCGGGTGTCGCCGACGTTCGACCACAGGGCGGGAACGATGGCGCCACGACCGGCGATGTCGGTGCGCTTGAAGCGGATGCCGCTGTCGGCCTCGGCCGGATGCAGCATCATCGTGACCTTGGCGCCGGAATGCAGGCCGATGCCGGTGCAGCCGATGGCGGTCTTCAGGGTCCGCTGACGGACGAAAGCATTTTCGGAAATGTCGGAGGTGGGCTTGAAGGCGGCGACCTTGTCGGACTTGGAGAATTTCACGACTTCACCCATCCATTTCCCCGGCGGTGTCTTGCCTTGCGGCGTTCACCCTGGCCCGGGGCCTTGTTTCGATGGTGTTGTTCTAGACCCTCGCCGGCAATCCCTCAAATCAATCATTGTTTCGCTTTGTTACACCGCAACATAAGGCGGAAACCCAAGGAAAAGTGCGGGGTCCAGCCAGCCATTGGATGGCCGGACCCCAAGTTTGGTTTCAGCGCGGTCTACCGGTCCTCGTCAGCGCGTCAGTTGGCCTGACGACGCAGGAAGGCCGGGATGTCCAAATCCTCGGCGCCGCGGTTGACGCTGGGTTCGCCCCGGCTGGTCATGCGCGGCTGCGATTGCGGCAGCGGTTGCGGCGCCGGGGCGGGGGCGGCCGGTTCCGGCTGGCGGGCGGCCGGGCGGCGCAGCAGGTCGAACAGACCACCCATGCGGCGCGGTTCGGCTTCCGGCTGGCGGTGCTGCGGCGCCTGCGGCGCGGGCTGGTGGTGGTGGGTGTCGGCGATGTCGGCCACGGCGCGGGTCAGGGACGACATGTCCGGCTGCACCGAACGGGGCGCCATGTCGGCGGGTTCGGCGCGCAGCGGCTCGCGCAGGGTTTCCCGCATCGGCGGCTCGACCGGTTCGGCCGGTTCGGCGTGCAGTTCGGCGCGCGGCTCGGCCCGATAGGCCGGTTCCGGACGTTCGATGCGCATTTCCGGGCGCGGCTCGGGGCGGGCGATCGGCTGTTCCATGACCGGCTGCGGCGCGGGCTGCGGCGCCGGTTCGACGGCGGCGCGGGCCTGGACCTGGGCGGCGGCGGCGGCCATGCCCGCCAGCGGGCTGGCGGCGCTGCGGACGGCCACCGTCTCGACCGCCGGGGCGGCCTGGGCGGTGGTGCGGAAAGCGGTCTGCTGCGGCGCCGGGGCGGTGCGCATCTGGGCCGGGGCGGGCTGCTGGGTGGCCAGCGAGATCACCGTCGGCTTGGGCTGGGCGGCGGCTTCCGAGGCGATGCCGGTGGCGACCACCGACACGCGCATCTTGCCGTTCAGCTTTTCGTCGAAGGTCGAGCCGAAGATGATGTTGGCGTCGGTGTCCACTTCGTCACGGATGCGGTTGGCGGCCTCGTCCACTTCGAACAGGGTCATGTCCATGCCGCCGGTGATGTTGATCAGCACGCCGCGCGCCCCCTTCATGCTGGCGTCGTCCAGCAGGGGGTTGCTGATGGCGGCCTCGGCGGCGGCGATGGCGCGCTTTTCGCCCTCGGCCTCGCCGGTGCCCATCATGGCCTTGCCCATCTCGCTCATCACGGTGCGGATGTCGGCGAAATCCAGGTTGATCAGGCCGGGCATCACCATCAGATCGGTGACGCCGCGCACGCCGGAATACAGCACGTCGTCGGCCATCTTGAAGGCGTCGGCGAAGGTGGTGCGCTCGGTGGCGACGCGGAACAGGTTCTGGTTGGGGATGATCAGCAGGGTGTCGACGTATTGCGACAATTCCTCGATGGCGCCCTCGGCGGTGCGCATGCGGTGCGCGCCCTCGAAATGGAACGGCTTGGTGACGACGCCGACGGTCAGGATGCCCTGATCACGCGCCGCGCGGGCGATCACCGGGGCGGCGCCGGAACCGGTGCCGCCGCCCATGCCGGCGGTGATGAACACCATGTTGGCACCGCCGATCTGGGCGATGATCTCTTCCAGGCTTTCCTCGGCGGCGGCGCGGCCGATGTCGGGGCGCGACCCGGCACCCAGACCCTGGGTGGCGATGGTGCCCAACTGGATGCGGCGCTCGGTGCGCGACTGGCTGATGGCCTGGGCGTCGGTGTTGGCGACGATGAATTCCACGCCTTCCAGCTTGGAGGCGATCATGTTGTTGACGGCGTTGCCGCCAGCGCCGCCGACACCGATGACGGTGATCTTGGGCTTCAGTTCAGCGGGCGAACCCGGAAGAAAATTCAGCATCTTGTACCCTCCGCGCTGTTGGCCGTCTTGTTTTTGATCGGCCGTTTGATGGGGTATTTCGTTTGTTTGTTTTTCTTAGAAATTACTTTTAAGCCAGCTTCCGAACCGTCCCAGCCTGGAGCCGCCGCCATCGCCCGCCCCCGCCCGTTTTCCCCGTACCGAGGGCGGGGTGTGGGCCAGGGCATAGCGGATCAGGCCGCCGCAGGTGGAAAAGGCCGGGCCGCCCGTGGCTTCGGGCAACCCTTGGAATCCCACAGGGCGGCCCAGCCGCACCTGCTTGTCGAGCACCAGTCCGGCCAGGTCGCGCACGCCCTGCATCTGGCTGGCGCCACCGGTCAGCACCACGCGCCGCCCGGCCAGTTTGTCGAAGCCGCCTTGTTCCAGGTGGCCGCGAACCAGTTCGAAAGTCTCTTCCAGCCGGGGCTGGATGATCTGGATCAGCATGGAGCGCGGCACCTGGTTCGAGGCGCCGTCCTCGTCCTCGCCCACCAGCGGCACCTTCAGCATCTCGCGGTCGTCGGCCGGGGAGGGGATGGCGCTGCCGTACAGGGTCTTCATGCGCTCGGCATAGCTGAGCGGCGTGGACAGGCCGCGCGCGATGTCGTTGGTGACGTGATGGCCGCCCACCGGGATGACGTCGGTGTGCACCAATTGCCCGGCCAGGAACACGGCCAGCGAGGTGGTGCCGCCGCCCATGTCGATGCAGGTGACGCCCAGTTCCTTCTCGTCGTCCACCAGGCAGGCCAGGCCCGAGGCATAGGGGCTGACCACGCGGGCCTCGATGTCCAGATGGCAGCGGTGGACCACGGTTTGCAGGTTGCGCACCGGGCCGATGGCGGCGGAAATGACGTGGATGGCGACGCCCAGGCGCTCGCCATACATGCCGCGCGGGTCCTTGATGCCTTCGTTGCCGTCGATGGTGTAATCCACCGGGATGGCGTGCACCAATTCGCGGTCGGCGCTTTCGTGATGGGCGCGGCCATGATCCAGCATGCGGCGGATGTCGGCTTCGTTGACGGCGTGGCCGTTCATGGCCACCTCGACCTTGACGTTGGCCGAGATGGGGCTGCCGCCCGAGACGTTGACCACCACCGACTTGATGCGTTCCCCGGCCATGTCCTCGGCCGCTTCCACCGCCGCGCGGATGGAATGTTCCAACTCCTCCATGTCGACCACGGCGCCGCCGCGCATGCCGCGCGCCACCTGATGGCCGATGCCGACGATGCGCGGCGCGCCGTCATCCTGGACGCGCGCGATGAAGCAGCACACCTTGGTGCTGCCCACATCCAATGCCGCGATCAGTCCGTTGCGCATGTCAGGCCCCGTTGTCCTTGCGCTTGTCGGCCGGACCCGTCGGCCGTTCGGTCTTCAGCACCATGCGGTCGGGGGTGCGCAGGTCGATCATGCTGACCGCGCGGTTGGTGACGCCCTTGTCCTTTTCCAGTTGGGCCAGACGGTGCCACGCGGCCTCGGCGCCGTCCTCGGGCAGCCGCACCTCGACGCCCGCCACGGCGTCGTCCAGCATGACGTTCCAGCGGCGGTTGCCGACCCGCACCGCCGCCTTGACGCGGGCGGCCAGGGCCGGCTCGGCGGCCAGCATGGTCAGCAATTCGTCGGCGCGCACACCGGCGCCGTCGCCCACCACCAGCGGCAAATCCTCGTACCCGGCGACCGAGCCGGGGATCATGTGGCCGTCGCGGTCCACCAGCACGTGCTGGCCGTTGTTCTGCCAGATGGCGACCGGGCTGCGTTCCACCAGATCAAGATGCAGGGCGGCGGGCAGGCGGCGTTCGACGGCGGCGACCTTGACCGAGGGAATGGATTCCAGGCGGTCGCGCACCCGCTCCAGATCCACCGCCAGGATGGGGCCGCCGTGGCGGGCGTCCAACGCGGCGGCAACCTCGTCCATGGTGGTGCGGCCACGGCCGGAAACGGTGATTTCCTCGATGCGGAACCCGGCCCGCGCGGTGGCGTCCAGGGCGGCGGCGATGGTGGTCTGGGTGGTGCGCTGGATGATGCCGGAATGCCACAGCACGGCACCGCCCACCACCAGGGCGGTCACGGCGACGCCGCCGGTCGCCAGCTTTTGCAGGGCGCTCAGGCGCAGGCGCGGCAGCTTGCGCTTCAGCTTGGATTTCAGGCGCGGGCGCGGTTCGCCCGCCTCGCGCGGGTCGCTGGCGGCGGCGGCGCGGGAATGCTTGCGGTGCACCACATGGTCCGACGACCGGATGCGGTCGTCGGCGGTGATGACGATGTCGTTGCCGTTCAGGCGTCGCATGCGGCGTTCTCCACCATCCAGCGCACCAGCTCGGGATAGCTGATGCCCAGTTGACCGGCGATGTCCGGCACCAGCGAGGTCGCCGTCATGCCGGGTTGGGTGTTGACTTCCAGCACCACCAGCCGGGGCTTCTGGCCCGGCCTTGTGTCGTCGTAACGCAGATCGGCGCGCGACACGCCCCGGCAGCCCAGAACCTGATGGGCGGCCAACGCCAGTCGGCAAGCCTCGTCGTAATCGGCCTGGGGGATCGGCGCCGGGAAGATGTGGCGCGAGCCGCCGGGGGCGTACTTGGCCTCGTAATCGTACCAGCCGCGATCCGAGGTGATTTCCAGCGCGCCCAGGGCGCGGTCGCCCATCACGGCGGCGGTCAGCTCGAGGCCGGGGATGAATTCCTCGACCAGCACTTCGTCGGAATCGAACGGCCAATCGGCCAGCGGGTCGCGGTTGTCGCCCGGTTGCAGGATGTAGACGCCGACCGACGAGCCCTCGTTCAGCGGCTTGACCACATGCGGGCGGGGGAGGGTGGTGCTCTGGCCCTTCTTCACCACCTCGCCCTTGGCGACCGGGATGCCCGCCTGTTCGAACAGGCGGCGGGCGAACGCCTTGTCCATGGCGGCGGCCGAGGCCAGCAGGCCGGAATGGGTATAGGGGATGCCCAGCAGGTTCAGCACGCCCTGGACGCAACCATCCTCGCCGAAGCGGCCGTGCAGGGCGTTGAACACCACGTCGGGGCGGCTGGCCACCAGTTCGCGCACCAGATCGCCGGGGTCGCGGCCCACGTCCAGCAGGGTGACGGCATAGCCCGCCTCGGTCAGCGCCTTGGCCGAGGCCTTGCCGGAATTCAGCGACACCTCGCGCTCGGTCGAGGCTCCGCCCATCAGGACCGTGACGCGCTTCATGACTGATTCTCCCGAACGCCGATGCGGCGAATTTCCCAACGCAATTCGATGCCCGAGGTGTCGCGCACGCGGCGGCGCACTTCCTCGCCCAGATCCTCGATGTCGGCGGCGGTGGCGTCGCCGGTGTTCAGCAGGAAGTTGCAATGCTTCTCGCTGACCTGGGCGCCGCCGATCCTGAGGCCGCGGCAACCCGCCTTGTCGATCAGTTCCCACGCTTTGGCGCCGTCCGGATTGGCGAAGGTGGAGCCGCCGGTGCGGACATGGGTCGGCTGGCTGGCCTCGCGCGTTTCGCGGATCTGGTCCATGCGGGCCGAGATGGCCTCGACGTCGCCGTCATGGCCGCGCAGCACGGCGCGGGTGAAGACGAAATCCTCGGGCACGCCGCAATGGCGATAGCCGAAATCAAGCTGGGTCAGGCCCAGCGTATGCAGGCGGCCCCGGCGGTCCACCGCCTCGGCGGCCAGGGTCACGTCCTTCATCTCGCCGCCGAAGGCGCCCGCGTTCATGCGCAGCGCGCCGCCGATGGTGCCGGGCACCCCCGACAGGAATTCCATGCCGGTGATGCCCGCGTCCAGCGCGGTGCGGGCCACGGTCAAATCCAGCGCCCCGGCGCCCGCCGAGACGGTGGTGCCGTCCACGTCGATGGCGGCGAAGGGACCGGCCAGCCGCACCACCACGCCGGGCACGCCGCCATCGCGCACCAAAAGGTTCGAGCCGACGCCGATCACCGTCACCGGCACGGCATCGGGCAGGGCGGCCAGGAACTGCGCCAGATCCTCGGTGTCGGCGGGACGGAACAGCACCTCGGCCGGGCCGCCGACGCGGAACCACGTCAGCCCGCCCAGCGGCGCGTCGCGGGTCACGCGACCGCGCACCGGGGGCAGGGCTTCGGCCCAGTCATGCGGCAGGGCGGTGCTCACTCGGCGACCTCCAGCTTGCTCAGTTCGCCCGGCAGGGCATGCGCCCATTGGGTGATGTTGCCCGCGCCCAGGCAGACCACCATGTCGCCGGGACGGGCGATGGACGCGACCAGTTCCGGCAGGGCCTTGGCCTCGGCCAGCGGCACCACGTGGCGGTGGCCGTGTTCCTGAAGACCCTTGACCAGACCGTCCTTGTCCATGCCCGCGATGGGCTGCTCGCCCGCCGCGTAGACGTCGGCGACGATCACCGTGTCGGCGTCGTTGAAGCAGGTGCAGAACTCGGCGAACAGCGAGTGCAGGCGGGAATAGCGGTGCGGCTGCACCACCGCCACCACGTTGCCGGTGGTGGCGCTGCGCGCCGCCTTCAGCACGGCGGCGATTTCCACCGGGTGGTGGCCGTAATCGTCGATCACGGTGACGCCCTTGGCCTCGCCGGTCTTGGTGAAGCGGCGCTTGACGCCCGCGAAATTGCCCAGCGCGTTGCGCACGATGTCGTTGGGCAGGCCCAGTTCGTGCGCCACCGCCACGGCGGCCAGCGAGTTCTGTACGTTGTGCTCGCCGTACATGGGCAGGCGCAGATCGTCGATGATGCGGGTCTTGCCGGTGACGCGGTCGGTGATGACCACGTCATAGCGGGCGCCGCCGGGGCCGATGCGCACGTTGGTGGCGCGGATCAGCGCCTGCGGGCTGAAGCCGTAGGTGACGATCTTGCGGTCGGGCACGCGGGCGATCAGCGCCTGGACCTCGGGGTGGTCGATGCACAGGGCGGCGAAGCCGTAGAACGGGATGTTTTCGACGAAGGTGCGGAAGGCGTCGCGCAACCGGTCGAACGACCCGTAATGGTCCATGTGCTCGGGGTCGAT
Source organism: Pseudomonadota bacterium (assembly GCA_023458315.1). Classification (GTDB taxonomy): domain Bacteria; phylum Pseudomonadota; class Alphaproteobacteria; order Rhodospirillales; family Magnetospirillaceae; genus Magnetospirillum. The sequence goes on from JAEXAH010000067.1 coordinate 39,115, forward strand.
GTTGGTGACGACCACGGCGGTGGCGGGCAGCTTGGTGAAGGTGCCGTCGGACTCGTCGGCCTCGACCACCATCCATTCCCCAGCGCCCAGGCGGGCGTTGGTGCCATAGGCGTTGATGATGCCGCCGTTGATCACCGTCGGGTCCAGATGGGCGGCGTCCAGCAGCGCCGCGATCAGCGAGGTGGTGGTGGTCTTGCCGTGGGTGCCGCCGATGGCGATGGCGTGCTTCAGGCGCATCAGCTCGGCCAGCATCTCGGCGCGGCGTACCACCGGCACCATGCGGGCGCGGGCGGCCACCAGTTCCGGGTTGTCGGCCTTGACCGCCGACGACACCACCACCACGCGGGCCTCGCCCAGATTGTCGGCGGAATGGCCGATATGGACGGTGACGCCCTTCTTGCGCAGGCGGTCGACGTTGTAATTGTCGGCGATGTCCGATCCCTGGACCGAATAGCCCAGATTGACCAGGATTTCGGCGATGCCGGACATGCCGATACCGCCGATGCCGACGAAATGAATGGTGCCGATGGACAGCGGCATCGTCCTCATTGGACAGACTCCGATTGGCCCGGCAGGGCGGCGACCAGGTCGGCGAGCAATGCCGCCGCGTCGGGCCGTCCGGCCGCGCGGGCGCATTCCGCCGCCCGGGCAAGGGTGCCGGGCTGGGTGAACAGGGCTTCCAGACGGGCGGCCAGCGCGTCGGCGGTGAAGGCGGGCTGCGGCATCAGCCACGCGCCGCCCGCTTCGTCCACGGCGCGGGCGTTGGCGGTCTGGTGGTCATCGATGGCATGGGGATAAGGCACCAGTATGGCGGGCCGTCCCAGCGCGGTCAGTTCGGCGACGGTCGAGGCGCCGGACCGGGCGATCACCAGATGGGCGTCGCGCAGGCGGTCGGGCACGTCGGCGAAGAAACTGTCCAGGGTGGCGTCGATGCCGGTTCCGGCATAGGCGGCGCGCACCGCGTCCAAATCCTCGGGGCGGCATTGCTGCGCCACCGACAGCCGGGTGCGGATGCTCTCGGGCAGCGCCGCCAGCGCCGCCGGGATGATTTCCGACAGGATGCGGGCGCCCTGGCTGCCGCCCAGCACCAGCAGGCGGATGGGCTGGCTGTCGTCCAGCAGCGGATAGGCGGCGTCGCGCAGGGCGGCGATGGGGGCGCGCACCGGCATGCCGGTATGGATCACCTTGCCCGCCCACGCCGGGTCCAGGTGCGACACGGCGGCATAGGATGTGGCGATGCGGCGCACCCGTCCGGCCAGCAGGCGGTTGGCGCGGCCCAGCACGGCGTTCTGTTCGTGGATCGCGGTGGGAATGCCCAACAGGGTCGCCGCCACCATGGTCGGCACCGAGGCATAGCCGCCGAAACCCACCACCGCCGCCGGGCGCAGGCGCTTCAGCAGGGCGCGAGCCTGGATGACGCCCAGAGCCAATTCGGCCACGGCGCGCAGCTTGCTCAGCAGACCGCGCCCGGCGATGCCGCCCGCCGCGATGCGATAGGTTTCCAGGCTGCCCAGGGTGCCGCCATAGGCATGGCCGCGCCGGTCCGTCACCAGCCCCAGGCGATAACCGCGCCCGATCAGCACATCGGCCAGGGCCTCGGCCGGGAAGACGTGGCCGCCGGTTCCGCCGGCGGCAAGCAGGATCAGGGGCTTGCTCATCGTTCCAGGCCCTCCGTGCCGTAACGGGTACGCGTCAGGGCCAGCACCATGCCCATGCCCAGCGCCAGGGCCAGCATGGAAGAACCGCCATAGCTGATGAACGGCAGGGTCATGCCCTTGGTCGGCATCAGCCGCAGGGTGGACGCCATGTTGATGATGGCTTGCAGGCCGAACTGCACCAGCAGCCCGGCGGTGGCCAGCACCACGAACAGATTTTCCTCTTTCATCAGGCGCGAGAAGCCGCGCAGCACGATGAAGGCGAACAGCGCCACCACCACCAGGCACAGGGCGATGCCGAATTCCTCGCCCGCCACCGCCAGGATGAAGTCGGTGTGGGCGTCGGGCAGCACCAGCTTGACCCGGCCTTCGCCGGGGCCGCGCCCGAACAGGCCGCCGTTCTTGAAGGCGTTCAGCGCCGTCGTCACCTGATAGGCGCCGTCGCCCTCGGGGTTCAGGAACTTGTCCACGCGGGCCTGGACGTGGTGGAAGGTGAAATAGGCGCCGACACCGCCGAACACCGCCAGGATCAGCAGCCCGATCACCAGGATCATGGGCAGCCCGGCCAGGAAGAATTGCGCCCCCCACACCGCCGAGATGATCAGCGTCTGCCCCACGTCGGGCTGGCGCAGCAACAGAAAGGCGGTCAGCAGGAACAGCGCGGTGGCGATGGCCTTGCCGGGGAAGCCGGGGTTCAGGCGGCTTTCGGCGAACATCCAGGCGGCGACGATGGCGAAGGCGGGCTTGGTGAATTCCGACGGCTGCACCGAAATGCCCGCGATGTTGATCCAGCGGGTGGCGCCCTTGACCTCGGGGCCGATGAACAGCACGGCGACCAGCAGCACCAGGCAGCCGCCAAAGCCGATCACGCCCAGGCGGCGGATCTGCTTGGGCGTCAGCAGCGACACGCCGACCATCACCATCAGCGCCGGGGCCAGAAAGATGAACTGGCGACGGATGAAGTGGAAGGAATCCGCACCGATGCGGTCGGCCACCGCCGGGCTGGCGGCCATGGTCAACAGCACGCCGATACCGGCCAGCAGGAACAAGGCGGCGATGGTCCAGCGGTCCACCGTCCACCACCACCTACCCAACACGGATGTATCGGTGCGGCCGAAATTCATCGCTGCGCCTCCACCAACTGGCGGAAGACGTCGCCGCGATGTTCGAAGCTCTTGAACTGGTCCCACGACGCGCAGGCCGGGCTCAGCAGCACCACGTCGCCACGGTCGGCGGTGGCGGCGGCCCGCGTCACCGCCATCAGCAGCGACCCGCTCAGGGTATAGGGCACGCGGCCTTCCAGCACCTTGGCGAAATCCTCGGCGGCGTCGCCGATCAGATAGGCGTGCTTGATGCGGTTGAAATGCGGCACCAGGGAATCAATGCCGCCTTCCTTGGGCTGGCCGCCCAGAATCCAGTGGATGTTGTCATAGCAGGCCAGGGCCTTTTCCGTGGCGTCGGCATTCGTGGCCTTGGAATCGTTCACATAGGTGACGCCGCCGATCTCGGCCACCAGTTCCTGGCGGTGGGCCAGACCGGGATAGGTGGCCAGCGCGGCGGCGATGGCGGCGGGTTCCAGCCCGTCGGCGCGGGCCAGGGCGAACACGGCACAGGCGTTCTGCCAATTGTGGCGGCCGGGCAGGCGGGCGATGGCGCGCAGATCGGTCAGCTTCACGCCGTCGACGCGCAGGATGCCGTCGGCGGCGGACACGCCGTGTTCCAGGGTCTGCTCGGCCGAGATGCGGATGACGGTCAGACCGGCATCCTCCAACTCGGCGGCCATGCCCTCGCAATAATCGTCGTCGGTCCCGACCACCGCCACGCCGCCGGGGGCCAGACGGTCGAACAGGCGGCGCTTGGCCGCCACATAGCCGTCCATGCCGCCATGGCGCCCCAGATGGTCGGGGGTGATGTTCAGCAGCACGGCGGCCCGCAGCGACAGCGTTTCCACCAGTTCCAACTGATAGCTGGACAGTTCCAGCACATAGCGGCCCTCGGCGCCCAGATCGGCCATGTCCAGCGCCGGGGTACCCAGATTGCCGCCCGCCGCCACATCGCGGCCACAGGCGGCCAGCACATGGGCCAACAGGGTGGTGGTGGTGCTTTTGCCGTTGGTGCCCGTCACCGCCAGCATGGGATTGGCGGGCTTGGCGCGGGCCAGCAATTCCACGTCGCACACCACCGGAATGCCCGCCGCGCGGGCCTGGGCGGCCAGCGGATGGGCCTTGTCGGCGGGGTGGGTGTGGGGGATGCCGGGGCTCCACACCACCAGATCGGTCCCGTCCAGGCTCGGCTCGGCCACAATCACGCCCGCCGCCTGGGCAGCCTTGCGCGCCGCCGCGCCGTCGTCCCAGGCGGTGACGCGGGCGCCGCTGGCGATCAGCGCGCGGGCGGTGGCGGTCCCGGACTTGCCGAGACCCATCACCACCACTTTCTTGCCGCCGAGCGAGGGGACGAGGATCATGGCAATGCCCCTAGCGCAGCTTCAGCGTGGACAGGCCGACCAGCGCCAGGATACCGGCGATGATCCAGAAGCGGATGACCACGGTCGGCTCCGCCCAGCCCTTTTTCTCGAAGTGATGGTGCAGCGGCGCCATGCGGAACACCCGCTTGCCGGTCAGCTTGAAGCTGGCGACCTGCACGATCACCGACACGGTTTCCAGCACGAACAGGCCGCCGACGATGGCCAGCACCAGTTCATGCTTGGTCACGACCGAGATGGTGCCCAGCGCGCCGCCCATGGCCAGCGAGCCGGTGTCGCCCATGAACACCATGGCGGGCGGCGCGTTGAACCACAGAAAGCCCAGGCCCGCCCCGACCAGGGCGCCGCAGAACACCGCCAGTTCGCCGGAACCGGGCACGTAGTGGATTTGCAGGTAATTGGCGAACACCGCGTGGCCGACCAGGTACGAGATCAGCGCGAACACGCTGCCCGCGATCATCACCGGCACGATGGCCAGACCGTCCAGGCCGTCGGTCAGGTTGACGGCGTTGCTGGCGCCGATGATCACGAACACCGCGAAGGGCACGAAGAACCAGCCCAACTGGATCAGCATCGTTTTCAGGAACGGCACCGCCAGCGACCCGGCCATGGGCTCGCGCTGGATGGCGTAGATCCAGGCGGCGGCGATCAGGGCGATGCCGATCTGGCCCACCAGCTTCAGCTTGCCGGGCAGGCCCTTGGGGTTCTTCTTGGACACTTTCAGGAAGTCGTCCATGAAGCCGATGCCGCCATAGCCCAGCGTCACCATCAGCACGATCCAGACGTAATGGCTGCGCAGATCGGCCCACAACAGGGTGGCGATGCCCAGCGCGATCAGGATCAGGAAGCCGCCCATGGTGGGCGTGCCCTTCTTGGTCAGCAGGTGTGATTCCGGGCCGTCGGCGCGGATGGGCTGGCCCTGTTTCTGCCACTTGCGCAGCCATTGGATCAGCCCCGGCCCGATCAGGAACGACACGACCAGCGCCGTCATCACCGCGCCCCCCGTGCGGAAGGTCAGGTATTTGAAGAGATTGAACAGCGCAATCTCGTCGGCGAGGGGATAGAGCAGATTGTAAAGCATTCCCCTTAGGCCCCTTCCTGCAAAGCCTTGACCACACGGCCCATGCGGCTGCCCGCCGAACCCTTCACCATCACCACGTCGCCCGCCCGGATGTCGGCCTTGACCAGCGGGGCCAGGGCCTCGGCGGTGTCGGCATGCGCGCCCCGGCGGCTGGCCGGCAGGGCGTCGCGCAGGGCGGCGCACAGCGGGCCGGCGGTATGCACCACATCGATGTTCCAGGCCACCACCGTTTCCGCGATGCCGGCATGCAGCGCGGCGGCGGCGGCGCCCAGTTCCAGCATGTCGCCCAGCACGGCGACGCGGCGGCCGCCCTTGCCCGGCCGGGCGGCGGCCAGGGTGGCGATGGCCGCCTTCATGCTGACCGGGCTGGCGTTATAGCTTTCGTCGATCAGTTCGGCGCTGCCGTCCGCCACCCGGATCGGGTGGCGTTCGCCGCGTCCCTTGGGCGGGGCCATGTCGGCCAGGGCGCGGGCGGCGGCGTCGATGTCGGCGCCCAGCGCCCCCGCCGCCAGCAGCACCGCCAGCGAGTTCATGGCCCAATGCCGCCCCGGCACGCCGATGCGGTACGACAGGGCGCGGTCGCGCAGCAGGGCGAACACGGCGGTTTCGGTGGGATCGACCGCGCAATCCAGCAGGCGGGCATCGGCATCGATGTGGCTGCCGAAAGCCAGCAGGGCGGCACCCTTCAGCTTGGCGGCGTTGGCGAGACGGCGGAAATGACGGTTGTCGCGGTTCAGCACGGCGGTGCCGCCCGGCTCCAGCCCGGCGAAGATTTCCGCCTTGGCGTCGGCGATGTCCTCGACACTGGCGAAATGTCCGGCATGCACCAGTTCCACCGTGGTGACGATCGCCACATGTGGGCGGACCATGGCGGTCAGCGGCGTGATCTCGCCCGCGTGGTTCATGCCCAGCTCGAACACGCCGAAGCGGCAATCGGCGGGCATGCGGGCCAGCGACAGCGGCACGCCCCAGTGATTGTTGAAGCTGCCCACCGACCAATGGGTCTTGCCCTGGGCCGACAGCGCCAGGGCCAGCATTTCCTTGGTGCTGGTCTTGCCGACGCTGCCGGTGACGGCGACGATGCGGGCCTGGCTGCGGTCGCGGGCGGCGCGGCCCAGCGCCTGAAGCCCGGCCAGGGTGTCGTCCACCACCAGCAGCGGCAGGCCCTCGCAGCCCTCGGGCACCTTGTGCACCAGGGCGGCGGCGGCACCGCCTTCGATGGCGGCCTTCACGTAATCGTGGCCGTCATGGTTGGGTCCGGCCAGGGCGACGAACAGATCGCCCGCCGCCACCGACCGCGAATCGATGGAAACGCCGCTGGCGGTCCAATCGGCCGGTCCGGTCAGGCGGCCGCCGGTGGCGGCCTGGGCTTCGGTGGCGGTCCACAGGGCGGTCATGCGGCACCTCGCACGGCTTTCTTGGCCTCCTCGGCATCATCGAAGGGAAAGGTTTGGGCGCCGACGATCTGGCCGCGCTCGTGGCCCTTGCCCGCCAGCACCACCACGTCGCCCGGCCGGGCGGCGGCGATGGCGGCGGCGATGGCGGCGCGGCGGTCGGCGATGTCCTGGGCATCCGGGCAGGCGGCCAGGATGGCGGCGCGGATGGCGGCGGCATCCTCGCCGCGCGGATTGTCGTCGGTGACGAGGACGATGTCGGCCAGCCGGGCGGCGATGGCGCCCATGCGGGGCCGCTTGGCCGCGTCGCGGTCGCCGCCGCAGCCGAACACCAGGATCAGGCGGCCGCTGGCATGGGGGCGCAGGGCGTGCAGCACGGTTTCCAGGGCGTCGGGGGTGTGGGCGTAATCCACGAAGACCGGCACGCCGTCGGCGGTTTCCGCCACCTGCTCCAGTCGGCCGGGCACGCCCTCCAGCGTCGCCAGGGCGGCGCGGACCGCGTCGGCATCGCTGCCGGTGGCCAGCAGCAGCCCGGCGGCGGCCAGGGCGTTGGCGGCCTGGAAGGTTCCGGCCAGCGGCAAATCCACCTGGACGCGGCGGCCCAGCAGGTCCAGATCCAGCACCTGGCCGCCGCTGCGCGGGCGCACGCCCACCAGCCGCAATTCGGTTCCGGCGCGGCCAAAGCGGATCAGGCGGCGATCACCCGCCGCCGCGATCACCCGCCCGGCGGCCGGGTCGTCGGCGTTGACCACCGCGACGCCGTCGGCGGGCAGCAATTGGGCGAACAGGCGCAGCTTGGCAGCCAGATAGGCTTCGGTGTCGCCGTGATAATCCAGGTGGTCGTGGGTCAGGTTGGTGAAGGCGGCGGCCTTCAGGCGCACGCCGTCCAGGCGGTGCTGGTCCAGGCCGTGGCTGGACGCTTCCATGGCGGCGTGGGTGATGCCGTCGGCGGCCAGTTCGGCCAGGGCGGCATGCAGGTCGGCGGGATCGGGGGTGGTCAGGCCGGGACGCTCGGGCCAGCCCTCGGCCTGGATGCCGAGCGTTCCCAGGCTGGCGGATTTCAGACCCTGATGCGCCCACATGCGGCGGGCGAAGGTGACGGTCGAGGTCTTGCCGTTGGTGCCGGTGACGGCGACCATGGTTTCCGGCTGGGCACCGGCCAGGGCGGCGGCGGCCAGGGCGAAGGCGCGGCGCGGGTCGGCGACGGTCAGCAGCGGCACCGCGCCGGTGTCGGCGCGGGTGTCCAGCGGCGCCAGGATGGCGGCGGCGCCTGCCGCCAACGCCTGGGCGATGAAGGCGCGGCCATCGCTCCGCGCGCCGGGCACGGCCACGAACACCATGCCGGGGCGCACCTTGCGCGAATCGGCGGTGATGCCGGAAATCGTGGGGTTGTCCGTCACCGGCAGGCCGGGGAACAGGTCAGTCAACGGCGCCGACATCGTCCCTCCCGGTTCCGGCCACGAAGCCCTTGACGCCCTGGGGCGGCAAGGACGGCGCGGACTTGGGCATGACGCCCAGCATGGGGGCGATCTGGGCGACGATGCGGGCGGTGGTGGGGGCGGCGTTCCAGCCCGCGGTGATGAAGCCGTAGGTTTCCTTGGTGCCCTGCGGCTCGTCGATGCTGACCAGGATGACGTAGCGCGGCTCGTCCATGGGGAAGGCGCCGACGAAGGACGACAGCACCGACTTCTTCTTGTAGCCGCCCGCCGCCGCCTTTTCGGCGGTGCCGGTCTTGCCGCCCACTTCGTACCCGGCGACGTCGGCCTTCTTGCCGGTGCCTTCGGTCACGACCATGCGCATCAACTGGCGCACCTGGTCCGAGGTCTTCTGCTTGACCACCCGCTCGCCGGGCAGCGGCTGCGACGGGTCGCGCGACACCAGGGTCACGGGATGGAAGATGCCGCCGTTGACCAGGGCGGCGGTGCCCTGCACCAGTTGCAGCGGGGTGATGGACAGGCCGTGGCCGAACGAGATGGTCACGGTGTTGATCTCGCGCCACGGGCTGGGCACCAGCGGACCGCCGACCTCGGGCAATTCGATGCTGGGCGATTGCAGCATGCCCAGGCGGCCCATGAAGGCGCGCTGCGCCTCGGTGCCCACGTCCAGCGCCATGCGGGCCGAGCCGATGTTGGACGATTTGATCAGGATTTCGGCGACGCTGGCCCAGCGGTTCAGCGGGTGGTCGTCGTGGATGGTGTGCCCGGCGAACACCAGCGGCTTGGTGCAATCCAGGCTGGAATTGATGTTGAAACGCCCGGAATCGAAGGCCAGCGCCGTGTTGAACAGCTTCATGGTCGAGCCCATTTCATATGCGCCCTTGGTGGCGCGGTTGAACAGGGCCTCGTTTTGTCCGGCGGGCGGGTCGTTGGGATCGTAATCGGGCAGCGACACCATGGACACCATCTCGCCGGTGTGGATGTCCAGCACCATGCCGATGGCGCCCAGGGCGCGGAATTCGTTGACCGCGCGCATCAGTTCGTTGCGCACCACGGTCTGGACGCGGATGTCGATGGACAGGCGCAGCGGGTCGCGGCTGCCGCGCAGGCTTTGCTCGAATTTCTTCTCGACGCCCGCGATGCCCTTGTTGTCGATGTCGGTCATGCCGACGATATGGGCGGCCAGATTGCCGTGCGGATAGACGCGGCGCTCGCCCTTCTCGAAATACAGGCCGGGGATGCCCAGCGCGTTGACGTCGTATTGCTGGCGCGGCGTCAGGTTGCGGCGCAGCCACAGAAAGGGCCGCCCGCTGGCCAGCTTGGCTTGCAGGTCGGCGCGGCTGAGGTCGGGCAGCACCTTGACCAGCTTGGCGGCGGCCTCGGCCGGGTCCAGTATTTCGTTGGCCTTGGCGTACAGCGACACGGTGGGCAGGCTGGTGGCCAGGATGACGCCCGCGCGGTCGGTGATGTCGGCGCGTTCCATCTCCAGCGCCTCGGTGCGGGCGGTGGGCAGGGTGCGCGGCTTGTCCGGATTGGAATCCAGCACCGCCACGTCGATCATGCGGATGGTGATGACGCCGAAGATCAGCAGAAAGACCAGCGCGGTCAGCGCCAGACGCGCCCGCCCGGTTTCCAGCGCACGGGTGCGCACGCCGTCCAGATGGACGGCGGCGGCCGGCTGGTTGCCGAGATCTTCACCGGCGTGGTAGCCGGGGATGCGGGGCTTGGGCGCGAAAAAGCTCACCGAACCTCCCCAGGCTGGACCGGCGTCGAGGCGAGCGCGGGCGATTGCACCACGATGGCGCGGCCGGGCTGGCCGGGGGCGCGGGGCTGCGGGGCGGCGGGCTGCGGCACCGCCACCGGGGCGGCGG
>JAEXAH010000068.1 GCA_023458315.1 Pseudomonadota bacterium
ATGTGGAACAACAGGCCCGCACCGGCGATCCCCTGCCCGCCTTCCTGACCCGCCCGCGCGCCGATTCCCAACCGCGCCCTGGCGCCGCCGCCCCGGTTTCCATCACAGGTACCGGCACCGGCACCGCCACGGTCAAGGACGAGGTGCGGACCAGCGACGGCATCGCCAAGCTGGAACCGGACCTGCCCGCCGACCGCACGGCCAAGGACGAACGCGCCCGCCTGGGCGATATCCTGACCACCGACGGCAAACGGCTGAAGGCCAACGCCTTCACCCTGGTGTTGTTGGACCCCGCCGTGCGCTCGGCCATCCCCAATTCGGAACAGACGGTGCGCATCACCGCCATCCTGGGCACGGTCAACGGTCTGGCGGGCAAAGTGCTGGTGGGCGAATTGGGGCTGCGCCTGGACCAGTTGGCGGTGTTCCTGATGACCGCCCATTCCGCCCTGGGCGAAAAACGCTTCGAAACCGCCTTCGGCATCCCCGGCCGCCCCGATTACGTCGCCCGCATCGTCGAACGCGCCAAGATCTACAAGATCGGCCAGGACACCCCGCTGCCCGCCATCGCCGAATTCGTGCTGGGCAGCTTCAAGACGGCGGAAACCTGAGGGGGGGGGATCCCGCCGTCCGGTGGGAAACGGATAGTCCCGGGGTAACACGGATGAAATTTTAAATAATCATCCGTGTTCATCCGTGTTACCTGCGTTCTCTCCACCTGAAAGAGAGCCAGGGCAGACGGCTAAACCTTGCGGAACACCAGATTGTCGCAATCCAGCGCCCGGGCCAGGCGGTCGAACGAGCGGTCGTTCTCGATGGCGAAGGCCGGGTTTCCGGCCGGGACTTCCAGCACCGCCTCGCCCTTGTCGCCGTAAAGCCGGGTCAGGCGCAGCAGGTTGGGGGCACCGCCCGACAGGGTGTGGGCCAGCCGTAATGCCGAGCCGATGATGCGGCAGCGTTGGACACGGGCTTCGTCCAGCAATTGCAGCGCCATCTGGGCGTGGGGATTGTCGTCCGACCCCTGGTAGCGGTGGAAGATCACATAGGCGATGGCGGCGCGGTCGCGGTGCGGCACGCCCATGAATGGCAGGCGCAGGATGCGCAGGAACGCCTGTTCGGCACGGTAATCGGGGTGTTCGTTCCAGAAGATGTCCGACACCAGGCAACAGGCGTGGCGCAGGCGGGCCTGATGGGGCGTTTCGGAGGGGAACAACGGCGCCATCCACGCCATCAATTCGTCGCCATGTTCGGGAAAGCGCGAATTCATCTGCGCCAATTGGCGGCACACCGACAGCAGCGGGTCCTCGGCCCGCAGCTTCTCCGGCAGGCGGCGATAGAAATTGCCTTCGCGCATGCCGTAGATGGAAAACACCAACTGGTCGGGCTGGGTGGCGCGGATGACCTTTTCCAGCGTCAGCGCCGCCAGCGGCAGGTTGGCCACCCGCTTCTTCGAGACGCCGGGCACCTTTTCCAGCGACTTCTTGGACTGCGACGACACCAGTTCGATGATGCGCAACGCCTCGCGCGGGTCGAGGGCGAAATTGTCGAGAACGGTCAGCGGGTGGTGGGTCTGGGCGATACAGATGCGGGCGATGGCGCGCCACGCCCCGCCCACCGCGTAAAGATGGCGGCCCTTGCCTTCCTTCAGCCAGGGCACGGCGCGCAGGTGGCGTTCGACGATCTCGGTCGCCTTGGCCTTGTCGTCGCCCGAGGCTTCCGACAACCGCAGCACGCCCAGCGGCATGGTGACGTGTTCGCCGAAATCGCCGTTCTGCACCGTCACCAGTTCCAGCGAACCGCCGCCCAGATCGGCGACGATGCCGTCGGCATCGGGGGTGCCGCACAGCACGCCCATGGCTGCCGCCTTGGCTTCCTGGCCGCCGGACAACACCTTGACCTCGACCTGGAAGCCCTGCTCGATGGCGCGGACGAAATCCTCGCCGTCCACAGCGTCGCGCACCGCCGCCGTCGCCAGGATGTCCAGCCGCTCCACCTGCATGGCCCGCGACAGGGCGACGAAGCGCCCCACCGTGGCCACCGCCTGGGCGACGCCCGCCGGGTTCAGGCGGCCGCTGGCCCCCAGCCCTTGGCCCAGGGCGCAGACCGCCTTTTCGTTGAACAGCGGCACCGGCACGCGGGCGGCGCCGTCATAGACACACAGGCGGATGGAATTGGAACCGATGTCGACGATGCCCACCGGTTCCAGGTGACGCTTGATCTTCATGCCCTCAGAAATCCTTGCCCAGGACCAGCTTGGGCTTGCGGCTCTTTTCCTGGGCGCTGCCCCGTCCCGACAGGCTGGGATTGGTCATGAAGTAGGTGTGGGCGTTGAAACCGGCATCGCCGGGCTGGGCGCGGACATAGACGCCGTCGGCACCCAAATTCCAGGTCTGCTCGTTGTCCTTGAGATTGGCCACCATGATCTGTTCCAGGATCTGGCGATGCACGGTCGGGTTCTCGATGGGCACCAGGGTTTCCACGCGCCAGTCCATGTTGCGCTGCATCCAGTCGGCGGACGAGATGAAGATCTTGGCCTGACGCGACGGCAGGCGGGCGCCGTTGCCGAACACGATGATACGCGAATGTTCCAGGAAACGGCCGACGATGGACTTGACCCGGATGTTTTCCGACAGGCCGGGCACGCCGGGACGCAGGCAGCAGATGCCGCGGATCACCAGATCCACCTGCACCCCGGCCTGCGAGGCGCGGTACAGCGCGTCGATCAGCTTGGGATCGACCAGCGAGTTCATCTTGGCCCAGATGGCGGCGGGCTTGCCGTCCTTGGCGTTGGCGATCTCGGTGTCGATATGGGCCAGCAGCTTCTTTTTCAGGGCCAGCGGCGCGATGGCCAGCTTTTCCATCTGTTCCGGCGTGGCGTAGCCGGTCATGTAGTTGAACGCCTTGGCCGCGTCCTGGGTCAGTTGCGGATCGCAGGTGAAGAAGCTGAGGTCGGTGTAGACCTTGGCGGTGATCGGGTGATAATTTCCGGTGCCGAAATGCACATAGGACACCAGCCCGCCGCCCTCGCGCCGGACCACCAGGCTGATCTTGGCGTGGGTCTTCAGTTCCATGAAGCCGAACACCACCTGGGCGCCCGCCGCCTCCAGGTCGCGGGCCCAGCGGATGTTGGCTTCCTCGTCGAAGCGGGCCTTCAGTTCCACCATGGCGGTGACGGATTTGCCCGCCTCGGCCGCCTCGACCAGCGCCTTGACGATGGGGCTGTCCTTGGAGGTGCGGTACAGCGTCTGCTTGATGGCCACCACGTTGGGGTCGCGCGCCGCCTGACGGATGAACTGCACCACCACGTCGAAGCTTTCGAACGGGTGATGGACCACGATGTCCTTCTTGCGGATGGCGGCGAAGCAATCGCCGCCGAAATCGCGCACCCGTTCGGGGAAGCGGGCGTTGTAGGGCGGGAACAGCAGGTCCGGGCGTTCGTCGGTAATGATCTGCTTGGTGTCCACCAGGCCGATCGACGATTCGAACTCGTACACGTCGTCGGCGGCGACGTGCATCTCGGCGATGACCAGTTGCTTCAACTCTTCGGGGATGTTGGTGTTGAAGGTCAGCCGGATGACGTGGCCGCGGCGGCGGCGCTTCAGCGCGCTTTCGAACACGCGCACCAGATCCTCGGCCTCTTCGTCGATGTCCATTTCCGAATCGCGGATCACCCGGAACATGCCGTGGCCTTCCATGCGGAAGCCGGGGAACAGCTTGTGCATGAACAGGATGACCATGTTTTCCAGCGGCAGGAAGCGGATGGCCTCGCCGGGCAGGCGGATGAAACGCTCGATCTGCTGCGGCAGCGGCACCAGGGCGCGCAGCACCTCGCCGTCATCCAGGCGGAACAGGTGCAGCACCAGGGCGATGCCAGCATTGGGGATGAACGGGAACGGGTGCGCCGGGTCGATGGCCAGCGGCGTCAGCACCGGGAAGATGTGTTCCATGAAGCGGGTTTCCAGCCACTTCATGTCGTCCTTGGTCAGTTCGTCGGCATCGATGACGGCGATGCCGACCTCGCGCAATTCGCTTTTCAGTTCGCCCCAGCAGCGCTTTTGCGCGCTCAGCAGCTCGCTGGCCTCGCGGTTGATGGCGGCCAATTGCTGGGCCGGGGTCAGGCCGTCCTCGGACGTGGTCATGACGCCCGCGTCCACCTGACCCTTCAGACCGGCGACGCGCACCATGTAGAACTCGTCCAGGTTGGACGCCGAGATGGACAGGAAGCGCAGACGCTCCAGCAGCGGGTGGCGCGGGTTGAACGCCTCCTCGATGACCCGAAGGTTGAAGGCCAGCCAGGACAGCTCGCGGTTGATGAAGCGGTCCTTGGACTCAAGGTCGATCACGGGGGTCTCGACGGGCTGCGGATTTGTCACGGATGTTTCTCCGAATGGGGTGCGCGTTCGTCGCTTCCCTCCTTTATATAGTCTTGGACGGGTCGTGTCATGGCCGGGAGGATTACGGAAATGCGACAGATATTCCTACTGCGCCACGCCAAATCCAGTTGGGCCGAGGAAGGGCTGGACGATTTCGACCGGCCGCTCAACAGCCGGGGACGGCGGGCCGCCAAGGCGTTGCAGGGATTCCTGCACCAACAGGAAATTCGTCCGTCCCTGGTCCTCTGTTCCGCCGCCCAGCGCACCAGCGAGACTTACGACATACTCGAACCGGCCCTCGAGGGTATCCCGCTGAGCATGGAATCGGAATTGTACGAGGCCACCCGCCACGATCTGCTGGCGCGGCTGCGGCGGTTGGACGACCATCTGGGCAGCGTGCTGGTGATCGGCCACAACCCCGGGCTCGAGCGGCTGACCGCCGCGCTGTGCGCCGGGCATGGCGATGCCGGGGCGCTGGAACGGCTGGGCGAGAAATATCCCACCGGCACCCTGGCCATCCTGCAAACCGACATCGCCACCTGGAAGGCGCTGGAGGACGCAAGCTGCCGTCTGGCCGCCTTTATCCGTCCCGCCGATCTGGAGTGACTTACTCCACCGCACCGGTGGTTCCGTCCACCGCGACCTTGCGCACCCGGCCCTGGTCGTCGGCGGCCTCGACCAGCCAGTGGCCGCGCTTGTATTCCAGTTCGCGCAGATCCCAATAGCCGGTTCCCGCCGCCGTCACCATGGCTTCGACGGCGCCGACGCGCGGGCTGTCGGTCTCGGCGCGGCGGGGCTTGGCATGGCTGTAGGCGTCGGTCAGGTCGGCGGTGCGGGCGTCCACCCCCACCTTGACGATGGAACCGTCGGTGGCGACGACGCGGGCTTCATAGCCGCCGCCCTCGGCCTCGAGCGAGCGCAGTTCCAGGCCATCGGCCGCCAGCTTGTGCACCAGATAGGCGGCGGGCAGCGGTGCCTGCTCTTGCGCCAGGGCGGGGGTGGCGACGGTGATGGCGGCGATGGCGGACAGAATGGACAGGGTCTTCATGGCAACCTCCTGAGGGATCGTGTTGCCAGAAACAATGCGCCAACCGCCATGAGCCCACCCTGAACGCCGCGTTCAGGCGCGGTTCAGGTTCAGAACAGATCGCCCTGGCGCTCGTCGCGCTCGAGCTTTTCCAGCACGGCGCGGGCCAACGGCACCGAAATGGCGCGGCGCCGCGCCAGCGAGGCGTTGTCCAGCGCCTCGACCACCTGGCGGGCGGCGGCGAAGCTGCGTTCCATGCGGCCCAGGATGTACGTCACCACGTCCTCGCCCACCCGCAACTGACGGTCGGCGAATTGCTTGACCAGGATGGCGGCCAGCAGCGCGTCGTCGGGGGCGCCGATCCCCACCGCCGGAGTCGCCGCCAGCCGCGACGCCAGATCGGGCAGGCGGATGCGCAGCCGCGCGGGCGCGGTGCGCCCGGCCAGAACCAGCCAGCGTCCGGTTTCCTTGGTCAGATTCCACAGGTGGAACAGCGCCGTCTCGTCGGCCAGATTGTCCAGGTCGTCCACCATGACCACGCTGGCATGCACCACCAGCTTGGGCACCGCCTCGACGGTGACGGCGCCGCCATGGGTGCCCACCACCTGCCCCAGCCCGTGATGCGAGGCGAAGGCGGCCAGCAGGTGCGACTTGCCCGAGCCGGGCGGCCCGAACACCGCCAGGGCATGGGCGGGCCAGTCCGGCCAGCGTTCCAGCCAGGCCACCGCCTCGGCGTTGCAAGGCGCCACCAGGAAATCATCGCGTCCCAAAGCGGGCTTGTGGCCCAGATCAAGCGCCAGTTGGCTTTCGCTCATTGCGGCCCGTGTCCGTGATACAGCGGGCTGGAGAGATAACGCCCCAGCGCGAACCGCACAAGCACCCCGATCACCGCCGCCAGCGGCACCGCCAGCAGCAGGCCGACAAAGCCGAACAGGGCAGCGAAGGCCAGCAGGGCGAACATGATCCACACCGGATGCAGCCCCACCTTGTCGCCCACCAGCTTGGGCGTCAGGAAATTGCCTTCGGCCACCTGCCCCACGGCGAACACCACCGCCACCAGCACCGGCAGATGCCAGTCGGCGCCCTGGGCCAGCGCCAGCCCCATGCCGGTGACGAACCCGGCGATCGAGCCAAGATAGGGCACGAACGACAACAGCCCCGCCGACAAACCGATCACCAGCCCCAAATCCAGCCCCACCGCCGACAGGCCCAGGCCGTAGATCAGCCCAAGGCACAGGCACACCGTGGCCTGACCACGGATGAACCCGGCCAGAGTGCGGTTGATCTCGCGCAATTGGGCGCGGATGGTGTCGGCATGGTCGCGCGGCAACCAGGAATCCACCCGGGACACCATCTTGTCCCAGTCGCGCAGCAGATAGAACGTCACCACCGGGGTGATGAACACCAGCGACAGCAGGTTGAACACCGCCAACGAGCCGGTCAGCACGCCGCGCACCGCTCCCAGCACCCACGACGCCGCCGTTCCGGCATATTCCCCGGCGGAAGAGCGCAGCTTCTCGATGTCGCGCGGGCTGAGCCGCCGCTTGACCTCGACCAGCAACGGCTGAAGCCGTTCGTTCAGGGTGTCCACATAGCCGGGGATCTTCTGGACGAAGGCCACCACCTGATGTTCCAGGATCGGCACCAGCACCAGCAGCGCCACCACCACCACCAGGAAGAACCCGGCGGTGATCAGCGAGGTGGCGGCCAGCCGCGACAATCCCGCCCGCTCCAGCCGGTCGGCCAGCGGGTCCAGGAAATAGGCCACCGCCATGCCCGCCACGAAGGGCAGCAGCATGCCGCGCAGCACGTACAGCAGCGCCAGCAGAACGGCCAGCCCGATCAGCCAGAAACGATAGCGTTGCGCCGAGGTCATGGTCGTTTCCCCAAGAAACAGTTCGTCACGGAATTGCGGGAAATTTCCTATCCGTCATGGCCGGGCTTGACCCGGCCATCCACGTTTATCCGCCGCACCATATGAAAACAATGTGCCAGATGGCGCCGCGTGGATGCCCGGATCAAGTCCGGGCATGACGGCTGAAGCTCCGTCAAGCCCATAAGAAATGCCTATTTGCCCGCGACGCGCAGCAGCCAGAAGCCCTCGGCCTGCTCCAGCCGCAGCCCGGCATGGGCCAGGGCGGCGGCCACCTGTTCCTGTTCGCCCACCGTGTGCAGCACCAGCGCCGCCTCGGTCTTGGACAGGCTGACCAGTTCCCAGCGCCGCACCTGGGCGACGCGCCCCAGGCGGTCGCGCAGCGCCAGCCATTCCTCGAACCCGCCCAGCGGCGCCAGCACCGACAGGGTGCCCGCATGGTCGAAGGACAGCAGGTTCGGCTGCTTGAACACCGTGTCGATACCGCGATCGATGTCGCGCACCACGCGGGCCAGCAGGGCGTCCAGGGTTTCGCCGTCATTCAGGCTGTAGGAAATGTTCTCGAACGGACGCGGCGCGCCGGGGGTGGCGATCAGCGAAACGTCGATGCCCTTGCCGTTGGCGCTGGGCGTCGCCACCGCCACCAGCACGTCGGCGGTACGCCAACGCGCCCCCAGCGCCTGCAACGCCGTCGGGTTTCCGGCCAGCGCCTGTTCCACCGGCAGGGTTTGCAGGTCGGTCAGGTCGCCGGTGGGCACCACGATGGGCACCAGCCCGCCGCCGCCCAGGCCGTTCCACGCCGCCCGCCACGGATTGGGATCGTCCCACAGCACCGGGCGGCCGCCCGTCGGCTTGAACACCGGCGCCACCACCAGCACGCGGTTGCGCGGCTCGGCATAGGCGATGCCCGCGCCCTGCAACAGCTTGCGCACCGCCGCCGGGTTGAAGCGCACCGACAGGGTGGCGATGTAGCGCACCGACGACGACCGTTCCTGTTCGACGCTGAAATCGCGCACGTACTGGGTGCCGTCGGCCTTGGGCAGACGGGGGTGGTCGGCGGGCTGGGTCAGCCGCTCCAGCAGCATGCGGAAGGCGCGGTTCTGGCCCTCGGCGATGGCCTGATCCTTGGCCACCTGGGTATTGGCGGCGGTCACGTCCACCTCGATGCCGCGCACGGAAAAGGCGTCGCCCACCGCCTGGGCGGCGGCGGGGTGCCCCCCCAGAAGGGCCAGCGCCACCATGGACAACAGCCATGCGCGGAGGAAACGGAGAGAAAGCATTGAAAACCGTCCGGGTTGGAGTATCTTCGGCCCGCCCGAGGCTATGATCTTCGAAGACCTGTTCATTCGGGGCTCGCTGAGAGCCGGGGCAAACATACCACACGCCAGCCGACGAGGAAGACCATTCCCGCCCCCATCGAAACGCAGGGCCTGACCTACCGTGACGCCGGTGTCGACATCGACGCTGGCGAGGCTTTGGTCGAGGCCATCAAGCCGCTCGCCAAGTCCACCGCCCGTACCGGCGGCGCCGCCGGCCTGGGTGGCTTCGGCGCTTTGTTCGACCCCAAGGCAGCGGGCTTCAACGACCCGATCCTGGTCGCCACCACCGACGGCGTCGGCACCAAGCTGAAGGTCGCCATCGAGGCCGGCAAGCACGATACCGTCGGCATCGACCTTGTCGCCATGTGCGTCAACGATCTGGTGGTCCAGGGCGCCGAGCCGCTGTTCTTCCTGGACTACTTCGCCACCGGCAAGCTGGACGTTCAGGCGGGCACCGCCATCGTCGCGGGCATCGCCGAAGGTTGCCGTCAGGCCGGGTGCGCCCTGGTCGGCGGTGAAACCGCCGAAATGCCGGGCATGTACGCCAAGGGCGATTACGATCTGGCCGGGTTCTCGGTCGGCGCCGCCGAACGCGGCACCCTGCTGCCCAGCGTCGACGTCCGCCCCGGCGACGTGCTGCTGGGCCTCGCCTCGTCGGGCGTGCATTCCAACGGCTATTCGCTGGTCCGCCGCATCGTCGAGAAGGGCGGCCTGTCCTATGCCGACCCGGCGCCCTTCGCCCCCGGCAAGAGCTTGGGCGAGGCGCTGCTGGAGCCGACCCGCATCTACGTCAAGTCGACCCTGGCCGCCATTCGCGCCGGAACGGTGAAGGCCATGGCCCACATCACCGGCGGCGGCCTGATCGAGAACGTGCCGCGCGTGCTGCCCGACGGCGTGGTCGCCGAGATCGACGGCACCACCTGGGCAGTGCCCGAGGTGTTCCGCTGGCTGGCCAAGGAAGGCGGCGTCGCCGCCCATGAAATGGCCCGCACCTTCAATTGCGGCATCGGCATGGTGGTGGTGGTCGCGGCCGACAAGGTCGCCGAGGCCACCCGCATCCTGACCGAGCACGGCGAGACCGTGTACACCATCGGCACCCTGCGCGCCCGCCAGGGCGACGAGGCGCAAAGCCAGGTGAGCGGGTTCTGACCCATCCCCCCCTCTTCCGTCCCGGCGGAAGAGGGGGATTTTACCGAACGGTCCCCCATGAAGAAAAAAGTCGGCGTTCTGGTTTCCGGCCGCGGTTCCAACCTGCAAGCCTTGATGGATGCCATCGCCGCCGATCCGTCCTTTCCGGCGGAAATCGTGCTGGTGATCTCGAACGTGCCCGGCGCCTACGCGCTGGAACGGGCCGCCAAGGCCGGGATCGCCACCCGCACCATTCCGCACAAGGATTTCCCCTCGCGCGAGGCGTTCGACGCCGCCATGGATGCCGAATTGCGCGCCGCCGGGGTGGAGATCGTCTGTCTGGCGGGCTTCATGCGCCTGCTGTCCAAGGGCTTCGCCGAGGGCTGGGCCGGACGCATGATCAACATCCACCCTGCCCTGCTGCCCAGCTTCAAGGGCCTGCACACCCACCAGCGCGCCATCGATGCGGGCGTCAAGCTGCATGGCTGCACCGTGCATCTGGTGACGCCGGAACTGGATGACGGCCCCATTCTGGTCCAGGCCGCCGTGCCGGTGCTGGCCGACGACACCGCCGACACCCTGGCGGCCCGCGTGCTGGAACAGGAACACCGCGCCTATCCCCTGGCCCTGCGCCTGATGGCCGAAGGACGGGTGCGGGTGGACGGCCCCCGCGCCGTGGTGGACGCCCCCGGCAACGGCGCGTTGATCAACCCCCTGCGCTGATGCCGTTTGGCGGCCAAGCATGGCTGCCCCCCTGTAACGGCCATGTTCTTGCCGTAAATTTGCGACTATCTGCTTGGGTGCGCACAAGTCACCCCTAGCGGAAAGGCCCCCCGCATGTCGCTCAACACCTTCTCCATCCCCCGCCGCATCGCCGGTGGTTTCGCCCTGGTCCTGACCCTGCTGGTGGTCGTGGCCGTCCTGGGCGGCCGTGGCATGGATGCCGGGCGTGTCGCCATCGACGTCTATTCCGACATCGCCGAGGCGGCGTTGCAGGTCAAGGACGCCGACGCCCGTTTCGAGGAACTGCGCCGCCACGTCATTTCCGGCGATTACGACAAATCCGACGAAACGCTGAAGCTGATCGAAGGAATCGTCAGCCAATCCGCCGCCCGCGCCGGAACCCCGGAACTGGCCGAGGCGTTGCGGGCGCTGACCCCGGAACTGGAGAAGTACCGCGCCACCCTGAAGCGCCTGCGGGCCGGGCAGGCGCAGATCGGCGAGTTGATCGCGGCCGGCGACCTGACCATGAAGCATCTGGACGAGGTCGAGGAACGTCAGGTCGCCCATCTGCGCGCCATGGAGGAACAGGCCAAGACCACCGCCCTGCGCACCGAGATCGCCGACGGCATCATCTCGGTTCTGGCCGTGCTGTTCGGCGCGCTGACCGCCTGGACCATCGGCACCGGCATCGCCCGGCCGCTGAAGCAGATGACCGAGGCCATGGGCCGACTGGCCAACGGCGACCTGGACACCCCCATTCCGCCCGCCGAGGGCAAGGACGAGATCGCCGCCATGGCCGAGGCGCTGGCGGTGTTCAAGACCAACGGCCACAAGCGCCTGGAACTGGAGGCCGCCCAACGCGCCGCCGAGGCCCGCCGCGCCCAGCGTCAGGACGCGGTGGACCGCCTGACCGCCAATTTCGACGCCCAGGCGGCGCAACTGGTCGCCACCGTGGCCGACACCGCCTCGGGCCTGTCGGACACCGCGACCGGCCTGTCGGCCGCCGCCGACCAGACCTCGCGCCAGGCCACCGCCGTCGCCGCCGCCTCGACCCAGGCCAGCGCCAACGTGGAAACCGTGGCCGCCGCCGCCGAGGAACTGGCGGCCAGCATCGGCGAGATCGGCCGTCAGGTCGCCCATTCCACCGAAATCTCGCAGCGCGCCGCCCAGGAAGCCGCCCGCACCGATGCCGACGTGCAGGAACTGGCCAACACCGCCGCCCGCATCGGCGAGGTGGTCAAACTGATCAACGACATCGCCAGCCAGACCAACCTGTTGGCCCTGAACGCCACCATCGAGGCGGCACGGGCGGGCGAGGCAGGCAAGGGCTTCGCCGTGGTCGCCAACGAGGTGAAAAGCCTGGCAAACCAGACGGCACGGGCCACCGACGAGATCGGCAGCCAGATCGCCGCCGTCCAGGCCCAGACCAAGACGGTGGTGGACGCCATCCGCTCCATCGGCGCGGTGATCGACGAAGTCAGCGGCATCGCCCAGGGCATCGCGGCGGCAGTGGAACAGCAAACCGCCGCCACCCGTGAAATCGCCCGCAACGTGGAACAGGCCGCCGCCGGAACCGCCGAGGTCAGCAGCACCATCAGCGGCGTGCAACAGGCGGCGGGCGACACCGGCATCGCCGCCGGTTCGGTGCTGAACGCCGCCCGCCTGCTGGCCGGTCAGGCCGGCGACCTGCGCCGGGCGGTGGACAAGTTCCTGTCGGACGTGAAGGCGGCGTAAAGCCCCCCCACCCCCTCCCCCTTCACGGGGGAGGGCCGGGGTGGGGGTGGTTCATGTGGGGCACCACCAGCGACGGCGGGACTTTGCAGCACAATACAGCCGTCATGCGCGGACTTAATCCGCGCATCCACGCGGTGCCGTCCAGCATGGTGCTGCCGGGAAAACGTGGATGGCCGGGTCAAGCCCGGCCATGACGAAAGCCAAACGGTCCCGGACCACCAACAGGTCCCGCTGACATACCCTAATACAAATGCTGCCCGCCGGTGACGAACACCTCGGACCCGGTGACATAGGCGAAATCCTCGCCGCACAGGCGGAACACCGTGCCCGCCACGTCCTCGGGCGTGCCCATGCGGTCCAGCGGGATGCGCGGCACCAGGGCCTCGTATTCCGCCGAGATCATTTCCGTGCTGATCTCGCCGGGCGCCACGGCATTGACCCGCACCCCCAATTGGGCGAATTCCACCGCCATCTCACGCGTCAGGCCCGACAGCGCCGCCTTGGAGGTGGAATAGGCCGAGCCCGCGAACGGGTGCACGTAATGCCCGGCGATGGAGGTGATGTTGACGATCGCCCCCTTGCCCCGGTGCAAGGCGCTGGCGAAGCCGCGCGCCAACCGCAGGGGCGCGAAGAAATTCAGCTCGAACACCTGTTTCCAGCCCTCGATGGGGCCGTTCAGCACGCCCAGCCGTTCCTTGTACGGCGTCTTCGGGCTGACGCCCGCGTTGTTGATCAGGGCGTGCAGCGGGTCCTCGCCCAGCAGCTTGCGCGCCTCGGCCACGAAGCCGTCGGCGCTGGCCGGATCGGCCAGGTCGGCGGCGAAGTGATAGGCCCAATTGGGATCGCGCTTGCATTCCGGCGGCACGTCGGCGCGGGCGCAGGTGATGACCCGCCAGCCTTCGGCCAGGAAGCGTCGGGCGGTGACGTGGCCGATGCCCCGGCTGGCGCCGGTGATCACCACCGTCCTGGGCGCAGTGCTCATCGCGGCAGGTCCGACGGCGTCACCGGCAGGCGCAGGGCGCCCGCCTGGGGACCGGCGGCCTCCAGCCGGTCCACCACCGGGGCCAGCACGCGGGCGGCGCGCAGCAGGGTGCGGGCCTCGGGGCTTTCCGCCATGCCGCCGCGCGACGCCAGCTTGGCCAGCATCTCCAGCGGCGATTGCGGTTCGGGGAAGGCCACCATCTCCAGCGGCGCGTCGGCGGGCAGCTTCAGCAATTCGCGCAACTGCGCCTCGGCCACGTCATAGCCGCCCAGCGCGTCCACCAGACCCAGCGCCTTGGCCTCGGCCCCGGTCCACACCCGGCCGCGCGCGTTGGGCTCCAGCTTGTCCAGCGGCATCTTGCGACCCTCGGCGGCCTTGGTGGTGAAATCGGCGTAGATGCGGTCCAGCAGGGCGTTGACCCGGTCCCAGGCTTGCGGGCTGAACGGCGCGTTCATGCTCCACATGGTGGCATTGTCGCCGCGATGCAGTTCGTCCCAGGTGACGCCCAGCTTGGGCCACAGATCGGCCAGCACCATCTTGCCGGTGAACACGCCGATGGAACCGGTGACGGTCCCCGGCTGGGCGACGATGCGGTCGGCGGCCATGGCGACGAAATACCCGCCCGAGGCGGCGACGTTGCCCATGGACACCACCACCGGCTTGCCCGCCGCGCGGGCGCGCCGCACCTCGTGCCAGACGGTATCCGACGCGACATAGGAACCGCCGGGGCTGTCGACGCGGAACAGGATGGCCTTGACCCCGTCATCGTCGATGGCGTCGCGCAGGGCGCCCGCGATGGTGTCGGAACCGAAGCCTTCGTCGCCCCCCACCGGGCTTTCGGCGGTGCCGCGCTGGATGGCGCCCTCGCCGGTGATCAGGGCGATGCGGGTGCCCTTGGCCTTGGGCGGGTGGGCGGCGTAATCGGCCACGTCCACTTCCTCGGGCTGCTTGTCGGCGTTGGCCACGGCCAGCGCCTCGTCCCGATAGCCCAGGCGGTCCACCAGCCCGGCCGACAACGCCTCGGCGGCGGTGAAGGGGCCCTTGCCGAACAGGGCGCGCACCTTCTCGACCGGCAGGCGGCGGCCCTCGGCGATGCCCGCCACCACCTGACCGGACCAGCCATCCAGCAGGGCGTTCAGGGTTTCGGCGGCGGCCGGGGTGTATTTCTTCTCGGTGAAGGTTTCGATGGCGGTCTTGTATTCCTTGCGCCCGGCGAATTGCGGCTGCACCCCCAGCAAATCCAGGGTGCCGCGCAGGAACGGGCTTTCCGCCATGAAGCCGGTCAGGCCCACATCGCCCGACGGCTGCAACCACACCTGACCGAAGGCCGAGGCGATATAGGTTTCCACCGTGCCGTTGCCGAATTCGCCCAGGGTTTCGGCGAACAGCACGGCGGGCTTGCCCGAGGCGCGAAAGCGGGCGACGGCGTCGCGCACTTCCTGGGCGCGGGCCATGCCCATCTGGGCGTGGCCCAGGGTGGCGAACAGGCCGGTGACGCGCGGGTCGCGGGCGGCGGCATCCAGGGCCGCCACCACGTCGCGGGTGACGTACACCGTCTCGCCCGACAGCGCGGCGAAGGGATCGCGGGACGGCGCATCCTTGAACCCGGCTTCCAGGTCCAAGGTCAGCACCATTTCGCGCGGCAGGCGGGATTCGACCTTGCCGTGCAGCGCCACGGCGCCCCACACCGCCAGACCGATGCCCAGCACGAACAACAGGCCGATCACGGCCAGGGTGACGACGATGAAACGTCCGATACGGCGCATGACGACGTGGTCCTTTTCCCTGCGACGGCCTGTGGATTGGGTGTAAGCGCCCGACCCGGCGCGGTCAACCCCGCCCCGGATATATGGACAATTCTTCATCGCCCATCAATTGACGGACGGCCGCCGCCCCCTTATGCTCCGGCCCCTTCGGGACCCGGAAAGCGTCATGAAGCGTATCGCCGCCTGCCTCGCCTGTCTTCTCGTCCTGGCCGCTCCGGCGCGGGCGACCGAGGGTGCGCGCCTGCTGGCCCAGGTGCCGCTGGTGCCGCCGGGCGAAACCCTGCCCGAAGACCTGCTGGCCTTTCTGTACGCGCTGTGGCCCGATTACTACAACAGCGTGCGCGAGGGCGGTTTCACCCGCGACAATCTGCGCCTGGGCCGCATCGACCTGAACGGCGACGGCACCTCGGAACTGGTGCTGATGGTGGACGCCCCCGGCTGGGAAGCGGCGCCGGGCAACCCCTTCGTGGTGGCGCAATGGCGCAAGGGCCGCTGGCTGGCGGTCGGCTGGGGCTGGGGCGACGAGGACACGGTGTTCGCCACCGACGACAGCGTCGGCGGCTGGCTGGGCATCGACGGCGGCAAGGCCACCATGCGCTGGACCGGCAAGGAATACCACACCGAGGAAAAGCCCTAGGCTTTCCCCCGAAATCAGAACCCGCATTGCGCCCGGTGGCGCAGCAAATGGTCGGCCAGGGTGACGGCCATCATGGCTTCGGCCACCGGCACGGCACGGATGGCGACGCAGGGGTCGTGGCGGCCCTTGGTCATGACCTCGATGTCGTTGCCGTGGCGGTCGATGCTTTTCTTGGGGGTCAGGATCGAGCTGGTGGGCTTGATCGCCATGCGCAGCACGATGTCCTGGCCGGTGGAGATGCCGCCCAGGATGCCGCCCGCGTTGTTGGACAGGAAGTGGACGCGGCCGTCCGCGCCCATGCGCATCTCGTCGGCGTTGTCCTCGCCCGACAATTGCGCGGCCAGGAAGCCGGCGCCGATTTCCACGCCCTTGACGGCGTTGATGCTCATCATCGCCTTGGCCAGATCGGCGTCCAGCTTGTCATAGACCGGGGCGCCCAAGCCCACCGGCACGCCCGACGCCATCACCTCGACCACGCCGCCGGTGGAGGAACCGGATTTGCGCACATCGTCCAGGAACTCTTCCCATTGCGGCACGCTGTCGGCGTCGGGGCACCAGAACGGATTCAGTTCGCGCGCCGCCCAGTCCCAGCGGTCGGGGTCGATGACGTTCGGCCCCATCTGCACCATGGCGCCGCGAATCTGCACGCCGCCCGGCACCAGCGCGTCCAGGATGACGCGGGCCACCGCGCCCGCCGCCACGCGCATGGCGGTTTCGCGGGCGCTGGAACGGCCGCCGCCGCGATAATCGCGCAGGCCGTATTTCTGTTCATAGACCCAATCGGCATGGCCGGGACGATAGGTGTCCTTGATGTCGCCGTAATCCTTGGACCGCTGATCGGTGTTCTCGATCAGCAGGCCGATGGAGGTGCCGGTGGTCACGCCCTCGAACACGCCCGACAGGATCTTGACCATGTCGGGTTCGCGGCGCTGGGTGGTGAAGCGGTTCTGGCCCGGCTTGCGCGCGTCCAGCCACGGCTGGATATCGGCTTCCGACAGCTTCAGGCGCGGCGGCACGCCGTCGATGACGCAGCCGATGGCCGGGCCATGGCTTTCGCCGAAGGTGGTGAAGCGGAAGGTATGGCCGAAGCTGTTGCCGGACACGCTGAAATCCTTGTGCGAAAGCCGTCACCCCCACCGAGGCGGGGGTGACGGGAGGCAAACTATTCCTTGCTCGCCACCGAGATGTCGGGGGCGTCCACCGCCTTCATGCCGACAACGTGGTAGCCGCTGTCCACGTGATGGCATTCGCCGGTCACGCCCGAGGACAGGTCGGACAGCAGGTACATGCCCGAACCGCCCACATCGTCCAGGGTGATGTTGCGCTTCAGCGGGCTGTTGTATTCGTTCCACTTCAGGATATAGCGGAAATCGCCGATGCCCGAGGCGGCCAGGGTCTTCATGGGACCGGCCGACAACGAGTTGACGCGGATGTTCTGGCGGCCCAGATCGACGGCCAGATAGCGCACGCTGGCTTCCAGCGCGGCCTTGGCCACACCCATGACGTTGTAATGGGGCATCACGCGCTCGGCGCCGTAATAGGTCAGCGTCAGCATGGAACCGCCATCGGGCATCATGTCGGCGGCGCGGCGGGCGACCGAAGTGAACGAGAACACCGAGATGTGCATGGTGTTCAGGAAGTTCTGCAACGAGGTGTCGGCGTAGCGGCCGCGCAATTCGTCCTTGTCGCTGAAACCGATGGCGTGGACGACGAAGTCCAGCTTGCCCCATTTCTGCTTCAGGGTTTCGAAGGTGGCGTCGATGGACGCTTCGTCCCCGACGTCGCAGGGCAGCACGATATCGGACCCGGCCTCTTCGGCCAGCGGACGCACGCGCTTCTCCAGGGCTTCCCCCAGATAGGTGAAGGCCAGTTCGGCACCCTGAGCACGGCACGCCTTGGCGATGCCCCAGGCGATGGAGCGGTCGTTGGCGACGCCCATGATCAGGCCCTTCTTGCCGGCCATCAAGGGAGTGGGAGCGGTCATGCGATCCTCTTCAGGTAATGCTATGGTAGGGCCTTCGGACAAGGCGGGCGGCATCCTACACGAAAGCGAACGGGGGGCAAAGGTGCAGAGAGACAACCGCGAAACGGGCGAAACCCAGGGCCATGCCGACGCCCTGGTCATGCGCGCCCGCGCCCGCCGCTTCGTCGGCTTCGTGCGCTACGTCGCCGGGCGCTATCGCCGCGACGGCGCATCGCGCATGGCCGCCGCCCTCAGCTACACCTCGCTGCTGTCGCTGGTGCCGCTGCTGGCCATCGCCCTGGCCATGCTGGCGGCATTCCCCGCCTTCGACGGCGTGCGTTCGAACCTGATCGGCTTCGCCGTCAGCAACATGGTGCCCGCCATCGGCAACGTGGTGGAAACCCAGATCAACCGCTTCATCGCCAATGCGGGCAAGCTGACCGCCGCCGGCATCGTCGGCCTGGTGTTCACCGCCATCATGCTGCTGGTGACGATCGAGGGATCGTTCAACACCGTGTTCCGCGTCGCCCGCGACCGGCCGCTGATCGCCAAGCTGCTGGTCTATTGGACCGGGCTGACCCTGGGGCCGCTGCTGCTGGGCGCCGCCTTCTCGCTTCAGGGCTATGTGGCGGCGGCCAACACCTGGAAGCTGACCCGCGCCGTCAGCCCGTTCCTGTCGCTGCCGGTGCCGTTCCTGCTGACGGTGGTGGCCTTCGCCGGGCTGTTCGCCGCCATCCCCAACCGCCGGGTGCGGGCGCGCGACGCCCTGGCCGGGGCGGCGGTGGCGGCGGTGCTGTTCGCCGGGCTGCGCTGGGGCTTCGCCCTCTACGTCACCTCGTCCAAGGCGTACACCAGCCTGTACGGCGCGGTGGCGGCGGTGCCGATCTTCCTGTTGTGGATGTTCCTGTCGTGGGTGGTGGTGCTGGTGGGCGCCGAGGTGACGGCCGCCCTGCCGGAATGGCGGGCGGGCCACCACGAGGCCGAGGGCCGCGCCCGCGGCGCCCGCCGCCTGACCCTGGCGCTGGAGGTGCTGGCCCGGCTGCAACGGGCCATGACCACCGTCGGCGGCGGCAAGAAAAGCGGCGTCGCCCGCCGCGACCTGCTGGCCGCCACCGCCGCCGCCGAACGCGACCTGATCCCGGTGTTGCGGGCGCTGTGCGATGCCGGTTTCGCCGCCGCCCTGCCCGGCGACCGCACCTTGCTGGCCCGCGACCTGGACAGCGTCACGCTGGGCGATCTGGTCGCCGCCCTGGATCTGGAACTGGGCCTGGACAACGCGGTCGCCGCCGCCTCGTCCTGGCGCGGCCGGGCCGAGGCGCTGGTGGATGCCGCCCGCGACGCCCAGCGCGTCGCGCTGGATGTTCCGTTGAAGTCCCTCCTCATATTAGATAATACTGAATAATGACCCGCAGCCGCCTCTTCCGCCGTCTCGCCCTTGTCGTCGTTCTGCTTGCCGCCCTGGCGGGCGGCGGCATCCTGTGGCTGCGCGCCGCCGCGCCCCAGGTGGACCTGACCGCCGCCAGCCGCGGCCCGGCGGTCGAGGCCGTCTATGCCACCGGCGTGGTCGAGCCGGAAAACTGGGCCAAGGTCGCCCCGGTGCAATCGGGCCGCATCGCCGAAATCCTGGCGGCCGAGGGCGAAAGCGTGCGCAAGGGCCAGATCCTGGCCCGGCTGGACGACCGCGAGGCCGGGGCGCGGGTGGCCGAGTTGGAGGCCAAGGCCGCCTATTGGCGCGAGCAGATGACCCGCAGCCAGGCGTTGGTGCAAAGCGGCGTGCGGTCGCGCGACGCCTATGAAAAGGACAAGAGCGAACTGAACCAGGTCACGGCGGCCATCGCCGCCAGCCGCCAGCGCCGCGCCGACATGGTGGTGGTGGCGCCGGTGGACGGGGTGGTGCTGCGCCGCGACTTCGAAATCGGCGAAGTTGTCGGCGTCAACGACGCCCTGTTCTGGGTCGGCGCGCCGCGTCCGTTGCGCCTGACCGTGGACGTGGACGAAGAGGACATCCCCCGCGTCGTCCCCGGCCAGAAGGTGCTGATCAAGTCCGACAGCTTCCCCGGCCGGGTGCTGGAAGCCGTTGTCGGCCGCGTCACCCCCAAGGGCGACCCCATCAACAAGACCTTTCGCGTGCGCGTCGCCCTGCCCGACGATTCGCCGCTGATGGTGGGCATGACCTGCGAGGTCAACATCGTCACCGCCGAGAAACCCGACGCCCTGCTGCTGCCCGCCGCCGCCCTGGTGGACGGCAAGGTCTTCACCATCGACGACGGCCGCGCCGCCGCCCGGCCGGTGACGGTGGGCATTCGCGGCCGCGCCCGGGTCGAGATCACCGCCGGACTGGCCGAGGGCGACAAGGTGGTCGCCGCCCCCGCCGCCGGACTGAAGCCCGGCGACCGCCTGCGCGCCAAGGCGCCCTGAGCCATGATCCTGCCGCTGGGCCTGGACATCGCCCTGCAACACCTGCTGCACCGCCGCCGCCAGACCCTGGTGTCGCTGTTGGGGGTGGCGCTGGGCGTGGCGTTCTTCATCGCCATCTCGGCCATGATGCAGGGCTTTCAGCGCGATTTCGTCGCCCGCATCATCGACATCCAGCCCCATGTCATCGTCAAGGACGATTTCCGCGAACCGCCGCCGCAGCCGGTGGACCGGCTGTACGCCGACGGCGCCGTCGACCTGCGCGGCCTCAAGCCGCGGGACGAGAACCGCGGCATCCGCGGCGCCCGCAGCATGCTGGCGGTGCTGGAGGACGAGCCGGGCATCCACGTCGCCCCCACCCTGTCGGGCAACATCCTGCTGCGCTTCGGCGGCAAGGACGTGTCGGCCAACGTCACCGGCATCGTCCCGGAACAGCAGCGCAAGGTGACGCACCTGGAACGCGATCTGGTGCAGGGCAGCGGCCTGGACGCGCTGTACACCACCGCCAACGGCATCATCATCGGCGACGGCGTCGCCAAGCGCGGCGGCATCCGCATGGACGACCTGATCAGCGTGGTGTCGCCGACCGGGGTGGTGCTGAAAATGAAGGTGGTGGGCATTTTCAGCAGCGGCGTCACCCTGGTGGACAATTTCGAGACATACGTGCTGCTGAAGAAGGCGCAGGTGTTGCAGAACCGCGCCAACGTCATCAACCGCGTCAACATCCGCCTGGACGACGTCGAGCAGGCGGCGCCGCTGGCGGCACGGGTCGAGCGGCTGTTCGGGTATCGCGCCGAGCCGTGGCAGGAACAGTCGCGCAACGTGCTGGGCATCTTCGTCATTCAGAACGTCATCATGTATTCCACGGTCAGCGCCATCCTGATCGTCGCCTGCTTCGGCATCTTCAACGTCATCTCGACCGTGGTGTTCGAAAAGACCCGCGACATCGGCATCCTGAAATCCATGGGCTTCCGCGACGTGGACATCCGCCGCATCTTCCTGGCCGAAGGGCTGATGGTCGGCATCCTGGGCACGGTGATCGGCTGGGGCCTGGGCTACGGCATCGTCGAGTTCATGGCCACCCTGCGCTTTTCCATGGAAGGCTTCGTCAAGGCCCAGGGCTTCATCCTGTACCGCGCCCCCAGCCAGTACGCCATCAGCGGCGCCATGGCCATCGCCTCGGCCACGCTGGCGGCCTGGGTTCCCGCCCGCCGCGCCAGCCGCCTGAACCCGGTGGACATCGTGCGGGGGGCCGGATGATGGCCGCCGCCGCCCCTCCTCCCGCGCTCGAAGCCCGCGCCGTCACCCGCGACCTGCCGGGGCCGGTGCCCGTCACCCTGGTGCGCGACATCCATTTCAGCGTGGCGCCGGGCGAATTCGTCGCCGTCACCGGGCCGTCGGGCTCGGGCAAGTCGTCGCTGCTGTACCTGCTGGGCCTGCTGGACCGCCCCACCAGCGGCACCGTGCTGATCCAGGGCCAGGACAGCGCGCCGCTGGACACCGACCAGTTGGCGGCGCTGCGGCTGGCGCGGCTGGGCTTCGTCTTTCAGTTCCACTTCCTGCTGCCGGAATTCACCGCCCAGGCCAACGTGGAAATCCCCATGCGCCGCCTGGGCCGCCTGGAAGATCCCGCCATCCGCGACCGCGCCGCCCATCTGCTGGACGTGCTGGAACTGGGCGGCCACCGCAAGAAACGCCCCGACCAGCTTTCGGGCGGCCAGCGCCAACGCGTGGCCATCGCCCGCGCCCTGGCCAACGACCCGCCCATCCTGCTGGCCGACGAACCCACCGGCAACCTGGACACCCACACCGCCCAGGTGGTGTTCGAACTGTTCCGCGACCTCGCCCACCGTCAGGGCCGGTCGGTGGTGGTGGTCACGCACGACACCCACCTGGCCGATCTGGCCGACCGCCGGGTGCATCTGGTGGACGGGGTGATCGTTTAGACCTTTACCCCGCCTGTTTCTGGCGACGTTCGCGTTTGTTGTGGTACATGCGCTGATCGGCCAGTTCGATCAGGTCCTCGATGCCGTGGCCTTCGTCGGGGAAGCGGGCGGCGCCGACGCTGGCGCGCAACTGGTACTGGCGCCCCTCGAACTCGAAAGGCGGTTCGATGGCGGCGGTTAGGCGCTGGATGGCCTGGGACACGCCTTCGGGCAGGTCCATGGGCACCAGGATCACCGCGAATTCATCGCCACCCAGCCGCGCCACCGTATCCGACAGCCGCGCGGCGGCGCGCAGCCGGTTGCCGAATTCGGCGATGATGGCGTCGCCCGCCCGGTGGCCGTGGGTGTCGTTGACCTGCTTCAGCCCGTCCATGTCCAGCATCAGCACCGCCGCCGCCCGGCGCTCGCGCTGGTTCAGCACGCCGCGCAGCCGATCCATGAACGCCGAACGGTTGGCCAGACCGGTCAGGCCATCCTGGGTGGCGCGGCGGTACAGATCCTCGGCGTCGAATTTGGTAGCGTGATGGATGGCCGCCGCCAGCATGTCCGACAGCAGACCCAGCACCCGGACCTCGCCTTCGGTGAACTTGGCCACCTGGGCCGACATGGCCTTCAGCACCCCGACGCTCTGGCCGTCATATTTCAGCGGCATGACGATCATGGAACGCAGTCCCACCGCGCGGCAGGCGGCGCGGTCCACCCGGGGATCGGTTTCGGAATCGTCGCAGCGCAAAATCTCGCCGGTCCGCACGCACAGACCGGACAGCGAGGTCGCCGCCTTGAGCCGCAACCCGATCTGTCCCGCCGCCATGCCCGACGCGGCGCGATAGACCATGTCGTCGCCCTCGGCCAATTCGATGGCGGCGCCATCCGCCGTCACCAGCGGCAAGGTTCGTTCCGTCACCAGCGCCATGATGGCCCCCAGATCCAGGCCCAGCTTGGCCACTTCGGACTGAAGACTGATGACGGCAAGCAATTGGTCAGGCGTCGGCATGGGCTCCCCCGGTCGATGCGACGAATAGGCAAGACCGCATAGTTCATGAGGAATGGCCCGATGGTCAATGCGGGCTTCCCGAAGGTTTACCCTTCGGCGTGCGGCATCCACATTTTTTCCACATTTTATGCAACTATATTTCGCACGCCACGAATGACAGGACCGGCAAGGTTCCGTCGCGCCGTGTCACCGGCTTTCCTGGCATCACGAAATACGCATGAATATTTTACAGGCAGCGATTAACAGGACGTTCGTATTAGCGCCTGCGAGAAACATTTACTTATCCACAGGTGGTTTCGACTTTATCCACAGAACCCCGCCCAAACCGCCCACCATCCCCCCTGAGCCGCCATCGCGTCGCCGCACGCCGCCACGGCGTTTTCCTGTGGATAAGCCCCATGTGGAAAAGTCACGCGCCGCCACCCCCGCAAAGCCGCCGGAAAGCGGCGGCGTTTCATGCGAAAAATCACTGCGAAATTACGAAGCCCAGGCGACGCGCCACCTGAATGACGCCATACCCTGTCACAAAATACTGCACAAACACCGTGCGAAACATGTGGACAGGACGGGGAAAGACGGGGAAAACTCCGCCCCTGGACTTCGGGAGGGCGTCAGGTGATCGTCGGCTATTACCGCCGCATCGAATCAGAGGAAATGGGGGCGCCCGCCGCCATCCTGCGGGCCGAACGCTGCCTGCGCATCGAGGTGGACGAGGCCGGGCGCGACGACGCCCGCACCCGTCTGCTGGGCGACGTGGCGGGCGGCGACGTGCTGGTGTCGCCGTCCATCGCCCATCTGGCGGTGTCGGTGGGCGACCTGTTGCGGGTGGCGTGGCGGGTGCACCGGGTGGGGGCGACGCTGAAACTGGCGGCCGAGCAGATCGACACATCCATTCCGGCGGCGCGCAACGCCCTGGTGGCGCTGGCGGAATATGACCGTCGCCTGCTGGCGGCGCGGCGCCGCACCGGGCGCGAGGACGCGGAAACGCGCGGCGTCCGGGCCGGACGCCCGCGCAAGCTGGACGACGTGCTGGTGCGGACCATCCGCGACGATCTGAACGCCGGACGGACCTATGCCTCCATCGCCCGCACCCTGGGGGTGCACCCCACCACCATCATGCGGCTGATGCAGCGGGCCGAAGCCCAGGCGACGGAGGAGTGATATCCCCTCCGCTTGCCCCCATCAATGCACCGGGTACATGGCCTGGATGACGGTCACGTAGATGGCCGCCAGGATGGCGGTGGTGATGACGCCCGAGATGTTGACGCCCAAAGCGTGCGGCATGACGATGGCCGCCGGGTTGGCCTTGGACACTTCCTTTTGCGCCACCTTGGCGGTGGTGGGCACGCAGGACACGGCGGCGATGCCGATCACCGGGTTGAATTTGCGCCCGGTCATGAAATACAGCACATAGCCGCCCAGAATGCCGCCGATGCCCGAGATCAGCAACGCCAGCATGCCCAGCAGCAGCAGGATCAGAACCTGCGGGTCCAGCAGCAGCCGCGCCTCGCACAGCACGCCCAGCAGCAGGCCCAGGAAGAAGGTGCCCGCGTACAGGAACACCCCGGACAGCAGATCGATGAACGGCACGATGCCGCTTTCGCGGATCACCACGCCCAGGAACAGGCACAGGATCAGCGGCGCCGCCACCGGGAACAGCAGCGACAGCAGGATGCACATCAACACCGCGAAGGCCATCTTCTGCGACGACGAGATGGGCTTGGAATTCTTCGGCGGCGGCATGGGCAGGGCGCGCAGCCGGGCGGGCACCATCAGGCGGATCAGATAGGGATACCCGCCATAGGTCAGGCCCAGATACAGATAGGCCACCACGGTGATGGGCACGAACAATTCCCGCGCCAGCGACAGCGAGGTGAACAGCACCATGGGACCGTCGGCGCCGCCGATGATGGCGACCGAGGCCGCCTGCCCCGGCGTCAGCCCCATGGCGATGGCGATGGGATAAATGACGATGGTGCCCAATTCGCCGAACAGCGCCAGGAACATGCTTTGGAACGGCCGTGCCATGACATAGCCCACGTCCAGCAGCACGCCGATGCCCAGGAACACCATGCAGGCGATCAGGCCGTTGCTGAAGGTGAAGGTGTAGATGGGCTGCAACCAGTTGATCTGAAGGATGTTCATCAACTGCGTGACCTGGGCGGCGTTGTCGGCGGCGGCCAGGGCGTCCACGAAGATCTGGTTGGGACCGGCGCGCAGCCAGCCGCCCTCGGGCACGAACAGCACGGCGGCGTTGATGGTCGCCATGCCCAGGCCCATGGGGATCATCAGCAGGGCTTCCAGCACGCCCTTCTTGCCCAGGTAGATCAGCAGCACGCCCAGCCCGATCAGCGCCAGCCGCATGATCAGGATGGACGGCTCGGCCGCCGCCAGCGTGGCGACACCCTGGAACAGGTCAAGGACGTGCAGGCGCTCCATGGCTGCTCTCCGCTCAGGCGATGGTCAGCAGCACGGCGCCGGTTTCCACCGCGTCGCCCGGCTTGATGGCGATGGTGGCGACCGTGCCGGAATGGCGGGCGTGGATCGGGGTCTTCATCTTCATGGCCTCGACCACGGCGATGCGGTCGCCCTCGGCCACCTTTTGGCCGACCACCACGTCCACCGCGTCGACCACGCCGCCCAGCGGGCAGATCTCGGCCCCCGGCGCCGCCGGGGCGGCGGCGGCCGGCGGCGGGGTATGCGGCAACGGCGCGGTCAGCGGCCCCGAGGCCGCCACCGACGACGAGGCGCCGGTCCCGGCGATGGCCGGATAGATGGGGGTGGCGTGGCCGTTCTCGACCAGTTCCTCGACCGTCACGTCGTAGACCTTGCCCTCGACGGTGATCCGAAGCTTCTTCTGCATGGCGCGTCCTTCGCGGAGTGGCGGCTTTAGTGGGGGTGGTGGGCGTTGTGCTGGGCCAGGCGGCCCTCGGTGGACCACATCCGCCCCGGCCCGGCGCCGCCGATATGGACGATGCGATGGGCGCCGACCATGGCGTGGGCGGCGGCGGCGATGGCCACCAGATGATGGGCGGGAATGCCGTCGACCGGCGCCGGAGCAGCCGACGCCGACGCCGGAGCGGCGGCCGGAACGTTGCGCTCGCTGAACGCCAGGGCGCCGACGATCAGCTTGATCAGCAGGGCGGCGCCCATGGCGACGACGAAGGCCAGACCATAGACGAAGCCGACCAGGGTGATGGATTCGCTCACGTTGTTTTCTCCCCGGTCGCGGTCACAGCGGAATGTTGCCGTGCTTCTTCGGCGGCCGCATCTCGCGCTTGGCCAGCGATTTGCGCAGCGCCAGGGCGATGGTGCCGCGCGTCTCGGCCGGATTGATGACGTCGGTGACGTAACCGCGCGCCGCCGACAGATAGGGCGAGGCGAATTCGTCGCGGTATTCCGCCGCCAGTTCGCGGGCCTTGGCCCGGCGGTCCTCGGCCTCGGACAATTCCTTGCGATACAGGATGTTGATGGCGCCCTCGGCGCCCATCACCGCGATTTCGGCCGACGGCCAGGCATAGACCCAATCGGCGCCCATTTCCTGGCTGCACATGGCCAGATACGACCCGCCATACGCCTTGCGCAGAATCACCGTGATCTTGGGCACGGTGGCCGAGCCATAGGCGAACAGCAGCTTGGCGCCGTGGCGGATGATGCCGCCGCGTTCCTGTTCGATGCCGGGCAGGAAGCCGGGCACGTCCACCAGCGTCACCAGCGGGATGTTGAACACGTTGCAGAAGCGCACGAACCGCGCGCCCTTGTCCGACGCGTTGATGTCCAGCGCCCCCGCCATCTCCATGGGCTGGTTGGCGACGATGCCGGTGACGATGCCGCCGATGCGGGAAAAGCCGACGATCAGGTTGCGCGCCCAGCCCGCGTGCACTTCCAGGAAGCTGCCTTCGTCCACCACCCGGTCGATGACCCGGCGGACATCCATGGGCTCGGACGGGTCCTCGGGGACGATCTGGTTCAGGATCTCGTCCTCTTCCAGCGGGATGTCGTCCCACGGCCGGTGCGGCGGGTCCTCGGAATTGTTGGCGGGCATATAGCTCAGCAGCGCCTTGGCGATGGCCACGGCGTGGGCGTCGTCCTCGGCCACGAAATGGGCGTTGCCGCTGACCGTGGCGTGCATGTCGGCGCTGCCGACCTCGTCCATGGTATAGGACTGGCCGGTGACGGCCTTGATCACTTCGGGCCCGGTGATGAACATGTGCGCGTTCCTGCGCGTCATGATCACGAAATCCATCAAGGCGGGCGAATAGGCGGCGCCACCGGCGCACGGCCCCAGGATCAGCGCGATCTGCGGCACCACGCCCGACAGCAGGACGTTCATGTAGAACACCTTGCCGTAGCCCGATTGCGCGTCCACGCCTTCCTGGATGCGGGCGCCGCCGGAATCCTTGCACGCCACCAGCGGCACGCCCATCTTGAGCGCGTATTTCATGGCCGACACCAGCTTTTTCGCGTGCATGCGGCCCAGCGTGCCCGCCGCCACGGTGAAGTCCTGGCTGAAGGCCGACACCTGGCGGCCGTTGACCAGACCGTTGCCGGAAATGGCGCCGTCGGCGGGCAAATCCTTGTCGGCCATGCCGAAGGCGGTGCCGCTGTGGCGGATGTGCAGGCCGGATTCCTGGAAGGTGCCGTCGTCGAACAGCACGTCCAGCCGTTCGCGCGCGGTCAGCAATCCCTTGTCGTGGCGTTCCTGCTGCTTGGCGGCACCGCCGCCCAATTCGACCTTGGCGCGGCGTTCGCGCAGTTTATCCAGAAGCCGTTGGGAAATGGGCATGGAACGGACGTCCTTTTTTCCGCCAGGGAAAGGCGCCGGGGGCGGCACGCGACAGGGGATGGTAGTCCCGGGACCGATCGACCACAAGGAGAGATGCCCCTTGTCTTTGAATGGTCATCCCCCCGACTTTTGCATTACCCCCCAGCCATGGTCGATGGCCTCACGAAGACGCTCGGCCCGCAGCATGACGCCCCGCCACATCACCCAGGCCACCGTGGGCAGGAACAGGGTGACGGCCAGCCGCAGCAGCAATTGCCCGGCGCCGCGATGTTCGCCGTTGATCAGGATGGTGTCGGCACAGGCATAGCGGCGGGCGAAATCGCCCTCGCACTGGCTGATGCGGTCCTGGATGATCGGGGCGCGGTGGTTTTGCAAATCGTTCGGGGTCAGGTCGCGCACCATGACGGTGCCGACCACGGCGATCCACAGGCAGCACACCGCACTCAGCATCTTGCTGAGCAGGGCGAGGCGCGCATACAGCACCTCTAGCGGATTGGGCGCACGGTGGTACATGATCCACTGCCTTTGGCTTCTGCCGACCGGTGGAAGACGGTCCAGGTTTTCTACGTCCAGAATGCCACTTCCGGGCTGTGCGTTTCAACAGGATGCGAAGTTTCCGCCGCCCCTTCACGGCCCGCCGCCGGGCGGCTACAGTACCGGCACGCGTTTGCAGCCGAAAGGACCGTGCCGTCATGAAGATCACCTTCGCCAAGCCCCAGCTTCCCACCGCGGGCGCCGTCGTCGTCGGCGTGCTTGAAGGCAAGGTGCCGACCGCCACCGCCGCCGCCCTGGATGCCAGGACCAACGGCGCGCTGGGCCGGGCCATGGATGCCGGGCGGTTCGAAGGCAAGGCCGGGCAGGTTCTCAGCGTGCTGGCCCCCGCCGGGCTGGATCTCAGCCGGATCGTCCTGGTCGGGCTGGGCAAGGCTGACAAGCTGGACGCCCTGGCCGCCCAGGCGTTCGGCGGCAACGCCGCCGCCCAGGTGCTGAATTGCGGCGATGCCGACGTCGCCATCGCCGCCGACGCGGTCGAGGGCGCGGCGGTGGACGCCGCCGCCTTCGCCGCCAATCTGGCCCTGGGGGCGCGGTTGCGGTCGTACCGCTTCGACAAGTACCGCACCACCCAGAAGAAGGACGAAAAGCCGTCGCTGAAGAAGCTGACGGTGCTGACCGACGCCGCCAGCGCCGCCAAGACCGCCTTTGGCGCCTTGGACAAGGTGGCCGACGGCGTGTTCCTGACCCGCGATCTGGTCAACGAACCGGCCAACATCATTCATCCCGAAAGCTTCGCCGCCGAATGCCGCAAACTGGCCGAGCTGGGCGTCGAAATCGAGGTGCTGGGCGAAAAGCAGATGCGGAAGCTGGGCATGGGCGCCCTGCTGGGCGTCGGCCAGGGCTCGGACCGCGAAAGCCAGTTGGTGGTCATGCGCTGGATGGGCGCCAAGGACAAGAATGCGGCGCCGCTGGCGCTGATCGGCAAGGGCGTGTGCTTCGACACCGGCGGCATTTCCATCAAGCCCGCGGCGGGCATGGAGGAAATGAAGTGGGACATGGCGGGCGCCGGGGCCGTGACCGGCGCCATGAAGGCGCTGGCCGGACGTCAGGCGCGGGCCAACGTCGTCGGCATCGTCGGGCTGGTGGAAAACATGCCGTCGGGCAACGCCCAGCGTCCGGGCGACGTGGTGATTTCGGCCTCGGGACAGACCATCGAGGTCATCAACACCGACGCCGAGGGCCGCCTGGTGCTGGCCGACGCCATCTGGTACGCCAAGGAACACTTCAAACCGACGGCCATGATCGATCTGGCCACCCTGACCGGCGCCATCATCATCTCGCTGGGCAACGATTACGCCGGCCTGTTCAGCAACGACGACCCGCTGGCCCAGGCCATCGCCGATGCGGGCGCCAGCGTGGACGAAAAGGTGTGGCGCCTGCCCATGGGCGACAGCTACGACAAGCAACTGAAATCCGACATCGCCGACATGAAGAATGTCGGCGGCCGCGAGGGCGGGTCCATCACCGCCGCCCAGTTCATCAAGCGCTTCGTCGGCGACATTCCGTGGGCGCACATCGACATCGCCGGGACCGCGTGGTCCAAACAGGATGCCGCCACCTGCCCCAAGGGCGCCACCGCCTTCGGCGTGCGCCTGCTGGACGCCCTGGTGGCCCGGCGCTACGAGGAGAAATGACCCAGATCGGCTTTTACCACCTGACCCGCCTGGCGCTGGACCAGGCCCTGCCCCGTCTGCTGGAAAAGGCGGCGGCGGCGGGGCTGCGGGTGGTGGTCATGGCGGGCAGCCGCGAACGGGTGGAACACCTGAACGGGCTGTTGTGGACCTATAACGAGGAAAGCTGGCTGCCGCACGGCGCTGCCGCCGACGGCGAGGCGGCGTCGCAGCCCATCTGGCTGACCGATGCCGACGAAAACCCCAACGGCGCCACCGTGCTGGTGCTGTGCGACGGCGTCACCCCCGCCGACGTGTCCGCCTATGCCCGCTGCCTGGATTTGTTCGACGGCCGCGACGACGACGCCGTGCAAGCGGCGCGCGGCCGCTGGAAGACCTGGAAGAATGCCGGGCACCAACTGGTCTATTACCAGCAGAACGAAGGCGGCGGCTGGGAAGAGAAATCAAGGACTTAGAGCATTTTCACGCCGAGCGTGGAAATGCGACCAGCCTGAGCGGCGCCTGAGCCTGGCCTGCGCTGGAGGCGCGGCCGCCAAAGGCAAAAGCTAGACCTGTTTCCGCTTTAGCTGAAACAGGTCTAGATGCGCAAGCGGGGAACGACGACGTTCCCCGCACGCTTCATCACAGCAAACCCAGTCCCCGCCCAAAGGCACGGGTCAATTCGTCGGCATCGTTTTCCCGCAAAGCCGAACTGAATGCCGCTGTCTTCTTGGGGCCGATCCAGTTGTCCACCTTGAGCCCCTGACCGAAGCCGTTCAGCGTTTCCTGCAAGACCCCGCCCTCCACCTTGGGCGCCGTGCTGTCTGCCGGATCGCGGAACAACGGGCCGATGATGGAATGGGTCTTGTCTTCCAGCCCTTCGGAATTGCCGCTTCGCTGGGCATTGCGGGCGAAGGTGTTGAACCGGCCCAGCGCAAACGCCTCGTCCACCTTGGCCGACCCGAGACGCGCGGCGGCGTGCTTCAGGGCGAAATCGGTCTGCGGGCCATATTGCCCATCCTCGTCCACCGGTCCCAACTTGGTATAAGGGGCGTAGGCCGGTGATCGCGCGGGCAACGGGTTGGCCTCGTCCAGCATGTTGAGGCCACGTTGCAACCCCGTCACCGCATCGGCAATGCCGTCTTTCCCGGCGACAGCGGCGACCTTTTGCCCGATGCGGGCGGTGGCCTGCCACAAATCCTCGCCCTGCGGTGTGGTATGGGGCGAAGGCCGCTTGGGGATCGGGCGGATGGGGGTCGGCTCAATGGGCTTGCCGCCGTCGGTGCCTTGCTGCTGGTCGCCGTAAATGTTGGCGTGCCAGTCCTGCACCATTTCATAGGTGTGCGCCTTCAGCGGATCGCCCGAACGATACCCTCGATAATCGGCTTGCGCCGAATGGATCATGTCCATCATCTCGGATTGGGTCTGTTTCTCCACCGGCTTCAGCAGGGCGGATCGGCCGGGATTGGCGATGGGCGTGCCCGCCATCTCCGCCATCGCGGCGACCTTGGGGTCTGTGGGAGGTTCGGACTTCTTTTGTTCCGATATCGGGACGGATTGAAGCGGGATTTCCGGCTCCGGGGTGGGTTCCGGCACCTGATACCAGCCTGCGCTGACGGCGACTCACGGCGGGGATTCCCATGAGCGGCCAAATGTGAGTCACTCTGGCAAACAGCCGGAGGTTTGCAGTGGCCGCACCGATCCCCCTTCGCCTTGATTATGATGGTCCA
>JAEXAH010000069.1 GCA_023458315.1 Pseudomonadota bacterium
CCGACGCCGCATCGGTGCACCGCGACCTGGAAGCCCGCCGCACGACGGGATCGATCGTGCTCATTCCCTGAAGCGAATCGTCCTCCGCCTCGGAATCACATGGCCCGCATCGCGGCGACAGGAACACCGGAATGACGGACAACCTTTACAGCCTGCTTTTGAAGCCCGGAGCGCCGGCCGATACGCGGGCAGCCCT
Source organism: Pseudomonadota bacterium (assembly GCA_023458315.1). Taxonomy (GTDB): domain Bacteria; phylum Pseudomonadota; class Alphaproteobacteria; order Rhodospirillales; family Magnetospirillaceae; genus Magnetospirillum. The sequence goes on from JAEXAH010000069.1 coordinate 197, forward strand.
GCGAACCGACACGGGGCGGACATGGACGTACGCGGACCTGCGGCGGGACGCCGGACGCATGGCGCGCGTCCTCCACGAGGCCGGCGTCGGTCCGGGGAACCGGGTCGCCGTGCAGGTGGCGAAGTCGCCCGAGGCGGTGTGCCTCTATCTCGCCGTCCTGCAACTCGGGGCGATCCACCTGCCGCTCAACACGGCCTACACGCTGGCCGAACTGCGTTACTTCCTCGACGACGCGGACCCCACGGTGTTCGTCGGGCAGACTCCGGTCGTGGGCGATCTGGCGCCACCGGCCGGGTGCGAAACCTTCACGCTCGACCCGGACGGCGAAGGAACGCTGGCGGCGGCGTGCCGCGGACGGCCGCCCTGGGAGCGCGTCGCCGAGGTCGGCCCGGACGAGGTGGCGGCGATCCTCTACACCTCGGGAACGACGGGGCGCCCCAAGGGCGCCATGATCTCCCACGGCAATATGGCCTTTGGCACCCGCACGCTGAACGCGCTTTGGGACATCTCCGAAGCCGATGTCCTGTTGCACGCCCTGCCCATTTTTCACGCGCACGGCCTGTTCATCGCCTTGAACTCGATGCTGTATGCGGGCGCGTCCTCTGTTTTCCTTACCAAATTCACGGCCGACGCCGTGATCGAGCATCTGCCGCGCAGCACCGTGTTCATGGGGGTCCCGACGCTCTACACGCGCCTCCTTGCCGACCCGCGGCTCACCCGGGAGCGGTGCGGGTCCATGCGCCTGTTCACCTGCGGCTCGGCGCCTCTGTCGCAGGACATCTTCGAGGCGTTCGAGGCGCGCACGGGCCATCGGATTCTTGAACGCTACGGCATGACGGAAACCACGATCATCGCCTCCAACCCCCTCGACGGCGAGCGCCTGCCCGGCACGGTCGGCTACCCGTTGCCGGGGCTGAAGGTCCGGGTCGTGGACGCCGCCGGACAGCCGCAGCCCGCGGGCGCGGTCGGCGGTCTCGAACTGCGCGGCCCGAACGTGTTCAAGGGTTACTGGCGGATGCCGGAGAAAACGGCGGCGGAGTTCCGGCCGGACGGCTTCTTCATGACGGGGGATCTGGCGCGCGTCGCCCCGGATGGCCGCCTTACGCTGGTCAGCCGCGCGAAGGAGATCATCATTTCCGGCGGCTACAACGTCTACCCGCGCGAGGTCGAGATCGTGCTCAACCGCATCGAGGGGGTGGGCGAGAGCGCGGTCTTCGGCGTTCCACACCCCGATTTCGGCGAGGGGGTGGTGGCCGCCGTCGAACGCCAACCGGGCTGCGTGTCGCTCGATCCGGCCTCCATCCTTGCACGGGCGGCGCGCGAACTTGCCGGATACAAGCTGCCCAAGGCCGTGATCGTCCAGGATTCCCTGCCCCGGAACGCCATGGGAAAGATCACGAAGAACGAACTCGGTTCGCTGCACAAGGACATCTTCAAGAAGCGGGACGCAACCGATTGAGCACCGTCGATGGCACGTCGGCGCCGGCGTGCCACCGCTTCAGGACGGCGGAAGGGCCGTCCACCACGTCCGCTCAGTCCTTCACCGCCCCGATCAGGAACTCCTTGTTGCCCTCGGGGCCGGTGATCGGGCTCTCGGTGATGTCCAGCACGCGCCACCCCGGCAGGGCGTCGAGCCAGCCGCGGATGCGGTCGCAGACCTCCCGGTGCAATTCCGGCTCGCGCACCACCCCGCCCTTCCCGACCCGGCCCTTGCCCACCTCGAACTGCGGCTTGATGAGGGCAACGAGGCGGGCGCCGGGGACGGCCAGGGAAAGGGCGGCGGGAAGCACGACCTCCAGCCCGATGAAGCTGGCGTCGCACACCACGATGTCCACGGGATCGGGAATCTCAGCGGTGGTCAGGTGGCGGGCGTTGGTCTTCTCCAGGACGACCACGCGCGGGTCGTTGCGCAGCTTCCAGGCCAGCTGCCCGTGCCCGACATCCCCCGCGTAGACCTTTGCGGCGCCGCGGGTCAGCAGCACATCCGTGAAGCCGCCGGTCGAGGCGCCGACGTCCACGGCGGTCAGGCCGGTGGGGTCGATGCCGAAGACGTCCAGCCCCTTGACCAGCTTCAGCCCGCCGCGCGACACCCAGGGGTGGTCCTGCCCCTTGACGGACAGAGGCGCGCCGTCCGGCAGCAGGTCGCCGGCCTTGTCGATGCGACGCGTGTCGGAATAGACCAGCCCGGCCAGGATCAGCGCCTGCGCCTTGGCCCGGCTTTCGGCCAGCCCGCGCTCCACCATCGCCACATCCGCACGCACCCGCGCCATCTCAGACCTCCCCCGTCGACAAGGGTGGATGCATGGCGCAGGACGCGGCGTTCGGCAAGAGGCGATGAGCCGTCAACGGCGACGGAGGGTCAGAAAGGCAGGTCGAGGACGAAGCGCGTGCCGGGACCGTTCGGCTCGGCGCGCAGCTTTCCCTTCAACTGGCCGGCGAAGGCCCGCGCCACCTTCATGCCCAGCGAGTCGGCCCGAGCAACCTCGAAGCCCGGCGGCAGGCCGCGCCCATGGTCGGCGACGGTCAGGCGGCGTCCCC
>JAEXAH010000070.1 GCA_023458315.1 Pseudomonadota bacterium
CCGTTTCCGTCATGCCCGGACTTGATCCGGGCATCCACGCGGCGCCGCCTGTTCCCGTCTTTCCGCTGGGATGCCCGCGGACAAACGTGGATGGCCGGGTCAAGCCCGGCCATGACGAGCACTTCCCCCGCAATTCCGCGATGAACCAAAAATGGGGCGCTCAAGAGCTTTCCCGCGACCTGTTATCCCCCCTACCCCGCCAGATGCCGGTAAATTCGGGGCAGCGCCGCCGACAATTGCGCCAGATGGTGGACGATGGCGTATGAACCGCGGCCGAACAGATGCGGGAAATAGGTCTGCGCCTTGCGGTCGATGGTGACGCCGAACACCGCCAGCCCCTTGGCGCGGGCTTCCTGCACCGCCTTGCGGGTGTCCTCGATGCCGTAACGGCCTTCGTAATGATCCACGTCGTTGGGCTTGCCGTCGGTGATCACCAGCAGCAGGCGGTGGCGGTTGGGGCGCTTTTCCAGTTCGGCGGCGGCATGGCGCAGGGCGGCGCCGATGCGGGTGTAATAGCCCGGCTTCATGGCGCCGATGCGCTTCATCACCCGGTCGCCCATGGGTTCGTCGAAATCCTTGACGGTGTCCACCTTGACCCAGGCCCGCTTGCGCGAGGTGAAGCCGTAGATGGCGAAGGGGTCGCCACAGGCGGCAAGGCCGTGGCTGAACACCGCCAGGGCTTCCTTTTCCACGTCCAGCACCCGGCGGTTTTCGATCCAGGCATCGGTGGACAGCGATGAATCCACCAGCACCGCCACCGCCAGATCGCGTTCCATGGGACGGCGCTGCATCCACACCCGGTCGGAACATTGGCCCGAGGCGGCAAGGTCGGTGCGGGCGCGCACCACCGCCTCGGTGTCCAATTCCGATCCGTCCATCTGGGCGCGCAGGATCATCGCCTTGGTGCGCAGCGCCTCGAACTGGCGTTTGACCTGACGGATGCGGCGCTTGGCCGCCTCGCCCGGCACCCAAGCCTCGCCCTCTTCCGGGGCGACGCCCACCAGAACCTGGCAATGGTCCTTGTGGTAACAGGCGGCGCGGTGGTCCCATTCCGGATACAGATGGGTGCCGGTCAGCCGCGTCGTCTCGGTGGCCTCGGGCGGCAGGTCCAGGTCGAATTTCAGCTTGGTCGCCGCCTTCTTGCCGTGGCTGGACAGGGTGATCTTGTCCATTTCCTCGGCCGCCTTCTTGGCTTCCTCCTCGTCGGGGTCGTCGGCGCCGCGATTGACGTTGACCATGTCGGCGAAGGACAGGATCTTCTCGAAGCGGTTGAGGATCAGCGAATCCTTGCGGTCGGCGTTGTCCTGGCGCTTGCGTTCGGCCTTGCGGCGCTTGTCCTGCTCGTCCTGCTCTTCCTTCTTCGACCCCGCCTCGGACATCTCCTCTTCTTCCGGACGCTGTTCGGGCAGACGGTGCAGGGCCTCGCCCCACAGCGGCACCGGCAGGAACGGCCGGTACCCGGCGGGGGCGGCGACATCGTCGGGCAAGTCCGGCGCGGATTGCCCGCCCAGCATGGACAGAACCAATGCTTCCACCTGGGCCTCGGCACCGGTCAGCGGCCGGGCCGGGCGCAGGGCGCGCAGGGACTGGCACAGGGCGGCGTGGCGGCGCGCCATGCCGGGAAACTGCGCCAGCACCGCGTCCGACGCCCGCCTGGCGCGGGCCAGGAAGGCAAGGTCGGCGCGCAGCGGGTCGGCCTCGGCCGCGCCCGCCGGTTCCAGCGCGGCGAAAAAGGCGGCCAGCCAGAAATACAGGTCGCGGTTCAGCGCGGCCTCGGGCAGCGCGTCCAGGGTTTCGGGCAGGGCCAGGGAAACCTCGTCGCGCGAGGCCACCACCTGCCGCTCGTCCTCCATGCCGATACGCTGCTTCCAGGTCAACCGGTGGGTCGAGGTGCGGGCGCCCGCCACGGTGATGGTGATTCCGCGATCGCCGCCCAGGCCGCGAAAGAACACCGCCAGTTGGGCGCGCACCGCATCCAGGTTGACCGCCGCCTCGGGAAAGCGCGGCCAGGAATGCTTGTCGCCCACCAGCCGGTGCCAGAAGCGGCCGACCTTTTCTTCCAGCTCGAAGGCTTCGGTCCACGACATGGCGGTTATCCGAAGACCGCCAGAACCACCTCGTCCAATCCCTTCTTGACGTCGGCATCGTCGGTCAGCGGCTCGATCAGCGCCGCCTGCACCGCTTCGCGCAGGCTCATGCCCGCCTGGATCAGCGTGGCGCAATAGACCAGCAGGCGGGTCGAGACGCCTTCTTCCAGGTCGTGGCCCTTCAGCGCCCGCAGGCGTGCCGCCAGCATGACCAGGGAATGGGCCTTGTCCTCGGACAGACCGGTTTCCGCCACCACCACCTGACACTCGACATCGGCGGGCGGGAAGTCGAATTCGATGGCGACGAAGCGTTGCCGGGTGGACGGCTTCAACTGCTTCAGCACGTTCTGGTAGCCGGGGTTGTAGGACACCACCAGCATGAAATCGTCGGGGGCCTCCAGCAATTCGCCGGTGCGGTCCAGCGGCAGCAGGCGGCGGTCGTCGGTCAGCGGATGCAGCACGACCGTCACGTCCTTGCGCGCCTCGACCACCTCGTCCAGATAGGCGATGCCGCCCTGGCGCACGGCGGCGGTCAGCGGGCCGTCGGCCCACACGGTGTCGCCGCCCTTCAGCAGATAGCGGCCGGTCAGATCGGCGGCGGTCAGATCGTCATGGCACGACACGGTGAACAGCGGCCGCCCCACCCGCGCCGCCATATGGGCGACGAACCGGGTCTTGCCGCAGCCGGTCGGCCCCTTGAGCAGCAGCGGCAGCTTGTGGGCGTGGGCCAGCTCGAACAGGCGGCACTCGTTGCCCACCGGCAGATAGAACGGAATCTCGGCGGCGACGTGGGACGCGGGGGCGACGGAACTGAGCATTGGAGGCACTCCAGAAATCCACAGAGAAAAAAGGGGCAGCCGCGATCCGTTGCGGCTGCCCCCGTAGGACGTTACTTACTCGGCCGGTTGCGCGACACGGGCGGCCTGGGCCTTGCCCGGAACCACCAGCGACCACACGATGATCACCACGCCGACCAGCGTGACGATACCGGCGCCAAGGCGCATCCAGTAGAACAGGCCCAGTTGGTCCTGCACTTCCATGAAGTTCATGCCCATCACGCGTTGCAGGTGGGTCTGCACCACGCCCGCGAAGGTCAGGGCGAAGGTCATGAACGACACCGCCGAGGACGTCACCCAGAAGCCCCACATGTTCAGGGTCTGGTTATAGGGCTCACGCTTCAGCAGCAGCGGCATGGCATAGGTGAACATGGCGATGTTCAGCATGACATAGGCGCCGTAGAAGGCCAGGTGGCCGTGGGCGGCCGTGACCTGGGTGCCGTGGGTGTAGTAGTTGATCGGAGCCAGGGTGTGCAGGAAGCCCCACACGCCCGCGCCGAAGAACGCGAACACCGAGCAGCCCAGCGACCACAGCAGCGCGGCGCGGTTCGGGTGCTGGCGGCCGCCCTTCCACACCATGTAGAAGGTGAAGACCACCATGGCGAAGAACGGCAGAACCTCGAGGGTCGAGAACACCGAGCCGATCCACTGCCAATAGGCCGGGGTGCCGATCCAGTAATAGTGGTGGCCGGTGCCCAGGATGCCCGAGAACAGGGCCATGGCGATGATGACGTACAGCCACTTCTCGACGACCTCGCGGTCCACGCCGGTCAGCTTGATCATCAGGAAGGCCAGGACCGACGCCATGACCAGTTCCCACACGCCTTCCACCCACAGGTGAACGACCCACCACCAGAACATCTTGTCGAGGACCAGATTGTCCGGGTTGTACAGCGAGAACAGGAAGAACACCGCGATGCCCCACAGACCCAGCAGCAGGACGTTGGTGATGGCGGTCTTGCGGCCCTTCAACACCGTCAGGGTGACGTTGTAGAGGAACATCAGCGCGACCACGACGATGGCCAGCTTGATCCACAGCGGCTGTTCCAGGAACTCGCGGCCTTCGTGGATCTTGAACAGATAGCCGACCACCGCGGCGGCGGCCCCGAACAGGAACAGCCAGAATTGCAGGATGGCCAGTTTCGGGCTGTGCAGTTCGGTTTCGGCTTCCTCGGGAATCAGATAATAGGCGCAGCCGAAGAAGCCCATCAGCAGCCACACGATCAGCGCGTTGGTGTGGATCATGCGGGCGATGTTGAACGGCACCAGATCAGCCAGGAAATTGGGCATGACCACGATGGTGCCCAGAATGGTGCCGAACAGCACCTGGGCGACGAACAGGGCGAGCGCGCCGGCGAAATAGTACAGCGCGACTTTTTGCGATTGGTATTTCATGGGTGTCACCTTCCCTGTTAGCCGCTGACCTTGGGCGGCCAATTCTGGGTATCGACCTCGCTGGACCACTTCAGGAAGTCGACCAGGTTGTCCAGTTCCTTCTCGGAGAGATTGAACTGCGGCATCTGGCGGCGGCCCTCGATGCCCGAGGGCTGGCCCTTCATCCAGGCCTTGATGGCGTCGCGTGCGCCGGAAGCGTCTTCCTTGCCGCCGTAGCGGACCCAGACGTTACCCAGTTCGGGGGCGTAATAGGCGCCCTCACCCATCAGGGTGTGGCAGTCGATGCAGGCGTGCTTTTCCCACACATGCTTGCCAGCCGCCACCGAAGGGGTGACGGGATTGGCGGCGGCGATCGCGTTGGCCTTGCTGACGCTGTGCGCGGTCAAGGCGACGAACACCACGAAGAAGAATGCCGTGCCACCGTAAAAGATATTACGGGCCGCGGCTTTCGTCAGTGTCTCGGACATGGTCGCTCCTCGGGAAGAGGGATTGAACTCCACCCACCGCGGTCTTTCCCCCCGCCGGTGGCCGAACTCCGTTGAACCTGAGGGAATGTTTCCCCCGAACATCGGGGCGGGACTATTCCCCACCTCGGGGGTCAACTTAGGCGCCAAGGCCAGGGGCGGGCTTTAACATTGGTCAAGCAAACGCCGACCGGCGCGCCGACAGGGGCGTCGGCACGCGGTTTCCTTGCGCGGAACGGTCAGGAAGAGGGGGAAAGAACCCGGCGCGTCACCGCCCAATTGGCCAGTTGCCGGTCGCAGCCGCCATGATGGCGCAGCATCCAGCGCAGCACCGCCTCGCGGACCACGTGGCGGTCGCGGTCGCCGCAGATTCCGGCGTCGCCCATGGCCGTCAGTTGGGCCACCAGGGCGTCGTGATCGGCGGCATGGTCGGCGGCCAGGGGATAATCGGCCCGCGCCATCAACTGGTCCTGGCGGTCGAAGCCCCGCTGCACATAGCGGCGGATGGCGGCGATGCGGGCGCACTGGACGCGGTCGCATTCGCCGTTGCGGCGGCGGCATTCCACCAGCGGATCGAATATCCGCGACATCAGGAAGCTCAGCCCCTCGATGTCGGTGTCGATCTCGCGCACGCCGGTCGACACTTCTGTCGATGCCAACTCGGGCATCGCCAACTCGGGCATTGCCACCTTGGGCATTGATCGTCCCCGAAACCCCAGGAAAACCGAAGCCGCCACGGGCTTCAGGTCGGGCACTCTACGCCCGCCCCCACGGCCCGGCAACCACAGAATGTGCGCAAATCGGCGCGTTTTGTCGCCAATGGCCACAACCGTAATAATACCAACCGGCCAATAAATTGACCGGTCGTATTGTCCCTCGCCGGGCGCCCGCATTCGCGGGCTTGGCCGCCGCCGCAATGGCGGCTTGATACCGGCCAACAGGTCAAATCAAAGGTTGGCCGGTATAAGGGGTTGCGCCGCGCCCGGCTTCAGGGCATTCTGCATCAGTTATTGCGAATCATTCGCATTTACGAAGGGGCGGTACAATGGGTTTCATCGGACATGTGGACATGACGGCGCTGACCCGGCGCGAGATGGGCGCGCGTGATTTCATCTGGCTGGCGGCGCTGGGCACCTCGGCACGCGGCCCGGCGACGCTCGAGGACATCTGCCACGCCATCGACGTCATCACCCTGGGGCAATGGCTGCCGGTGGGCGAACTGGTGATGGCCAGCGTGGACGAGATGAGCCGGGGCGGCCATCTGCAACCGGCCAGCGGCCCGGAACCGCGCCTGCGCCCCACCCGGCGCGGCCGTGAAACCCTGTCCATGCTGCTGGCGCAGCCGCTGGCGCGGCCCGCCTCGGTGTTCGGCCAGGTCGGCCTGCGCATGAAGCTGGCCTTCCTGGATCTGGTGGCGGCGGAAACCCGCCGCACCGTGCTGGACAGCCTGATCGCCCAGTTCGAGGACGAACTGGCCCGCCGTCAGCGCGGCGAGGATGCCTGCCCGGCGCGCGGCAGTTTCGGCGAATTGTGGCGCAGCCACGACGTGGAACGCATCCGCCGCGACATCGCCCTGTTGCGCAGCATGGCGGGCATGAACGGCGGCCCCACCCGTCACTGACACCATATCAAGTCACCAGCGCCATTCCTTGACGAAAAAGGCAAAGGCGCTGGCGTCGCGGCTGAAGAACGGGCAACCGGCCGCACGGCCGCGTTCCTGCTCTCCCACCATGCCGTGACGGCAGATCCCACGGTCCCAATAGGCACATTGCGCGCATTTCCTGGCGCTCTTTCCTTGCTCGACCATCTCGGCCTCCTGGTCTCGCCCCCCATTGGCGGGCGGACTTTATGCGGCCCGGCACCCGGCAGACCAGTGACGGTTTGTTTGCAATTTCCCCGGCCGGGTGCGTGCAATCCGTTGCGCCGCGTTCTGGACTAAGTTTAAACTGACTAAGGTCAAATCCCGGTGCCAGGAGAGGTCGTCCGTGCATTGCAACGATGAGGCGGTATTGCGTACCGCCCAGATCCGCCCCACCCGCCAACGCCTGACCATCCTGCGGCTGATCCGCGAGGGCGGTCATCGCCACCTGACGCCCGACAGTCTGTATCAGGAAGCCCTGTCTTCCGGCGTGCGACTGTCGCTGGCCACCGTCTACAACACGCTGCATGAATTCGCCCAGGGCGGCCTGGTCAAGCATGTGGCCGTCGGCGACCGTAGCTGGTTCTGCACCAACACCGCCGACCACCACCATTTCTACGACGTGCAGACCGGCCGCGTTCAGGACATTCCCGGCACCCAGCCGCGCGTCCTGGACCTGCCGCCCGCCCCGGCCGGCATGGAGGTCGAAGGGGTGGATGTCATCGTCCGTCTGCGCAAGGCGTCCTGAGCACAGTGACCGCAAGCCCCGGCCCCGGCCGGGGCTTCGCTGTTTTCAAGGGAGGGAGGTGACAGCCATGCCGCCCAAACTGTTGCTGGCGGCGCTGGTCGCCGCCACCGTGGCCATCGCCGCCTATGCCCTGCGCCCGGCGCCGGACAAGGCGTTGTCCACCACCGGCATCTACGCCGACGACTGGCTGGCCAATTGCGGCAAACTGCAAGGCCCCGACCAGACCCGCTGCACCCAACGCCTGGACAGCGCCTATGGCCGCGCGGCGGGTGCGCCCATTCCGGGCGACAAGCGGTAAAGTTCATCCGCCTGCTTTTCCTCGACCGTCACCGCCATGGGTTCCGGCGCCCGCAACGCCACCGCCATCAGGTGGCGGGGGGTGGGCACGAAGCGGCGGAAGCTCCAGGCGGCGGGCGTGTCGGCCCCCGCGTCGGCGAAAGCGATCGCCAGCGGCTCCAGGGTGAAGGCGAAACTGTCCAGCGGTTGCGCCAGTCCCTTGCCGATGGCCTTCACATAGGCTTCCTTCAACGTCCAGAAACTCAGGAAGCGTTCGACGAAAGCATCCTCGGCCAGCCCGTCCAACTGCGCGCATTCCGTCCGGGCGAAGAAACGCTGGGCCAGATCCATGGTGGGGGCGCGACGGTCCAGCCATTCCACGTCGATGCCGACGTCGTGGCCTTCGGTCAACACCGCCGCCGCCAGCCCGCGCGTGTGCGACAGGTTCAGCCGCAGGCGCGGCCCGCCGGGCGGCGACAGCACCTCGGGCTTGCCGTGGTCGCCCACCTGGAACCGCCAGCCGCGCGGGTCACCCCCCGCCCATGACGACAGCAGCGTCCGCCCCAGGGCGTGGGCGGCGACATAGCATTTGCGGTCACGATCGAAATGAAAACGGGCGGCGCGGGCGCGTTCGGCATCGTCCAGCAAATCGGCCAGACGCGGCCATTGGGATTCCGCCACCCGATCCACCGTCAGCCACCACGCCCGAACCATCCTGCCCCCCTTGCTTTCGACGCAGTGTGGACGACCGGCCGGAAAATGAGAAGCCCCGCCGGGGTGGGGGATGGCGGGGCTTCATCTTCGGCCCCCAGGGGCTTGGGGACAGGTGGGGTACCGAATTGGGACCATCCTAGCAATCCCCGGGATTGCCCATGATCCCCAGATGGGGACATGGGGAGAAAGATCACGGTGCCGCGGTGGAACTGGACAGAACCTTGCCGACAGCCCATTTTACCATCGGGTACAAAAAGCAAGGGAGCCGTTTCATGGCCATGGGTCGCCCCCGCGCCTTCTGCGCCGACACGGCGTTGAACCGGGCGCTGGAAGTGTTCTGGCGCAAGGGATACGAGGGCGCCTCGATGAACGATCTGACCGAGGCCATGGGCATCAACAAACCCAGCCTTTACGCCGCCTTCGGCAACAAGGAAGAATTGTTCCGCAAGGCGCTGGACCGCTATAGCCAGGAAAAGATCGCCTATTTCTCGGACGCCGAGCAGGCCGACACCGCCTATGGCGTGGCCGAGCGGCTGCTGTTCGGGGCGGTGGACATGCTGACCGACCCCAACCATCCGGTCGGCTGCCTGGTGACGAAGGGCGCCATGACCTGCGGCGACGAGGCGCAATCGGTCAAGGACAAGATTTCCCACATCAAGGCCGATTACGAGAACCGCATGCATTCGCGGCTGGAGCGCGCCCGCGCCGAGGGCGATCTGCCGCCCGATGCCGATCCGGTGCGGCTGACCCGGTTCCTGACCACGCTGATCCAGGGCATGTCCCATCAGGTGATCCACGGCGCCACCCGCGAGCAATTGCGCCAGGTGGCGGCCACCGCCCTGCTGGCCTGGCCGACCCGGCGCTAGGCCATGGCCGCCGCCGAGCCCACCACCCGCGTCACCTGGGCGGGCGAGTTCGCCGACCGCGCGCTGGAACGCCGCTTCGTCGAAAGCGCCTCGACCCGCGCCCGCGACGGCGCCCTGCTGTGCGTGGTGTCCACCACCCTGACCAGCCTGGGCTTCATCCCCGCCGATCTGGCCTTTCTGTCGGAACGCCAATTGCCGTTCTTCCTGGGCGACCGCCTGCTGATCGCCGTGCTGGGGCTGGCGGCCAGCATGGCGCTGCTGCGCGGCGGCGGCTTGCGGCGGCTGCTGGCCATCACCTATGCCCATCAGGCGGCGTTCTTCACCCTGAACGCCCTGATCTTCAACCACCCGGCGCTGCTGCGCCATGGCGGCGTGCTGCTGCCGCTGATGCCCATCGCGCTGATGATCTGCCTGCCGGGCAGTTTCCGGGCGGCGGCAACGCTGTGCCTGTACGCCCCCACCATCAGCCTGTTGTTCTGGGGGGTGCTGCGCCCCGACCCCGAGACGGCGCTGGACCTGTCCATCGTCGGCCTGATGACCCTGGTGGCGTTCGTGGTCGGCGCGGTGGCACGCATCCAGCTTTCGGCCATGCGGCGCGAGGAATACCTGCACCGCCAGAATCTGAGCGCCGCCAAGGAGGCCGCCGAGGCGGGCGACCGCGCCAAGGCCGAGTTCCTGGCGGTGATGAGCCACGAGATCCGCACCCCGGTCAACGGCGTGCTGGGCATGCTGCATCTGGTGCTGGACAGTACCCTGCCGCCCGAGGAACGCCGCCGTCTGGAGGTGGCGCGCCATTCCGCCGAGCATCTGTTGCGGGTGCTGGACGACATCCTGGACATCACCAAGCTGGAATCCGGCCGCGTCGAGTTCGAGAACGAACCGTTCAACCTGCGCCGGGTGATCGCCGAGGTGGCGGCGCTGACCGAGGCCCGGGCGCGGGAAAAGGATCTGTCCTTCGCCCTGGAACTGGACGGAAGCGTGCCGGAATGGGCGCGCGGCGACGTCGCCCGCCTGCGCCAGATTCTGTTCAACCTGACCGGCAACGCCGTCAAGTTCACCGAAACCGGTTCGATCGCCCTGCGCGCCGCCGCCCGCGACGGCGGCGACGGCGGGATGGTGCTGGAACTGGAGGTCGAGGACAGCGGCATCGGCATCGACGACTGGCAGCGCCGCCGACTGTTCCAGGCCTTCGCCCAGGCCGACGCCTCCATCAACCGGCGTTTTGGCGGCACCGGCCTGGGGCTGGCCATCTGTCGCCGTCTGGCCGAGGGCATGGGCGGCGGCATCGATCTGGACAGCACGCCGGGGCGGGGCAGCACCTTCCGCGTCACCGTGCGGCTGGCGCCGTCCGGCCCGGTGGCCGAGGCCCCCGCCCCCGCCCCGGTGCGCGTCCGTCCGCTGCGGGTGCTGCTGGCCGAGGACAACCCGGTCAATAGCGAGGTCGCCCGCACCTTCCTGACCCGCGCCGGGCACACCGTCACCCTGGCCGCCGACGGCGCCCAGGCGGTGGACAAGGCCCAGGACGGCGGCTTCGACCTGATCCTGATGGACATGCGCATGCCCAAGGTGGATGGCTTGCAGGCCACCCGCCGCATCCGCGCCCTACCGCCGCCGCTGTGCGACGTGCCCATCGTCGCCCTGACCGCCAACGCCCTGCGGGCCGACGTGGAACGCTGCCTGGACGCGGGCATGGACGCCCATCTGGCCAAGCCCATGACCCCCCAGGCGCTGAACGCCGTGCTGGCCCGGGTGCTGGGGCCTGCCAACGCCCCCTCTCCGGCCCGCCCGGCGCCGTGCCTGGACGTGCTGGCGGCGGGCGATTGCGGCGCCGTCGCCGACCATCTGCGCGCCCAGGGCCACCGCGTCTTCGCCGTCGCCCCCGCCGTCGCCCTGACCATGCTGGGCAACCGGCCGTTCGAACTGGTGCTGGCCCCCGGCGGCGCCGCCCAGGTGGCGGCCCTGGCGGCGGCGGCCCGGTCCCACCGCCCGCCGCCCCGGCTGGTGGCATTGGCGCAAGACGACGCCCCCGAATTGCGGGCGGCGGGCGCCCGGGACGTGCTTTCCCCCGATTCCGGCCCGGCCGAGATCGCCGCGCTGACGGCGCGGGCGGCGGAACCGGCGACGCTGGACGACCTGCTGGGCGCCGCCAAGACCGCCGAATTGCGCGCCCTGCTGCTGGAGGGATTGCGGGTGCACGCCCCGGCCCTGGCGCGGCCGGGCATGGCCGCCGACACCTTGGCGCAGGTGGCGCACCGGCTCAAGGGCTCGGCGCTGTCGCTGGGACTGGACGCCCTGGCCGCCGCCGCCGAGCGGGCCTTGCGCGCCGCCGAGTCGGATTCATGCAACCCCGAGGCGCTGGACGCCGCCCGCCATGCGCTGTACACAACGATTGATGGGCTTCTCGCGGCGGCCGCCCGGCCGACCGCTTCCGAAGGGTGATTCCACTCCGCATGTCCATTGGTCCCATTCTCGTCGTCGACGATGCCCCCGAATGCCTGGAAGGCGTGGCCGGGTTCCTGGAAAGCCAGGGGCTGGCCTGTCTGCGCGCCGCCAGTTGCGCCGAGATGCGCGCCCACCTGCGCACCAGCCAGCCGTCGCTGATCCTGCTGGACGTCAACCTGCCCGACGGCGACGGCATCGCCCAGGCCCGCGACTTGCGGCTGGGCGAGCGGTGCGGCCTGATCTTCCTGACCGGCCGCGACACCGACGAGGACGAAGTCGCCGGGCTGGAGGCGGGCGGCGACGATTACGTCACCAAGCCGGTCAACCTGCGCGCCCTGCTGGCCCGCATCCGCAGCGTGCTGCGCCGGTCGGGCGAATCGCTGATCGAATTCGACGGCTGGATCATCGACATGATCCGGCGCGAATTGTTCCGCCCCAACGGCCAGTTGCTGCCGCTGACCTCGGGCGAGTTCAACATCCTGGGCGCCCTGGCCGCCCAGCGCCCCAACCCGGTGACGCGCGATTTCCTGCTGGACGTCATCAGCAACCGCGACCCCCGCGACATCAGCGAACACACCGTCGACACCCTGGTCGCCCGCCTGCGGCGCAAGATGAACCAGGACGGCTTTTCCGCCCCCATCGTCACGGTGCGCGGAATCGGCTACGCCCTGGGAAGCTGATCTTCAACCGCCGTTGACCTGGGCCGCGGCCGCGTTGACGGCCCGGTCCGTTCTGTGGCCCCTGGACCTTCCAAGGGGGATGCAGGACCGGAGAGATGGCGAACGCTGCCGAGAAATTGTTCCGCAAGGCCGCGCTGGAGCGCATCGCCTCGCCGGAACAGCTTGACCGCATGGTGACGGTCAGCGGACCGGGGACGTGGATCGCCCTGGTCGGGCTGGGGCTGGGGTTGGCCTTCCTGATCCTGTGGGGAGTATTCGGCAGCGTTCCCACCAATGTTCCGGCCAAGGGCATCCTGATCACCCAGGGCGGCCGGGTGGTCCCGGCCATGAGCCCGGCCGCCGGGGTGGTCGACCGCGTGCTGGTGGCGGTGGGCGACCGCGTCGCCAAGGGTCAGGTGGTGGCCCGCATCCGCCAGGACGAAACCCGCCAGCGCCTGGGCCACGCCCGTCAGGTATTGTCCGAGAAAAGCGACGATCTGCGCGCCCGCCGCGGCGTGCTGGAACAGGAACTTCAGGCCACCCTGGCCACCATCGCCCAACGTCAGGCGGCGCTGGAACAATCGGCGGCGGCGACCCGCGACCGCATCGCCTATCTGGACCAGCAGGTGCGCAACCGCCAGGAAATGCTGGGGCTGGGCTTCGCCACCGCCGACGCGGTGCAGGCGGCGCAGAACGAACTGAGCCGGGCGCGGCGCGAACTGGCCGATGCCCAGGCCCAGATCGGCGCCGCCCGCGCCGAGGCCATGCAGGCCCGCCTGAACACCGACCGCGAAATCCGCCAATTGTCCGAGAACGTGGCCAACGCCAACCGCCGCGCCGATGAATTGTCCACCGAGATCAGCCTGGCCTCGGAAGTGGTCGCCCCCGCCGACGGCCGCGTCAACGAGATCATGCTGGCCGATGGCGCCGTGGTGGCGGTGGGCCAGCCGCTGGTCAGCATCGAAAGCGCCGGGTCGCGCTTGCAGGCGGTGGTCTACGTCCCCACCGAACACGGCAAGAAGGTCCGTCCCGGCATGACCGTGCGGGTGGCGCCGTCCACCGTGAAGAAAGAGGAAGTGGGCACCCTGCTGGGCCGCGTCGCCCAGGTCACGCCCTTTCCCGCCACCCGTGCGGGCATCGCCGCCGTGGTGCAGAACGAAACGCTGGTCGAGGATTTCGTGCGCAAGGGCGCACCGTTCGAGGCCCGCATCGATCTGGTTCCCGCCGACACCCCCAGCGGCTACGGCTGGACCTCGGGCGATGGCCCCCCGATCGACCTGACCAGCGGCACCACGGTCGAGGCGGCGGTGGCGGTGCGCGAACAGCGCCCGATCTCGCTGATCCTGCCGTTCCTGCGCCGGGCCATCGGGGTCGAACGGTGACGCAGGAACGGGTCCGCACCCCCACCATCTTGCAGATGGACGCGCTGGAATGCGGCGCCGCCTGTCTGGCGATGATCCTGGCCCATCATGGCCGCTGGGTGCCGCTCGAGGAATTGCGCCAGGCGTGCGGCGTCGGCCGCGACGGCAGCAAGGCGTCCAACGTGCTGAAAGTGGCCCGCACCTTCGGGCTGGCGGCCAAGGGCTTCAAGAAGGAGCCGCAGGGGCTGGCCGATCTGCCGGTGCCGTCGATCATTCACTGGAACTTCAACCACTACGTGGTGTTCGAAGGCTTCCACAAGGGCCGCGCCCATCTGAACGACCCCGCCCACGGTCCGCTGTCGGTGACGCTGGACGAATTATCGCAAAGCTTTACCGGCGTGGTGCTGGCCTTTACCCGCACCGAGGCGTTCCAGCCCGGCGGCACCCCGCCCGACGGCCTGCGCCAATTGGTCGGGCATCTGGGCCGGTCGCGGCGGCCGCTGGCGGCGGTGGCGGCGTTCAGCGCCCTGCTGGTGGTGCCGGGCGTGGTCATTCCCGGCCTGGAAAAGCTGTTCGTCGATCAGGTGCTGGTGCAGCGTTTCGAAACCTGGGTGGCGCCGCTGTGCCTGGGGCTGGTGCTGTGCGCGCTGGTCCAGGCGGCGCTGACCGCATGGCAGCAGGGGCTGCTGGCCCGGCTGGAGGCCAAGCTGTCCACCACCCTGTCGGCGCGCTATCTGGCCCGGCTGCTGGCCCTGCCGCAGCATTATTTCAACCAGCGCCTGGGCGGCGACCTCGCCAACCGCGCCGCCGCCGCCGACCGGGTCGCCGATCTGCTGGCCGGACAGGTGGCGACCAGCGTGTTCAACGCGGCGGCGGTGCTGTTCTACGGCTTGGCCATGGCCGCCTATGACCCGCTGCTGGCCGCCATCGCCCTGGGGTTGGCGGCGGGCAACGTGCTGGTGGTGCGGCTGGTGCAGCGCCGCCGCACCGACCTGACGCGCGGCCTGACCGGCGACATGGGGCGGCTGGCGGGCGCCACCGCCAGCACCATCGTCGGCATCGAAACCCTGAAAGTCACCGGCGCCGAGGACCACGCCTTCACCGGCTGGAGCGGCTATCAGGCCCAGGCCCTGGCGGCGCGGCAAAAACTGGGCCTGCTGGATGCCCTGATGTCGGGCGCCCCGGCGCTGCTGTCGGCGCTGTCGGTGGCGGCGATCCTGGGCATCGGCGGCTGGCGGGTGATCGATGGCGCCCTGACCGTGGGGTCGCTGGTGGCGTTGCAGGCGTTGATGGCCGCCATCACCGGCCCGGTGTCGGAACTGGTGGGGCTGGCCGGGCGGCTGCAATCGGCGCGCGGCGACCTGGAACGGCTGGCCGACGTGCTGGAACAGCCGGAACCGCCGCCGCCGCCCGCCATGGCCGGGGACCGCCTGCACGGGCTGATCGAGCTTGAGGACATCAGCTTCGGCTACAATCCGTGCGAGCCGCCGCTGGTCGAGAATTTCTCGCTGACCCTGCGCCCCGGCGCCCGCATCGCCCTGGTGGGCGGCTCGGGCAGCGGCAAATCCACCATCGGCCGTCTGGTCTGCGGCCTGCAACGGCCGTGGAGCGGCCAGGTGCGCCTGGATGGCCGCCCGCTGGCCGACATCGCCCCCCAGGTCTTCGCCGCCTCGGTGGCCTATGTGGACCAGGAGGTCTTTCTGTTCGAGGGCAGCGTGCGCGACAACCTGACCCTATGGGACGGCACCGTGCCGGAAACCGCTCTGACCCAGGCCCTGAAGGACGCGGAAATCCACGCCGAGATCGCCGCCCGCCCCGGCCAGTACGACACCCAGGTCGCCGAGGGCGGAACCAATTTCTCGGGCGGACAGCGCCAGCGCCTGGAAATCGCCCGCGCCCTGGCCGCCGACCCGGCGGTGCTGGTGCTGGACGAGGCCACCGCCGCCCTGGACCCGCTGACCGAAAAGGCCATCGACGACAACATCCGGCGACGCGGCTGCACCTGCCTGATCATCGCCCATCGCCTGTCCACCATCCGCGATTGCGACGAGATCGTGGTGCTGGACCAGGGCCGGGTGGTGGAACGCGGCCGCCACGACGCGCTGATGGCGGCGGATGGCGTCTATGCCGGCCTGATCCGGGCGGGGCGCTGATGACGACCCGCCCGCTTTCCGCCGATCATCCGCTGCTGCTGTGGCGGGAAACCGGGGCGTGGCGCGTCGCCGCCGGTTTCGTGGACCTGTTCGCCGTGCCGGTGCGCGACGACCAGCCCGCCGGACGCCGCCTGTTCCTGCAACGGCGGCACCAGGACGAGGTGCTGGCGCCGCTGCCGCTGCTGGCCGAGGGCTGGGGCGTGCTGGCCTGCGGCGGCCAGGACGCCCTGGCCGAGCCGACCGACGCGGCCGAGGACCCCGCGGTGATGACCGCCCTGATCCGCGACGCCATCACGCGCGAGGAGGCGCGGGCCGAGGCCGTCCACACCCGCGCCCGCCAGTCGCACCGCATGTTGGAATCCGGTTTCGACGCCCTGGCCCGGGTGGTCGAGCCCCACCGCCCCGCCCCGGCCCCGGCCGATGGCGGCGACCCCGCCGTGGCGGTGGTACGGCGGGTGGCGGCGGTGCTGGACCGTCCGGTGACGGCGCCCGCCCACGACCAGACGCTGCCCGGTCCGCACGGCCGAATCGGCGCGGTGCTGCGCGCCTCGGGCCTGCGGGGACGGCCGGTGCTGCTGCGCGACGGCTGGCAACGGGCCGAGGGATTGCCGCTGATCGCCCGCCGCGCCGACGACGATTCGCCGGTGGCGCTGCTGCCCGGCCCCGGCGGCTATGTGCTGTGGCGGCCGGGCGCGGCCCGCGACGTGCCGGTGACGCCCGAACTGGCGGCCGAACTGGCGCCCCAGGCCCTGGCGGTCTATGGCCGTTTCGGCGGCGGCGCCCTGGATGCCCGGCGGCTGTGGCGGTTCTGCGCCCGCGGCGTCACCGCCGATCTGATGCGGCTGGCCATCCTGGCCCTGGGCACGGCGCTGCTGGCCCTGGCGGTGCCGGTGGCCACCAGCCTGCTGGTGGACGAGATCATTCCGGCGGCGGCCCGCGACCAATTGGCCATCCTGGTGGCCGGGCTGGCGGTGGCCGCCATCACCACCGCCTGTCTGGAACTGACCAAGGGGCTGGCGCTGCTGCGGCTGGAGGGGCGACTGGATGCCGGTCTTCAGGCCGCCATGTTCGATCGCCTGTTGCGGCTGCCCGCCGCCTTCTTCAAGGATTTCTCGGCCGGCGACCTGACCGACCGCGTGCTGGGCGTCCAGTCCATCCGCGAAAAACTGTCGGGCGCGGCGGTGACGTCGCTGCTGGGCGGCATCTTCTCGGTGGTCAGCCTGATCATGCTGTTCAGCTATTCCGCCCGGCTGGCCCTGCTGGCGGTGGCGCTGGCGGTGGTGTCGGCGGTGGTGACGCTGGTGCTGATCTGGCTGCAACTGCGCCACGAGCGGCGGCAGGCGCTGGTGCGCGGCGCCGTCGAGGGGCTGGTGCTGCAACTGATCAACGGCGTCGGCAAGCTGGCGGTGGCCGCCGCCCGCGACCGCGCCCTGGCCCATTGGGCGCACAAATACGCGGCGCAGAAGCGCCACGCCCTGGCGGCGCAACAGGCGGCACGGCTGCAATCGGTGTTCATGGCGGCGTTCCCGCCGCTGGTCAGCGTGGCGGTGTTCATGACCATGTCGCTGCTGGCCAAGGGCGACAAGCCGGTGGCGCCGCTGGAGCCCGGCGCCTTCCTGGCCTTCAATGCCGCCCTGGCGCAGTTCCTGACCGGCATGACCCACGCGGTGCGCAGCCTGAGCGACGTGCTGGGCGCGGTGCCGTTGTGGGAACGCGCCCGGCCGCTGCTGGACCAGCCGCCCGAGGATGGCGGCAGCCGCCACGCCCCCGGCATCCTGGCGGGCGGCATCGAATTCGCGGGCATCGGCTTTTCCTATGTCTCGGGCGGCCCCAGCGTGCTGAAGGGCTTTTCCGCCACCGTCGCGCCGGGCGAGTTCGTCGCCGTCATCGGCCCGTCGGGCAGCGGCAAATCCACCCTGATGCGCCTGTTGCTGGGGCTGGAACAGGCGGCCGAGGGCGAGATCTTCTTCGACGGCAAGCCCATGTCGCGCCTGGATCTGGGCCAGTTGCGCGGCCAGATCGGCGTGGTGCTGCAACACAGCCGCATCCTGCCCGGCGACGTGTTCCACAACATCGTCGGCGACAGCGGCCAAAGCCTGGAGGACGCCTGGGCGCTGGCCGCCCAGGTCGGACTGGACGCCGACATCCGCGCCATGCCCATGGGCATGCACACCGTGCTGATGGACGGCGCCGCCACCCTGTCGGGCGGCCAGCGCCAGCGTCTGGCCATCGCCCGCGCCCTGGCGCGGCGGCCGCGCATCCTGTTGCTGGACGAAGCCACCAGCGCGCTGGACAACCGCACCCAGGCCATCGTCACCCGTTCGCTGGCCGGGCTGGGCATCACCCGCATCCTGATCGCCCACCGCCTGTCCACCATCGCCGACGTGGACCGGGTGCTGGTGATGGACCAGGGGCGGCTGGTGCAGGCCGGGCGCCCCGACGAATTGGCGGCATGTCCGGGGCTGTTCGCCGACATGGCGCGCCGCCAGATTCTTTGACCCACCCCAAGACGGAAACGACCATGCGCAAGGTTCTCTACATCCTGGGACAACTGGACGACCTGGACGTGGAATGGCTGGCGACCCACGGCCGCCGCCGCGCCGTGCCGCCCGGCCAGGAACTGGTGCGCGAGGGGGCGCCCTGCGCCTCGGTGTTCATCCTGGTGGACGGCACCATGGCGGTGTCCATCGCCGGGTTGGGCCGGGTGGCGGTGCTTGGCCCCGGCGAGATGATCGGCGAATTGTCCTTCGTGGACAGCGCCCCGCCCTCGGCCACCGTCACCGCCGATGGCGCCTGCGTGGTGCTGGAGGTGGACAAACGCGCCCTGGCCGAGCAACTGGCGCGCAACGACGGTTTCGCCCGCCGCTTCTATCAGGCCATCGCCATGTTCCTGGCCGACCGTCTGCGCGGCACCGTGCGCCGCATGGGCTATGGCGGCGGCGCCGGGCTGGACAGCGAACAGGTGCTGGAGGACGAACTGGACGAACGCCTGCTGGACAGCGTCTCGCTGGCGGGCGAACGCTTTCACCGGCTGCTGCGCATCCTGGCGGGTGCCCGCGACGTGCCATGATCGCCAGCGGCGACGTGCCATGAGCGCCAGGGACGGCGTGCGGGTTCCGGTCGTCCTGCAATTCCAGGCGGCGGAATGCGCCCTGGCGGCGCTGGCCATGCTGATGGCCCATCACGGCCGCGCGGTGCCGCTTGAGGAATTGCGCCGGGCCGCCGGGCCGGGCGGCGAAGGCACCTCGCTGGCGACGCTGAGGAATCTGGCCGCCGACCACGGCTTCACCGCCCGCGCCTTTCGCAAGGAAGAGCCCGATCTGGCCGATCTGGCGCCGCCCTTCATGGCCTTCGTCGATTTCAACCACATGCTGGTGGTCGAGGCGGTCGCGCCCCGCCATCTGCGGGTGGTGGACCCGGCCAGCGGCCGCCGCCTGATCCCGCGGACCGAGTTCGAGCGCGGCTTCACCGGCATCGTGCTGCGGCTGGACCCCCGCCCCGGCCTGACGCCGCGCCGCGCCGTGCCGCCGCGTGCCCTGCCCGCCTTGCTGCGCCGTCAGTGGGGGTGGGGC
>JAEXAH010000071.1 GCA_023458315.1 Pseudomonadota bacterium
ACCTGAAAGATAAGGCTGATGGATATTTTGGCTCTAACACCTCCGGTGCGGTGAAGGCATTCCAGAAAAGAAACAGACTCTCGGATGATGGCAAGGTAGGCACGCAGACGTTGACTGTGCTACTTTCCGATTCTGCAAAAAAGGCAGCTTCTTCGAGTGGAGGGGGCGCTTCGGGTAATGGCGGAAGTTCCCGCGAAAAATCTGTCCAAGCCTTAATTGAAGTCGCAAAATCCAAGCTTGGTGCAAAATATGTCTTAGGTGCCAAAGGTCCAAATACGTTTGATTGTTCCGGTTTTGTATTTTGGTGTCTAAACCAAATTGGTATACGGCAAGGATATTTAACCTCAGCCGGATGGGCATCTAGTTCCAAGTACCCTGTCGTTGACAGAATGGAGGACTTAAAGGCCGGGGATATTATCTCTTTTAAGGGTCATGTGGGTATCGCTCTGGGCAACGGAAAAATGATAGATTGTGCTCCCAGCGATGGCGGTGTACGGATAGGTAATCTTAATCATCCATATTGGCAAAGAAATTTCATAAGAGGTCACAGAGTTTTATAACCAATGATGCGATGCATATTGCTCAACTCCCTTGCCGATACTTTGCCTAAGGGTGATAATATGCAGTCTGATTAATCATGCCCGATAGTTGAACAGTATTTTTCTTATCTGACAACTATCAAGGGGTGCAGCGCGAAGTTAATGGCGCGAAAATCAGTATCCTTCATACCAAGTCTCGTACAGGTTAAATAAAAACTCAATTGCTTTTTGCCAATTTTCTTCATCAGCAATATAAGTCAATGCTATGCTTACGAAGGTTGTATCCCTTCGCCTGATTATCCAGGCCCTCTTACTTTCCCATGCTCTTATTTTATCAGAAAAGCTAAGCAAGACAACATCGCTTCCGGCATGATATAATTCTTGCTGCTGCCGCTCTTGCGACGCTCCTGTGAGGTTTATGCATGAACGAAAAAGAAAATAAACGATATGGATTACCTCAAATTGATTTTATAAAGGAAAGTTACTGAAGCAATGGAACAAACCAGATTACATGATGAGATCAACAGAAGACGTACGTTCGCCATTATATCCCACCCGGATGCAGGTAAAACAACTCTTACAGAGAAACTTCTGCTGTACGGCGGCGCTATAAGACAGGCTGGCAGTGTAAAAAGCCGTAAAACCCGTTCGTATGCCGTATCCGACTGGATGGAAATTGAAAAGCAGCGAGGTATTTCAGTAACTTCTAGCGTACTAAACTTCGATTACAACGGTTATCACATTAACATCCTTGATACGCCTGGGCATCAAGACTTCAGCGAGGACACCTATCGTACGCTGGTTGCCGCAGATAGCGCTGTCATGCTTCTTGATGGTGCAAAAGGTGTGGAAGCACAGACGAAGAAACTGTTCCATGTGTGTAGCAAACGGGGCATACCTATTTTTACTTTTGTAAACAAGTTGGACCGCGTATGCAAGAACCCGTTCGACCTCATTGATGAACTTGAGAAAACCCTTGGCATTCACTCCTGCCCCGTAACTTGGCCTGTAGGTATCGATGGCGTGTTTAAAGGGGTGTATAACAGAGCGCTTAAGCGGCTCGAACTGTTTGAGACCGACGGAGACCACGGCATCAAAGTTATCGTATCACAAGTAATGGAACTATATAATCCGGAATTAAAAGCGTTAATTGGAAGCGAAGCCTACAATTCGCTCTGTGAGGACATCTCGCTGCTTGACGCGGCGGGTGAGGAATTCGATATCGCCAAAGTGCTTTCAGGCAAAGTCACACCTGTCTTTTTTGGCAGTGCAATGAGCAACTTTGGCGTGCAGCAGTTTCTGGAGGATTTCATACAGATGGCACCGGCACCCGGGCAAAGGAATACCAGCATGGGTGTTTTAGCACCGGATGAAAATGTATTTTCGGGTTTTGTGTTTAAAATACAGGCGAATATGGATCCGAAACATCGGGACCGTTTAGCGTTTGTCCGCATATGCTCCGGCCAGTATGAAAAGGGCATGCAAGTCTATAACAATCGTATGCAAAAAAACATTCGACTTGCGCAGCCCCAACAGTTCCTGGCACAGGACCGAGCGGTTGTGGAAGAAGCGTATGCCGGAGATATTGTTGGGCTGTTTGATTCGGGCGAGTTACGTATTGGGGATACCCTATGCTCGGAGAAGAATCCTTTCCGCTTTGACCCCATTCCGATGTTTCCTGCAGAGCATTTTGCCTATGTTTCCGCTATAGATGCAGGGAAACGCAAGCAATTTGTGAAAGGGATCAATCAGTTGCAAACCGAGGGAGCAATACAGGTATTTCGCACTTCGGAGTCCGTCGGTGAAAGGCGCATCGTCGGCGTCGCAGGCGCACTTCAATTGGATGTGCTTTCTTATCGTATGCTTGGGGAGTATAATGCTGAAATCAGAATAGAACCATTAAGTTATCAGCACGCCCGATGGGTTGTTCCGAAAGATGCTAACCTTGATCTGCCCGTACTTGAGGGGGACGTATTGCGTGCCGTAGACCGCTTTGATCGGCCGGTCATTCTCTTTAGAAGTGAGTGGGTCTTACAACGTATCATGAATAAATATCCGAATGTCGAATTTACAGATATTGCTCCATTGGAACTTGAATCTATAGCAGATTAAACCCTGTAACCCCGCAGGTAACTCGTCGTAACCTGCGGGGTTTCCTAATAATTATTGCAATGTGCTCGGTTAAACATAATGCGAAGTTCGGATAACCACTTGGGTTAAATATAAATGTGAAGTTTCCTGATCGGTAGGTTTTCGCCGACAATTCCTAAAACCACGAGCATAACCGATATATAAATTTAGCAAGCCAAATATCCCTACCTTCGTACTTTGCATAGGAGCTGAATCACTTCATCAGTTTTGAGAACTTTACCGTAAGAAACCACTTTCCCGTCTACAACAAGCGCTGGGGTTGTCATCACGCCGTAGGACGCAATCTGCGAAAAATCTGTCACATGATCAATTGTCGTATCCATCCCAAGATGTGCAAGAGCTTCTTTGGTTGCCGCTTCGAGCTGGTTGCATTTTGTACAGCCGCTTCCGAGAATCTTAATGCTTTCGCCTTCCACTTTCGCCTTTTCGGCCTTCTCCATGCTTTCGCAATCACAGTTGCCACAGCAGCAAGAGGGTTCTTCCTTTTTTTTTCTTAATCCAAACAGTGCCATAAAAATCTCCTTCTATTTAGAGCCCAAGATAAACAAAATTGAATAATTAGTCACAGGAAATCAAGTCTTTGCCACAATACATTTCCCTATATAATCAACCCCTGAATGGCATTGAAAAAGTAGCCGACGATGATGATGCCAGCCGTACAGATTGCGATAAAC
>JAEXAH010000072.1 GCA_023458315.1 Pseudomonadota bacterium
TTCCAAGGGCGCCCTGGTTCGTTGCCGCATTCGGCGATGCAGCCAGCATCGCCGTCACGCGGCGCCTGCCATGGCGCCCTTGGAACGCCAACGCTGACGATAGATTAATTGGGTTTTGACCCTAGGGCGGTGCGTCTTTTGGCGGTCGGGCCGCAGCCCGACCCCGCCCGGAGGCGCAGCCTTCCGGTTGGGGTTCGGGGGCAAAAGCCCCCGAAGATCGGTCAAAGCCGGGTTTTCCGCAGGCTGCTAATCCAGCTCGAAGGCGTTCTTGTAATCCAGCTTCAGGGCCGGGTCCTGGTCTTCCTTGCGCAGGAAGCAATTGCCGACGGTCAGCACCTCGATCTCGCTGCCCATGAAGCAGCGGAAGGCGTCTTCGGGGGTGCAGACGATGGGCTCGCCGCGCACGTTGAAGCTGGTGTTGACCACCACCGGGCAGCCGGTCTTGCCCTTGAACGCCGAAATCAGCGCGTGATAGCGCGGATTGGTGTCGGCGTGCACCGTCTGGATGCGGGCGGAATAATCCACATGGGTGACGGCCGGGATGCTGGAACGCGGCACGTTCAGCTTGTCGATGCCGAACAGCTTCTGCTCGTCCTCGCTCATGGCGCGGCGATGCTGTTCGGCCACCGGGGCGACCAGCAGCATATAGGGGCTGTCGCCGTCCAGGTCGAACCACTCGGCCACGTCCTCGCGCAGCACCGACGGCGCGAACGGGCGGAAGCTTTCGCGGTACTTGACCTTGAGGTTCAGCACCTTCTGCATGGTCGGTGAACGCGGGTCGCCCAGGATCGAACGGCCGCCCAGCGCACGCGGGCCGAATTCCATGCGGCCCTGCATCCAGCCCACGGCCTTTTCATCGGCCAGGGCCTGCGCGGTCTGTTCGATCAGTTCGGAATCGGAAAGAACGCTGAACTTGGCGCCCGCTTCGGTCAGGCGGCGTTCGATGTCCGTCTGTTCCCACACCGGGCCGAGATACGAGCCCTTCATGGCATCCTTGCCGCCGCCCGCCACCTTGCGCGGCTGGCCCTTGTTGATGTGATAGCCCGCCAGGGCGGCGCCCAGGGCACCGCCGGCGTCGCCGGCCGCCGGCTGAATCCAGATGTTGTCGAAGATGCCTTCGCGCAGGATCTTGCCGTTGGCGACGCAGTTCAGCGCCACGCCGCCCGCCAGACACAGATTCTT
This sequence comes from Pseudomonadota bacterium, assembly GCA_023458315.1. Lineage (GTDB taxonomy): Bacteria > Pseudomonadota > Alphaproteobacteria > Rhodospirillales > Magnetospirillaceae > Magnetospirillum. The sequence goes on from JAEXAH010000072.1 coordinate 1,183, forward strand.
GGCGCCGGTGTCCTTTTTGATGCCGCGGGCCAGCTTGGACACCACATGTTCGGTCACGGCCTGGACGCTGGCGGCGATGTCCATGTGGAATTGGGTCAGCGGGTCCTTGTCGGCTTGGCGCACCGGCTGGCCGAACAGGGCGGCGAACTTGGCGTTGGTCATGCGCAGGCCGGTGCAATAGTCGAAATACGACTGGTCCAGCCAGAAGCTGCCGTCTTCCTTGACGTCGACGATGTGGTCCAGGATCAACTGGGTGTACTTGGGCTCGCCATAGGGCGCCAGGCCCATGACCTTGTACTCGCCGGAATTGACCTTGAAGCCGGTGTAATAGGTGAAGGCGGAATACAGCAGGCCCAGGGAATGCGGGAAATGCAGTTCCTTGTGGATTTCCAGGCTGTTGCCCGATCCCATGGCCACCGAGGTGGTGGTCCATTCGCCGACCCCGTCCATGGTCAGCACGGCGGCGTCCTCGAACGGGCTGGGGAAGAAGGCGCTGGCGGCGTGCGACAGGTGATGCTCGGCGAACAGCAGCTTGTTCATCCAGTCGAAGTCCGGCGCGAACTTCTTGAACTCTTTCCGCAGCAGGTCCTTCTGGAACAGCTTTTCCTTCAGCCAGACCGGCATGGCGGTCTTGAACGAGGTGAAGCCGCGCGGCGCGAACGACATGTAGGTTTCCAGCAGCCGCTCGAACTTCAGGAACGGCTTGTCGTAGAACACCACCGCGTCGATGTCGCCCAGGCCGCATCCGGCCTGTTCCAGACAATAGGCGATGGCCTTTTCCGGGAAGGCGGAATCGTGCTTCTTGCGGGTGAACCGCTCTTCCTGGGCGGCCGCGACGATGGTTCCGTCGTCGATCAGCGCGGCGGCGCTGTCGTGATAAAGGGCGGAAAGACCGAGAATCTTCACCGTCGCGGCTCCTGGGCCTAGAAAAGAGTATAGATGAAGGGGGCGACGGCCGAGCCCTGGCTCAGCACGATCAGGCCGCCGAACAGCACCATCATCACCAGGATGGGCAGCAGCCAGTACTTCTTGCGGGCGCGCAGGAACGCGACGAGTTCAAGCAGGAACGACATCGGAGGGAATCCCCTAGAATTGGTTCTTCATGGATTCGGGCGCCGGGCCCGGCGGCGTGCGGACGATCCAGTAGCTGGCGGCCTTGGGGTCGCGCTTCAGCCGCATGGGGTCCTTGCCGGTGGCGCGCATCAGCATGCCGACCGGGGTGACGGTGACGAAGAACAGCAGGCCCATGATCAGCGGCGTCATGACATGGTGCAGCACCATGCCGAACTTGAACCACACGATGTTCAGGGGCTTCAGCGCCCGCGGCACCACCAGCGCCGCCAGCGCGAAGGCGACGGCGGCACCGGCCGCCCACAGGCGGATGTCGCCGCCCGATTTCAGCGGCCACAGGGCGATGATGGCGAAGACCACGGCGAAGACCAGTCCGAACGACCGTTCGGACCCCATCTGCGGCGGCGCGGAATGGGCTTGCAGTTCCTGGGTGGGGGAATTCTTGGCGGCCATCAGCAGGATTCCGATCGGGACGAGGCGCGGTGCCGCTGTTCCAGCAGGTCGCACAGGGTATGGCCCAGCAGGATGTGCATTTCCTGGATGCGGGCGGTGACGGGGCTGGGGACCACCAGCAGCGGATCGGCCAGTCCGACCATCCTGCCGCCGTCGCGGCCCGACAGCCCGGCGGCGGTGCCGCCGATGGCGCGGGCGGCCTGCAACGCCTTCAGCACGTTGGGGCTGTTGCCCGAGGTGCTGATGCCGATGGCCACGTCCTCGGGCTTCATCAACGCCTCGACCTGGCGGGCGAAGATGTCGTCGAAGGTGAAGTCGTTGGAGCAGGCGGTCAGGATCGAGGTGTCGGTGGTCAGGGCGATGGCCGCCAGGGCGCGGCCGTTGGCGCGATAGCGCACCACCAGTTCGGCGGCCAGATGCTGGGCGTCGGCGGCGGAACCGCCATTGCCGAAGAACAGGATCTTGCCGCCCGCCGCCAGCGACCGCGAACAGGAATCGACCAGGGCGGCGAAGGGGGCGGAAACCGCGTCGCGGGTCGCGGCCAGAATCCGCTCGTGCTCGGTGAACTGGTCGGCAAGGAAATCACGGGCGTCCATGAACGGCTCCGGTGGCGGCAAACACCGCCTTGGTAGCGCAACGCAACACGCGCCGCAACACTTACCCTGCCGCTCAGCTCTCCACCAAGGTCTTCAACTGCCGTCCGGCCACCGTCAGCATGGCCAGGTCCACCTGCCGCGCCGCCCGCAATTCGGCCAGCACGGCGTCGGTCCGTTCGATGGCCGCGCGGCGGCAATCGGCCCAGCGGGCCATCGCCTCGGCGGCGGGCAGGCCGGGCGCTTCGGCGGCGATGGCGGTGGTGATGTCGCGCTGGCTGCCGTACAAATCCTCGATGGCCGCCGCCGCCGCCAGTTTCTGCCAATGGCCGCCCACCGCCAGCTTTTGCGCCGCCGCCCGCAGGCCGCCCAGGCCGAAACGCTGGCCGACGGCGAAATACAGGCGGCCCGCGTCCTCGACGCCGCCGCCCTGGCGGGCGGCGATGCGCACGATGTCGGCGGCCGAGGCCAGCACGATCAGGTCGGCGACCTGTGCCGCCAGTTCGGCGGGCACGCCCTGGGCCTGGTAATCCTGCCGCCGTGCCGCCACCGCCGCCGCCGTTTCCTCGGGCAGCAGGGTGGGCAGCGCCGTCCGCAGCGCGGCGATGCCGGGCTGCAATTCGGCGATGGCGGCGCCGATGTCGAACGGCGTCGGCACGCAGCGCAGCACCCAGCCGGTGGCCCGTTCCAGCAGCCGCCCGGATTCCGCCAGCATGGCCGCCTGGATCGCGGTGGGAACCGTGCCGTCCAGCGCCTCGACCGCCCGCCACACATCGCGCAGGCCATAGGCGTCGCGGGCGACGATATAGGCGCGGGCCACGTCGGCCGGGGGATGGCCGGTGGTTTCCATGCATTCGGCGACAAAGGCGACGCCGACGCGGTTGACCATGGAATTGGTGATGGCGGTGGCGACGATCTCGCGCCGCAGCCGGTGGGCGGCGATGGCGTCGCGGAAGCGGTCGCGCAGCGGCGTCGGGAAATAGCGGGCCAGATCGCCCGCCAGGAACGGGTCGTCGGGCAGCGGCGACGCCAGTACCGAATCGTGCAGCCACAGCTTGGCATAGGCCAGCAGCACCGCCAGTTCCGGCCGCACCAGCCCCTGGTGGCGGGCGGCGCGCTCGGTCAGGCTGTCCTCGTCGGGCAGGAACTCGATGGCGCGGTCCAGTCGTCCGGCCTTTTCCAGCAGGCGCATGAAGCGTGCCTGCCCGTCCAGAAGCTCCGGCGCCTGTTCGGCCATCACCGACAGTGCCTGGGTTTGCAGGTAATTGTCGCGCAGCACCAGCGCCGCCACCTCGTCGGTCATGGTCGCCAGCAAAAGGTCGCGCTGCTTGCCGGTCAGGTCGCCCGCCGCCACCAGTTCATTCAGCAGGATCTTGATGTTGACCTCGTGGTCCGAGGTATCGACGCCCGCCGAATTGTCGATGGCGTCGGTGTTCAACCGCCCGCCCGCCAGGGCGTATTCGACACGGCCCCATTGGGTGCAGCCCAGATTGGCGCCCTCGCCCAGCACCTTGGCGCGGATTTCGCCGCCATTGACCCGCACCGCGTCGTTGGCGCGGTCGCCCGCCTCGGCGTTGCTTTCCCGCGTCGCCTTGACATAGGTGCCGATGCCGCCGAAGAACAGCAGGTCGGCGGCATGGGTCAGCAGCCGCCGGATCAGGGCGGTCGGGGTGATGGTCGGGGTGTCGATGGCGAAGCGGTCGCGCATCTGCGGGCTGACCGGAATGGTCTTGGCCGAGCGGGCGAAGACGCCGCCGCCTTCCGAGATCAGCGCCGGGTCGTAATCGGGCCACGACCGCGCCGCCCGGAACAGCCGTTCGCGTTCGGCGAACGAGCGGGCGGCATCGGGGTCGGGGTCGATGAAGACGTGGCTGTGGTTGAACGCCGCCACCAGCCGGATGTGGCGCGAACACAGCATGGCGTTGCCGAACACGTCGCCCGACATGTCGCCGATGCCGATGACGGTGAAATCCTGGGTCTGGATGTCGGTGCCCAATTCGCGGAAATGGCGTTTCACCGCCTCCCAGGCGCCGCGCGCGGTGATGCCCATGGCCTTGTGGTCATAGCCCTGCGACCCGCCCGAGGCGAAGGCGTCGCCCAGCCAGAAGCCGTATTCCAGCGACAGGGCGTTGGCGATGTCGGAAAAGCTGGCGGTGCCCTTGTCGGCGGCCACCACCAGATAGGGATCGTCGCCATCGTGGCGGACGATGCCCGGCGGCGGCACCACCACGCCGCCCTTCAGGTTGTCGGTCAGGTCCAGCAGGCCGCGGATCAGAATGCGGTAGCATGCGATGCCTTCGGCCTGCATGGCGGCACGGTCGCCACTGGCGGGCGGCCGTTTGACCACGAAGCCGCCCTTGGCCCCCACCGGCACGATCACCGCGTTCTTGACCATCTGCGCCTTCATCAGACCCAGGATTTCGGTGCGGAAATCCTCGCGCCGGTCGGACCAGCGGATACCGCCGCGCGCCACCTTGCCGCCGCGCAGGTGGATGCCTTCCATGCGCGGACTATAGACGAACACCTCGACCAGCGGGCGTGGCAGCGGCAGGTCGTCGATGGCCCGCGACTCCAGCTTGAACGACAGATAATCCCGACCCAATGGGTGGTTGGTGCGCAAGGTGGCGCGGATCAGGTTGAGGAACCGGCGCAGGATGCGGTCGTCGTCGGCGCTGACCACTTTTTCCAGCGCGGCCTCGGCCTCGGCCAGCGCCTTGTCCTCGGCCATCGCCGCCAGTCCGGCCCGCGCCTCGAACAGCCGCACCAGGGCGACGGTGGGGGCGGGATTGTCGGCCAGGGCGCGTTCCATGTAGGTCTGGCTGAGGGTCGAACCGGCCTGGCGCAGATATTTGGCATAGGCCCGCAGCACCATGACCTGGCGCCAGTCCAGCCCGGCATCCAGCACCAGCCGGTTGAAGCCGTCGCTTTCCGCCGCGCCGCGCCACACCGCCAGGAACGCCTGTTCGAACGCCGCGCCGCGCGCCGCCAGATCCAGCGGTCGCGGCGTTTCCAGTTGGAAATCGTGAATCCACACGGTGATGCCGCCATCGGACGGCCGCACCTCGTGCGGGACTTCGGCGATCACCCGCAGGCCCATGCTTTCCAGCAGCGGCAGCACGTCGGACAACGGCACCGTGCCGCCCGCCCGCACCAGCTTCAGCCGGGCCTCGGTGGCGGCGGCCTCGATGGGGCGGTACAGGGTGACGCCCAGATCGGCGCCCGCCATCACCGCCTCCAGCCGTTCGACCTCGGGCACTGCCGCCAGGGCGGAATGATCCTCGCGGTAGGATAGCGGAAAGGCGTCGCGCCAGCGCCGCGCCAGCCGCAATCCCTCGCCCTCGCCGTGGGCCTGGACCAGCGCCCCTTGCAGATGGTCGGACCACGACCGCGCCAGTTCGGCGATACGGCCCTGCAACTCGGCCTCGTCGGCCTGGGGGTGGCTGCCGGTGCGGGTGCGGATGATGACGTGCAGCCGGGCCAGCGGCCCGTCGGCGACCTGGGTGTAATAGGCGTCCAGCGTGCCGCCGTAAGCCTGTTCCAACAGGCGGATCACCGCCAGCCGCAGCGGCGTGTCGTAGCGGTCGCGCGGCAGGAACACCAGACACGACATGAAGCGGCCGAATTCGTCGCGGCGCACGAACAGCGCCACCCGCGGCCGGTCCAGCAGATGCAGGATGCCCAGGGCGCTGGTGGTCAATTGTCCCTCGTCGATCTGGAACAATTCGTCGCGGGGATAGGTTTCCAGGATGTTGGCCAGCGCCTTGGCGTCATGGCCGAAGGGCGGGAATCCGGCCGCCGCCTGCACCCGCGCCACCTTGCGCCGCAGCAGCGGAATGGCGGTGGGATTGCGGGTATAGGCGGCCGAGGTGAACAGCCCGAGAAAGGCATGCAGACCGACCACCCGGCCGCGTTCGTCCAGATGCTTGACGCCGATGACGTCCATGTGCACCGGCCGGTGCACGGTGGCGTGCCGGGCCGATTTCGTCACCATCAGCACGCCCGGCCGCCCCAGGAAGGCGCGGATTTCGGCGGGCATGTCCGACAGCGACAGGCGGTCGTCGAAGACGTGGGCCGTTTCGGCGCGCAGAACGCCCAGGCTGGCCGCCGTCTCGACCCCCACGTCGGGGGCGTCGGCCGGTCCCGACAGCAGGAAATGGCGATAGCCGAGAAAGGTGAAATGGTCGTCGTACAGCCAGTCCAGGAAGGCCGCCGCCTCGTCGCATTCCTCGCCGCCATCCAGCGCGCCGCGCACGTCGTGCAGGCGGTCGCGCATGGGGCGCCAGTCGGCCACGGCCGACCGCACCTCGGCCAGCACCGCCTCCAGTCGGGCGCGCAGGCGCTGCTGGGCGGCGGCGTCCTGGCGGTCGATCTCCAGGTGCATCACCGATTCCAGCCCGGCCGTCCCCGGCTGCGCCGCGTCCAGCGTCAGCAGGGCGCCGTCGCCGTCGCGGCCGGTGGCCAGGATGGGATGGACCAGCAGATGGATGGCGATGCCCGCCTGGGCCAACACCATGGACACCGAATCCACCAGGAACGGCATGTCGTCGTTGACGATCTCGACCACGCTGTGCGGCGACGCCCAGCCGTCGCGGTCGGGATCGGGGTCGAACAGCCGCAACAGCGGCGTGCCCGGCGGACGCCGTTCGACAAAGGCCAGCAGGCCCAGCAGAACGGCGAACAATTGCTCGCCGTCCACCTGTTCCAGATCGGCGGCGGGAATGCCCGCCAGATAGGGCGGCGCCAGCCGCGCCACCAGATCGGCGCGGCGCGGGTCCAGGCGGTCGCGGGCACGGGCGGCCATGTCTTCGGCCAGGGCGGATTTCAGGAAATCGGCGGGTTGGGTCATGGGCGCCCTCCCAGGCTGCGCGGTTGCCCCACCCTTGCATCAGGTGGTGTCGACCAACCGTGCCTTACAAGGGAAGGCTAACGCCGTCCGGCCGCCCTGGCTAGCTGCATGACGGCGCGCGAGCACAGTTCCTCGGCGGGCATGCCGGTGGTTTTGCACTCGGCCTCGGTTTCGATCAGCACTTCCAGGGCGCGGCCGACCCGGTCGGCGGGCCAGCGACCCAACTGGCGGCGGAAGCGGTCGGCGGCCTTGAAGATCACCGGCGGTTTCAGCGACCCCATGGCGGCGTCGGCGGATTTGCCCTGGGCCATCAGTCCGGCGGCGAAATGCAGGCGCTGGAAATGGCGCGACAGGGCGCGCAGCACCGCCACCGCGTGGGTGCCTTCGCGGAACAGGCGGTCCAGCACGCGCTGGGCGGTGGCGTGGTCGCCGTCGGCGGTGGCCAGGGCCAGATCGTCCATGGACAACGACGCGGTGTCGCCGATGCAGGCCAGCGCATCCTCCAGCCGCACCCGGCCGGGGGCGCCCATGTACAGGGCCAGCTTTTGCAGTTCGGCGCGGGTCAGGCGGCGGTCGCCGCCCAGGTTTTCCATCAGGAAGGCCAGGGCGTCGGGCTCGGGCGTCAGGCCCGCCGCCTTCAGTTCCTCCTGGATGACGTGGGCCAGACTGCCGCCCTCGTCGCCGTAACTGGCCAGGGCGGCGCCGTTGTCGGCGCCCTCGAACAGCTTGCGCAAGGACGAACGCGGCCCCAGATCGCCCGCCTCGACCACCACCAGGGCGTCGCCCATGGGATTGCCCAGGAAGCTTTGGAACAGCGATGAAACGGTGTCGCCCGCGTCGCGCACCACCACCACGCGGCGGCCGCCGGTCAGGGCCATGGCGGCGGCTTCGTCGGCCAGCCGGGCCGGGTCGTCCTTCAGGATGGCCGGGCTCAGCTCGGCCACCCGGAACGGGTCGTTGACGTCGGGCACCACGCCCTTGATCAGCCGGGTGACGCGCTCACGCACCAGGCCGTTGTCGGGGCCGAACACCAGGATGGCGCGGATGGCGGCATCCGGCGCCTTGAGGAAGGATTCGGCCTTGGCGCCGCTCAGCTTCACGGGACGTCCGCCGACTCCAGGCCGTTGGCGGGCCGAATAACGCCTCGTTGCGATGCCTCGCTGGCACGTTTCCGGAACGTCTCGGGATTGGTGAAATAGGCGATCAGGGCGGTACGGATGTCGGTGGCCACTTCCTGGACGGCCGAAGCCTCGGAATCCCGCTCCGACGCCGTGCTGGCGTAGCGCGGGCCGAGATAGCGGAAGCTGGTCATGGCGCGGACCTGACCGCCGGTCAGCGGCTGGTCGCTGTTGAGGCCGGTCAGGGTGTAGGTGGCGGTGACGGTCATGCGTTCGACGCTGGCGTTGCCGTCCTTGCTGCTGGCCAGGCCGCTGGACGATTGCTGGAGCACGACCTTCAGCGTGTAATGGGCGCGGGCCGGTTCACCGCGCGGATTGAGCTGGCTGACCAGATTGTTGCGCAATTGCTGGCCGATGCGGTCCTCGATGCCGAGGACGCGCACCGCCGCCAGATGTTCGGCGACCGCCGAGGACGGGGCGGCACTGGGGCGGGAATAGACGGGCTGGAATCCGCATCCCGCCGGTCCCAGGGCCAGCAGCGTCAGGCAGAGAAGGGCTCTAGACCACCACATTGACGATCCGATTCGGCACGACCACCACCTTGCGCGGCGTCTTCCCAGACATTGCCGCGATCACCCCGTCTTGCGCAAGGGCGGTTTCCTCGGCCAGCTTGGGATCGGCGTCCTTGGGCAGTTCGATGGTGGCGCGCAGCTTGCCGTTGACCTGCACGGCCACGGTGACGCTGTCTTCCACCAGCAACGCGGGATCGGCGGCGGGCCAGCGGGTGGCGACCACCGGCTCGGCATGGCCCAGCTCGGCCCACAATTCCTCGGCCAGATGCGGCATCATGGGCGCCGCCAGCAGGATGGCGGTTTCCAGACCCTCGCGCAGCGCCCAGGCCAGATCCGGGGTGGCGGGCTTGACGTCGCCCAGCGCGTTGGTCAGTTCGCGCAGGCGGGCCACCGCCTTGTTGAAGGCGAAACGCTCCAGGTCGTCGGACAGACCGGCGATGGTCTTGTGCACCTGTCGGCGCAGCTTCAGCGCCTCGGCGCCCAATTCCGGCATGGCGGTGGCGACCGGCGGCAGCGCGTCCACCACGTTGCCGACCAGACGCCACAGGCGGTTGACGTAGCGCCAGGCGCCGTCCACGCCCGCCTCGGTCCATTCCAGGTCGCGCTCGGGCGGGCTGTCGGACAGCATGAACAGGCGGGCGGTATCGGCGCCGTAGGTGTCGATGATGTGCGCCGGGTCCACGGTGTTGCGCTTGGACTTGGACATCTTTTCCGAACGGCCCAGCGTCACCGGCTTGCCGGTTTCGGCATGCACCAGCCCGGCATCCTGCTTGACCACCTCGTCGGGGTACAGCCAGGCGCCGCTTTCGTCCTTATAAGTCTCGTGGCAGACCATGCCCTGGGTCAGCAGGCCGTCGAACGGCTCCTTGACCTCCAGATAGCCGCAGGTCTTCATGGCGCGGGTGAAGAAGCGCGAATACAGCAGGTGCAGCACCGCGTGCTCGATGCCGCCGATATACTGGTCGACGGGCAGCCAGTAATCGGCCTCCTCCTTGTCGAAGGCGCGGCCGTCCAGGGTGGGCGAGCAATAGCGGCCGAAATACCACGACGATTCGAAGAAGGTGTCGAAGGTGTCGGTTTCGCGCAGGGCGGGCTTGCCGCAGCACGGGCAGGCGACGTTCTTCCAGGTGGGGTGGCGGGCCAGCGGGTTGCCCGGCTGGTCGAAGGTGACGTCTTCGGGCAGGTGCACCGGCAGATCGGCCTCGGGCACTGGCACCGGGCCGCAGCTTTCGCAATGGATGATGGGAATGGGGCAGCCCCAATAGCGCTGGCGGCTGACGCCCCAGTCGCGCAGGCGCCAGTTGACGGTGCGCTCGCCCAGACCTTCCTGTTCGATACGGTCGATGGCGGCGGCCTTGGCGGCCTCGACGCCCAAACCGTTCAGGAAGTCGGAATTGTACAGCACGCCGTCACCGGCGCAGGCCTCGGTGCCCACGGCGAAGGTGGCGGCGTCCTCGCCCGGCGGCAGCACCACCGGCTTGACCGGCAGGCCGTACTTGCGGGCGAAATCCAGGTCGCGCTGGTCGTGGGCGGGGCAGCCGAAAATGGCGCCCGAGCCGTATTCCATCAGCACGAAATTGGCCACATAGATGGGCAATTCCCAGCCGGGGACGAAGGGATGCCTGGCCTTCAGGCCGGTGTCGATGCCCTTCTTCTCGGCGGTTTCAAGCGCCGCCTCGGACGTGCCCATGCGGTTGCATTCGGCGATGAACTCGGTCAGCGCCGCATTGCCCCGGGCCAGTTCGGCGGCTAGCGGATGGTTGGGCGAGATGGCCAGGAAGGCGGCGCCGAACAGGGTGTCGGGGCGGGTGGTGAAGATTTCCAGCTTGTCGGAACGACCAGCCACGTCCCACGACAGCTTGGCGCCCTCGGAGCGGCCGATCCAGTTTTCCTGCATGATGCGCACGCGCTCGGGCCAGCGCTCCAGCCCCTTCAGGCTGTCCAGCAGATCGTCGGCGAAGGCGGTGATCTTCAGGAACCACTGGCTGAGCAGGCGCTTTTCCACCAGCGCGCCGGACCGCCAGCCGCGGCCGTCGATCACCTGCTCGTTGGCCAGCACGGTGTTTTCCACCGGGTCCCAGTTGACCCAGGATTCCTTGCGATAGACCAGCCCGGCCTTCAGGAAATCCAGGAACATCTTCTGTTCGTGGCGATAGTACTCGGGCTCGCAGGTGGCGACCTCGCGGCCCCAATCATAGGACAGGCCCATGGACTTCAACTGGGTGCGCATGGAGGCGATGTTCTCGCGCGTCCACTTGGCCGGGTGCACGCCGCGTTCGATGGCGGCGTTCTCGGCCGGCAGGCCGAAGGCGTCCCAGCCCATGGGATGCAGCACGTTGAAGCCCTTGGCCCGCTTGTGCCGCGCCACCACGTCGCCCAGGGTGTAGTTGCGCACGTGCCCCATGTGGATGCGCCCCGACGGATAGGGGAACATTTCCATGACGTAGTATTTGGGGCGGGAATGGTCGACCGTGGCCACGAAGGCGCCGGATTCCTCCCAGGCGCGCTGCCACTTGGCTTCGGTTTCCTTGAAATTGTAACGCTCGTCGGTGCGCGACATGACAGTCCTTGACTCTACGAATGCGTGATGCCCGGACGCGTGTCCGGGCATCGGGCCGATGACGAAAGCGAAAGGCGGGCGGGGCCGCCTATTCGGTCGAGACGATGCGCAGCTGGCGGGCGCGCGTCAGGATGGCGTTTTCCAGGTCGGCGGTCATGCGCGGCTCGACCTTGACGTCGATCCACTGGCCGCTGGCGTCGCGGGCCTGCTTGAACACCGACACCTTGACGCCGTCGGCGCGCAGCGCGCGGTCCAGGATGAAGACGTTGACCTTGAACCGCTCGGTCGGGCTTTCCGGCAGGGTGTACCAGTCGGTGATGATGGTGCCGCCGAACGGATCGGCGGTGGCGATGGGCATGAAGGCGATGGTGTCCAGCGACGCGCGCCACAGGAACGAATTGACGCCGATGCCGGTCGCCTCGCCCTGGCCCTTCTTCTTGTCGCCGAACAACCCCTCGGGGCCGAACACGGTTTCGCGCGGCTCGTTGCTCATGCGCGGCGTGCTGCTGCCCTTGTCGCGGGTGGGGAACACCGCCTTGCTCTCGCCGCATCCGGACAGAACGGCGGCGGACAGCGCCAGGGCCGACAGCACCACAACCTTCGCCAACTTCGTCTTCATCGCTTCGATACCTTGCTTTGCCCCTGGGGCGCCTCGGCCCAGAGAATGCTACGAGCGTCCGCGCGCGGCAAGCTGCACTTTGCCGTCCCCGGGATTCCGCGGCTTTTCGTGCTGTTGCACTTTCGCCACAGTGCGGGGCTTTCGTCACAGCGGCGTGCTTGTCGTGATTGACTCGGGGCGCCGGTCGTGGCGAGATCATGGCCGTTCGTTCATTTGGATAGTGGATGTGTGTTCGCATCCCCGTGCCAAAGAGAGGAGATAACATGAAGAAGGTTCTTATCGCCAGCACCGCGCTGGTCGCCGCGACTGTGTTCTCGGCTGGCGCTGCTTCGGCTTCCGAAAAGATCAAGCTGAACCTGGGCGGCTTCTCCAAGTGGTGGGTTGTCGGCACCTGGAACGACGACACCTTCCAGGCCAACCACAACGGCGCTGGCGCCCAGGGCGACTACAACAGCGTCGACGTCAAGGGCGACAACGAAGTCTACTTCGGCGGTTCGACCACCCTGGACAACGGCCTGCAGGTCGGTATCGACATCCAGCTGGAAGCCGGTGGCAACAACAACACCAACGGCGCCGTGACCAACGACTCGAACGACATGATCGACGAGTCCTACGTCTGGCTGGCCGGCGGCTTCGGTAAGGTCATCGTTGGTTCCAAGAACAACGGCACCTACCTGATCCACAACACCGCTCCGGATGCCGCTGGCAACTGGAACGAGGGTGGCATCATGACCGGCGGCTTCTCGATCGTGAAGCCCACCTCGGTGCAGACCATCACCCCCGGCGGCAACGGCGGCAACACCACCGCCATCGTGACCGACAACGACGCCGAAGGCATCACCTATGTGACCCCGACCTTCTACGGCTTCACCTTCGGCGCTTCGTACAAGCCGAACTCCGTTGAAGACACCCGCGCTCAGCAGCAGCTGAACGCCACTGCCGGTGGCACCGCCACCACCGCTTCCGAAATCTATGGCGCTGGCGTTCTGTACGCCAACACCTTCGGTGGCGTGGGCGTGAAGGCCGACTTCGGCTGGGCCACCTACGAGGCCGAATCCTATCGCGGCACCCTGGTGAGCCGTGGCAAGGTCGGCGTCAACGAGTACTCGGCTGGTGCCAACCTGTCCTACGCCGGCTTCACCCTGGGCGGTTCGTACCGTCAGGTGATCGCCGACACCGACGCCACCGCCGCTGCCGACGTTGATCTGTCGGGCAACGCCTGGGACGTTGGTCTGCAGTACGCCTCCGGCCCGTATGCCGTGTCGCTGGCTTACTTCAAGTCCAAGGTTGAAGACAGCGTCGCCAACCAGAACGAAGACGAGATCGAGTTCTACCAGCTGTCCGGTAAGTACAACCTGGGCGCTGGCGTCGACGCTCTGGCTTCGATCGGCTACGCCGACTTCGCTGGCGAGCAGAGCCGCCCGCAGGACAACAACAGCGGCTGGGTCGCCATGACCGGTCTGTCGCTGGCCTTCTAATCGAAGGTACGCGAAAGCGTTTGAGGGAAAGGGCGGCTTCGGCCGCCCTTTCTTTTTGTCCGGGGGTGTTCCCGCTGTTGCCCTCCATGACGGTTGTGTGATGATTCTGCAACACTCAGATGCGATGTGTTCGCAGATGCAATCAAGGCATTGATCACCGAAACGGCTCTTCGTAGGATGCACTGAAATTAGGCGGTCGCACTGAAGCCGCTTTTTTCGTCATACGAGGCACGAGAGGTACTCAATGAAAAAGATTCTTGTTGCCAGCACCGCGCTGGTCGCCGCTTCCGTGATGTCCGCCGGCGCCGCTTCGGCGTCCGAGAAGATCAAGCTCGAGCTGGGCGGTTTCTCGAAGTGGTGGGTTGTCGGCGCTTGGCAGGACGACAGCTTCCAGGCCAACCGTAACGCTCTTGGCGCTCAGGGCGACTACAATTCCGTCGACATCAAGGGCGACAACGAGATCTTCTTCTCGGGCTCGACCACTCTGAACAACGGCATGAACGTCGGCGTCAACATCGAGCTGGAAGCCGGTGGCAATCACAACGCCAATGGCGCCAACAGCGATTCCGCTGACCTGATCGACAAGTCGAACGTCTTCATTTCGGGCGGCTTCGGCAAGTTCATCGTCGGCACCGAGGCCAATGGCACCGCCCTGCTGCATGTCATGGCGCCGGACGCCGCCGCCAACATCGATTCCGACGGTATCCTGACCGGCGGTTGGGCCATCGTCCGCCCCGACGCCGTCAACGGCGTCCAGGTGACGACCGCCATCGACACCGACGGCGATGCCGAAGGCATCACCTATGTCGCCCCGACCTTCTATGGCCTGACCCTCGGCGCTTCCTACAAGCCGAACAGCAGCCAGGACACCCGTGCCGCCTCGCGCATCAACGGCAACGCCGATGTCACCGCCGGTGAGATCTACGGTGTCGGCGGTCTGTACGCCAACACCTTCGGCGGCGTCGACCTGAAGGTTTCGGCCGGTTGGGCCACCTACGACCTGAACCAGGGCGCCGCCAATGCCCAGGGCAAGGACGGCGTGCAGGAATACGCCTTCGGCACCCAGCTGGCCTATGCCGGCTTCACCGTCGGTGGTTCGTATCGCAAGCTGAATTCGGACGCCGGTGCCAACAACACCGCCGTGCTGCCCGAATCCCGCACCTGGGATGCCGGCATCCAGTATGCTTCCGGCCCCTACGCTGTGAGCCTGTTCTACTTCAACTCGAAGAGCGCCGGCACCCAGAACGTGGCTGGCGACGACGAGTTCACCGTCTACCAGCTGTCGGGCAAGTACGCCCTGGGCCCGGGTGTGGACGTGCTCGCCACCATCGGCCATGCCGAGTACGAGGACGAGACCAACCTGGCTCAGAACGAGAACAAGGGCTGGTCGGTCATGACCGGTCTGTCGCTGGCCTTCTAATCGAAGGTACGCGAAAGCGTTCGGGAAAGGGCGGCTTCGGCCGCCCTTTCTTTTTGTTCTACGCCAGCCCGTCCAGCGCCGCCCACCCGGCGGCGCAGCGCAAGGCCCGCGCCGTGCGGCGGTTGACGCCGCCCAGCGCCAGCACCGGCAGTCGGGCGCGTCCCGCCCACAGGGCGAAGCGCAGGGCGCCCAGGGTCGGGGCGCCGGGATGGCTGCGGGTCGGGAACACCGGCGACAACAGGGCGAAATCGGCCCGCAACGTCGTCGCCCGGGCCAGGGCGCGTGGTGTATGGCAGGCGACGCTCAGCACATGGCCGCGCCGCAGCCACAGCCGCAGGCCGGGATCGCTCTGGGTGCGGGCGATGCCTTCGGGCAGATGCACGCCCGCCGCGCCGATTCGCGCCGCCAGCCGCCAATCCGCCCCCGCCACCAGCACCATGACCCGCCGCTGTCGCGCCACCCGCGCCACGTGCCGGGCCAGCCGGTCGCGGCCGGGGGCGTCGTAATGGCGCAACAGCACCGCCATGCCCGGCGCCAGGGTCGCCACGGCGGGCAGCGGATCGGGCAATCGCATGCGGTCGCTGACCAGAATGCGTCTGGGGATGCCGGGCCGCTTTTTGTTTGCTAGGGTCATGCCTTGGTTTTCATCATCCCGGGTTCCACCGTGTCCGACATCACCCACGCCTTGGCCGAAGTCAAGCAACGCATTGCCCAATCCGCCCGCGCCGCCGGGCGCGACCCCGCCGCCGTGACCCTGGTGGCGGTGTCCAAGACCCATGGCGCCGATACGGTGCGTCAATCGCTCGAGGCCGGGCAGCGGGTGTTCGGCGAGAACCGGGTGCAGGAGGCCAAGGCCAAATGGCCGGATCTGAAGGCCGCCTTCCCGGATGTGGAACTGCATCTGATCGGGCCGTTGCAGACCAACAAGGTGCGCGACGCCGTGGCGCTGTTCGACGTCATCGAGACGGTGGACCGCCCCAAGCTGGCCCGTGCCCTGGCCGACGAGATGGAGCGGAGCGGACGTTCGGTGCCCTGTCTGTTGCAGGTCAACACCGGGCTCGAGGAACAGAAGGCCGGATTGCATCCCGATTCCGTGGACGCCATGCTGCGGCTGTGCCGTCTGGAATACAAGCTGCCGGTGGTCGGGCTGATGTGCATTCCGCCGGTGGACGAAGACCCGGCGCCGCATTTCGCCATGCTGGCCGAGGCGGCGGCGCGCAACGACCTCAAGGTCGTCAGCATGGGCATGAGCGGCGACTACCCCGCCGCCATCGCCCAGGGCGCCACCCATGTGCGGGTGGGCTCGGCCATTTTCGGTGCGCGGGATTACAGCGCCGAGGTCTGACAGGCTGCGGAAAAACTCGGCTTTGGCCGATCTTCGGGGGCTTTTGCCCCCGACCCCAATCGGGAGGCGCGACCTCAGAGGCGCTAACTTAGCAGCGTGTGATGAACAACAAATTCACCACAGAGACACAGAGGCACAGAGATACCCGCCAGAATTGAGGTGTTTCGTTCGCCACGGCTCCAATCTCTCTGCGCCTCTGTGTCTCTGTGGTTTAATCCCTTGTTAGGTTAGCGCCTATGAGGCTGCGCCTCCGGGCGGGTTCGGGCTGCGGCCCGACCGCGACGCGGAGTTTTTCCGCAGCCTGCTAATTCAACTCGCCCGCGGTCGCCGCGCCGCCGCTGGCCTTTTCGTTGCGCTGGTTGGCGCGCTGGTATTTGTCCAGGGCCTGGCCCCAGGCGGCGCTGAACCAATCGCCACCGGCGGCGGTTTGGGCGCCGGTCTGCTCGGCGGTGTCCGGCAGCGGCATGGGCGCCGGGGTGGTATTGCGCTGCACCGGCATGGACACCGCCGGGGCGCGGCCGGTGATGGGGGTGTTGGAGCGCATGCCGGTGCTGGACACCGGCACGGTGATCGGGGTCAGCGGCGGGGCGTTGGGGGTGATGTTGCGGGCGGGCACCGGCCGGGTGCGGGCGGCCTTGGGATCGGCCAGCGCCTGCAAGGCGGCCGGATCGGCGGGCCGCGCCGCCGCCGGAGTGACCGGCACGGGGGCCGCCGCCGCCGTCGGCGTGGCCGGGGCCGACGCCTGCAAGCCGTCGTTCAGGCTGAACACCAGGGGTTGGGCGCCGGGCATGGCGCCGCTGCCGGTCAGCGGCAGGGCGATGGCCGGGGCCTCGGCCGCCGATTTCGTCACCTTGGCGGGCGCCATTGCCGGCATCAGGTCGGTTCCCGGCACGGCGGTTTCTTCCGCCTGGGGCGCAGGCGGGGGCGCCGCCGGTTCCGCCTTGGGCTCGGCGGCGGCCAGTTGCGTGGTCGGGGCGCTGTCGCCTTCGTCACGGAACAGCGCCAGCACATGGCCGCCGGTATCCTTGCCGGTGCCTTCCTCGATGACGCAATCCACCGCCGAGGCGATCAGGCCGAGCGCGCCGCCGAACAGCGTGCCGCCCACCAGCCGCGCGCCGACGCCGATCTGGTCGCCGGTCATTTCGCGGTACAGGTTGCTGATCACCGGGATGTGCTGCAACGGATTGATGACGTCCAGAACGTCCCAGAAGCTGGGTTCGTCCTTTTCGGCGAACATGGACAGATGCTTGCCGTCCTCGGTCGCCGCCGGGGCGTCCTCGGCGGTCGCGGCCTGGGGCAGCCCGATCTGAAGACGTTCGGGGTCGTGATAGAACGGGGTCGGGGCGACGGCGGAAACGCTCATGGTTCACCTGCGGGACGGCGGCTTGTTTTATCCGTCGCAAGGTGCGTGCCAAACGCTAATGCATTGAAAATGAACGATTCTCCGAATCGCCGACGGCGAACAAGGCGGCAAGAACTGCCGCCCGCCTAGAAAAGATGGCCGCCCTTGGTGGCCTTGGTGGACAAATACGACCTGTTGTGGTCGTTGGCCGGGAAGACGTGCGGCACCCGCTCGGCCACCTCGATGCCGTGGGCGGCCAGTTGGCCGACCTTCAGCGGGTTGTTGGTCATCAGCCGCACCGCGCCGACCCCCAGCAGCCGCAGCATCTGGGCGGCGGGCTGATAGATGCGTTCGTCGTCGTCGAAGCCCAGTTGGCCGTTGGCGTCCAGGGTGTCGAAGCCGTCATCCTGAAGCTGATAGGCGCGCAGCTTGTTGACCAGGCCGATGCCGCGCCCTTCCTGGGCCAGATACAGCAGCACGCCGCTGCCCGACTGGGCGATTTCGGCGATGGCGCCCTTCAACTGGTCGCCGCAATCGCAGCGCAACGACCCCAACAGGTCGCCGGTGAAGCATTCCGAATGCAGGCGCGCCAGCACCGGGCGATCCAGGTCGGGCTCGCCGATGACGATGGCCAGATGCTCGATGCCGCCGTCGGCCGGGCGAAAGGCGACGATGCGGGCCTGTTCGGCCCCGGCCAGCGGCACCCGGGCCTGCGACACCACCCGCAGGGTGCGGGCGGCATTGATCTGATAGGCGGCGATGTCGGCGGCCGCCACCTGCATCTGGTCGGGGGCGACGGCGCCGCCCTCGATCGCCACCACGGCGGGCAGCAGCCGGGCCAGCTTGGCCAGGGCCACCGCCTGGGTCACGGGGCAGCCGGGGGCGGCCGGGGTGGCGATGACGGCGCCCAGGTCGGGGCGCGGACCGTTCAGGCAGGGATCGGCCAGCCCGGCCACCAGATCGACGGTCAGGCCGCCGGGGGCGGACAGCCGCATCACCGTGTCGTCGCCCTGGCCCAGCCCCAGCACGCGGGCGCGGCGGCCGGTGACGGCCAGCACCGGCGCGGTGTTGGTGCGGACGGACAGGGCGGCCAGGGATTCGGGCGAGACGGCCTCGGCCGCCAGGACGTGCACCACCGCCGCGCCGTCCTCGCCACGGATGGCGACGACGCCGCCGCGCCGCAATTCGGCGATGGCGCGATCGACGGCGATCAACGGGGCGGGGGCGGGGGTTTCCGGCCCGGGGGTGGCTTGCAGCGGCCTCATCATGGCTCTCGAACGATTCAAGGGCGGCACCATAGCGGTTTTCGCCGCCGCGAAAAAGGGCATGGGTTCCGCTAGCCCCGGTCAGGGGGTATATCTGGGATGCGAAACCCGCTTTGTGAACGGGGGCCAAGATTTCCCAGCGTCAAATCCTTCTGCTCGACAGCGATCCGCAGGCCGCCCAGGCTTTGGCCGAGATCCTGGAGGGGGCCGGTCATGCCGTCGCCGTCGCCGCCGCCCTGCCCGAGCGGCTGGACGGAACCGACCTGATCGTGGCCGAGGCCGGGCTGGTTCCCGGCGGGGCGAGCGTTCCGGTGCTGGCCCTGGCCAAGCCGGTGCGGCTGGGCAGCCTGCTGGCCCGGGTCGAGGAGGCGCTGGCCGCCGCCCCCGCCCAGGCGGCGGTGCGGCTGGGACCGTGGCGGTTCGACCCGGTGGCGCGGCTGCTGGAGGCGGCGGACGGCCGCAAGGTGCGGCTGACCGACAAGGAAACCGCCATCCTGGACCATCTGCGCCGCGCCGACGGCGTGGTCGGGCGCGAACAATTGCTGGCCCAGGTCTGGGGCTATTCGGCGGCCGTGACCACCCACACCCTGGAAACCCACATCTACCGCCTGCGCCGCAAGATCGAGCCCGATCCGGTCAATGCCACCCTGTTGGTGACAGAGCCCGGCGGTTATCGGCTGGTGGGCTGACCTCCGTCTTTGGTCGGAAATATTGTAGATATGCTACGTGTGGGCGGCACGGTCCCATGCTATCCTGATGCCTGATAATGAGAGATGCCATCTCTCGCAGGGGTTGGGGCGTGCCATGGACCGAAAAGCGGCGCACGGACGCGGGCTTCGATTGGGCGGCGACCGCACCCGTGCCGCCATCATCGCCGTGGTCGCGCTGTTCCTGGGTCTTTACTGGATCAACCTGCTGCACGAATTGGGCAAGGCCGAGGACGAGGCGGTAGAGGCCGCCCGCCGCAGCGCCCGCCTGACCGCCCAGGCCGCCGCCGAGGCGGTGGAAACCACGCTCGACCGCTTTCACGTCACCCTGACCACCGCCGCCGTCGCCGCCGCCCAGGGACCGGCCGCCCTGCGGCTGTATGGCGGCGCCATCTCGGCCGGGGCCGACGATCTGGTGCGGCAATTGTACCGTGTCGATGCCGACGGCAAGGTGCTCTACAGCTCGCTGGGACCGGCGGCGCTGGGCCATGTGGGCGAGCGCGCCTTCTTCCGCGCGCTTGCCGCCGACCCGGGCCGCCCCCTGGTGGTCGGCGTCCCCGCCCAGTATCACCCCGATGGCGGCTGGAGCCTGGAGGTGGCGCGGCCGGTCAACGCCCATGGCCGCTTTGGCGGCGCGGTGGCGCTGTCGGTCAATCCCGAACGCTGGACCGAGCAGTTGACGCAGTTCGAACTGAACGGCGACGACGTGCTGACCCTGTTCAACGCCGATGGCGACTATCTGCTGCGGTCGCGCGACGGCGCCGCCTATTACGGCCAGAAGGTGGCGGCCAACCGCCCGTTCCTGCTGCCCGGCAGTCCCGACAGCGGCAGCTACGTCGAACCCGGCACCCGCGACGGCATCATGCGGGTTTTCGCCTGGAAGCGCCTGTCCTCGGGGCTGGTGATGGCCTGCGGCATCGGTCTGGACCAGGCGTTGGCGCCGGTGCGGGCCATGCACCGGGCGTCGCTGGAACGGGCGGGCGTCGCCACTTTCGCCCTGGTGCTGGCCCTGCTGGTGCTGGCCCTGGCCAGCCGCCATTCCGACCGGGCGTCGCGCGCCGTGGCGGAACAGGAATACCTGCAACGCGTCACCCTGTCGGCCATGGCCGAGGGACTGGCGGTGATCCGGGCCGACGGTGTCGTCACCTTCCGCAATGAAAGCTTCGCCCGCATCGTTCCCGATGGCGAAGGGGGATTGTGCCGTCACGGCGGCCCGTCGACGTGGCAGGTCATCACCGAAAGCGGCGTCCCCATGAGTATCGAGCAATGTCCCGGCGTCCTGGCCGCCCGCAGCGGCCAGCCGGTGGACAACGTGGTGCTGGGTCTGCGCGACGACCACGGCAACACGCGCTGGCTGAACGTCAACGCCCGGCCGTTGCGCAGCGACGGCGGCCAGCCCCACGCCGCCATCCTGACCCTGGCCGACATCACCTCGCAGCGCGATGCCGAGCGGGCGCTCAAGGTCAGCGAGGAACGATACCGCACCCTGGTGGATTCCCTGATGGAAGGCATCGTGGTGCAGGACCGCGACGGCGCCGTCGTCACCTGCAATCCGGCGGCCGAACGCATCCTGGACGGCGCCGCCGCCGCCCTGTTGGGCCGGGGCGGCACCGATCGCCGCCGGGTGCTGCATCCCGATGGCGGCGAATTCGCCGCCGACGATTACCCCGCCATGGTGTCGTTGCGCACCGGCCAACGCTGCGATGGCGTGGTCATGGGGCTGGAACGTGCCGGGGGCGGCGTCGTCTGGATCGAAATCAGCACGGCGCCGCTGAGCCGTGGCGATGGCGGCGTCGTGGAAACGGTGGTGTCGTCGTTCCTGGACATCACCCACCGCAAGGAATTCGAGGACGAACTGAGCCGTTCGAACGCCGAACTGGAGCAATTCGCCTATGCGGTGTCGCACGATCTGCGCGAACCCCTGCGCATGGTCGCCAGCTATATCCAGTTGCTGGAACGCCGCCTGGGCGCCGCCGCCGGGGACGACATCCGCGAATTCGTCGGTTTCGCCGTGGACGGCGCCAAGCGCATGGACCGCATGCTGGTGGCGCTGCTGGAATATTCCCGCGTCGGCCGCCGCGGCCAGCCCATGGAATGGGTGGACAGCCGCCGGGTGCTGGACGAGGCGCTGCTGTTCCTGTCGCCGGTGGTGCAGCAGACCGGCGCCGAAGTGCGGGTCGAGGGCGACTGGCCCATGCTGTTCGCCAGTCCCGACGAACTGGAGCGGCTGTTCCAGAACCTGCTGGGCAACGCCTTGAAATACCACGCCGAGGACGTGCCGCCGCGCATCCGGATCACGGCGGCCCGCGATGGCGCGGTGTGGCGGTTCTCGTTCGCCGACAACGGCATCGGCATCGCCCCCGACCAGACCGGCCGTCTGTTCAAGGTGTTCCAGCGCCTGCACGGCGCCGGACGCTACGAAGGCAGCGGCGTCGGCCTGGCATTGTGTCGCCGCATCGTGCAACGCCATGACGGCCGCATCTGGGTGGAATCCGACGGCCCCGGCAGCGGCTCCACCTTCATCTTCACCCTGCCGGTCAGCGCCGTGCAGATTCCGGCGGAAGAGATGGCCTGAGCAAAACCTGCCGCGACCGGGGCATTCAGCCCCCCACCTCGGCCACGTCCACGCCCACATGGACCTGATGGTGGCCGCCACCCAGCACCA
>JAEXAH010000073.1 GCA_023458315.1 Pseudomonadota bacterium
GCCTCGGGCTGCGACGCGGTGACGGGCGGCGCCGGTTCGGATTGCGGCCGCGCCTCGGGCAGCGGCAGCGGGGCGCGGGCGATTTCGGCGCGCGGCGCGGCGCGCGGCACTTCGGGCTTGGCCTCGACCTTGGCGGCGCGCACCGGCATGGCGGCGTTCAGAAAGGCGGCGCGGCCGACCGCCTGCAAATCCATGACGAAGCGCCAGCCCTGGCCGTCGCGCGGCGGAATGACGAAGGCCGACTTGACGGTGGCCGGTTCCTTCAGGTCGATCATGACGCGGCCGCCCAGCGAATCCTCGTCGAAGCGCAGCGCGGCGACGGCGCCCAACGGACGGCGCAACGCCGCCTGCTGGCTCCAGTCCATGGGCGGGGTGTTGACCACCACGCGATAGGGATCGGCATAAAGCGCCGTGCTGAAATCGATGGATTCCGACAGGTCGACCACGATGCGGGTGACGCCGTCGGGATGGGTGCCCAGGCGCATGCCGGTGGCGGTGGCACGCGCCCAGCCCAGGGCGGGCGCCAGCACCAGCGCGACCAACAGCACCATCGCCCATGCGCGGAGAAGCCAGGACCCCCGAACCACCGTCATCCCTCGTCAACCTGCGGGCACAGCGCCCCATGGGCATCTATAACGCAGGAAACGGCTTAAGTTCAATCCAAAAGGCATTGATTCGACAGAGTCTTCACGGCAAATGGCCGCAACGGGGCGACCGCGCAACAAGATGATTGTGGAAAGCACCCGCACTGGTTATCTTGTCCGACCATAGGCTCGCCGCCTCAGGAGTCCCGCTTGCCGGGGCGCGTGGCGCCGCCACTCCCCGCGCTGTCGGACGGTTTCGTCCCGCGCCGTTGCCGGAGTGGCAGGGTGTCGCGCATTGGGGTGGGCACCTATCCGTTACTGACCCTTTCCGAAGCCGGGCGAGAGGCCCGCGACCGAGGTTCCCGCCAAATGCCCGTTTTCTCAGCATCGACCGAGGAATCGCCCGCAGGCGCCGCCGGCTTCGCCTTTGCATATCCCCGCCCTGCGCGCCCTGCGGCGTCGCGGGCGGCGCCACGGAGATTGAGATTTAATGGTCAAGCGCATGCTTATCGATGCCACGCACCCGGAGGAGACCCGGGTCGTCGTGGTCAACGGAACCCGTCTGGAAGAACTGGACGTCGAAACCAGCACTAAGAAGCAGCTCAAGGGAAACATCTATCTGGCCAAGGTGGTTCGCGTCGAACCGTCGCTTCAGGCCGCTTTCGTTGATTACGGCGGGAACCGCCACGGTTTCCTGGCCTTCAGCGAAATCCACCCCGATTACTTCCAGATCCCGGTGGCCGACCGCCAGGCGCTGCTGGCCGCTCAGAAGGCGGCGGTGAGCGACGGCAACGGCGACGGCGACCACGACGCCCCGGCCGAAACCGCCGAGGCCCCGACCGAGGGCGAGGGCGAGACCCAGGCCGCCGCCGAGGGCGAAGGCGGCGAAGGCGGCCCCGAGCAGGTGGCCAAGCCCACCAGCGTCGAGAGCGTCGGCGGCGACGACCCCTCCGACCAGGAACTGGAGCGCCGCCGCGCCCGCCTGCTGCGCAATTACAAGATCCAGGAAGTCATCAAGCGCCGCCAGATCATGCTGGTGCAGGTGGTCAAGGAAGAGCGCGGCAACAAGGGCGCCGCGCTGACCACCTATCTGTCGCTGGCCGGCCGCTATTGCGTGCTGATGCCCAACACCGCCCGTGGCGGCGGCGTCTCGCGCAAGATCGTCAGCACCACCGACCGCCGCCGCCTGAAGGCCATCGCCCAGGAGCTGAATTGCCCCGAGGGCATGGCGGTCATCGTCCGCACCGCCGGTTCGGAACGCAGCAAGACCGAGATCAAGCGCGATTACGAGTATCTGCTGCGCGCCTGGGACAACGTGCGCGACCTGACGCTGAAATCGTCGGCCCCGGCCCTGGTGTACGAGGAAGCCAGCCTGATCAAGCGGTCGATCCGCGACCTTTATTCGCGCGACATCGACGAAGTGCTGGTGGACGGCGACGAGGGCTATCGTCTGGCCAAGGACTACATGCGCATGCTGACCCCCAGCCATGCCAAGAAGGTCCAGCCGTACAAGGACCCGCTGATGCCCATGTTCCACCGCTATCAGGTGGAAACCCAACTGGACGCCATGCATTCGCCGGTGGTCCAGTTGCGTTCGGGCGGCTACATCGTCATCAACCAGACCGAGGCGCTGGTCGCCATCGACGTCAATTCGGGCCGCGCCACCAAGGAGCGCCATATCGAGGAGACGGCGCTGAAGACCAACATGGAGGCCGCCGAGGAGGTGGCCCGCCAGTTGCGCCTGCGTGACCTTGCCGGCCTCATCGTGATCGATTTCATCGACATGGAGGAGAGCCGCAACAACCACGCCGTCGAACGCAAGCTGAAGGAAGCGCTGAAGGACGACCGCGCCCGCATCCAGGTGGGCAAGATCAGCGCCTTCGGCCTGCTGGAACTGTCGCGTCAGCGCCTGCGCCCCAGCTTGCAGGAAACCACCTTCAGCCCCTGCCCCCATTGCGCGGGCACCGGCCTGGTGCGTTCGGTGGAATCGGCGGCCATGCATGTGCTGCGCGCCATCGAGGAAGAAGGCATCCGCCGCCGCTCGGCCGAGGTCACGGTCTACGTGCCCAGCCAGATCGCGCTGTATATCCTGAACCAGAAGCGCGACGCCCTGGCCGCCATCGAGGAACGCTACGATTTCCGCGTCTTCCTGGCCGGTGACGACAGCCTGATCCCGCCGAACCTGCGCATGGAGCGCATCAAGGCCGAGAACCGCCCCGAGGAAACCCGCCCGGCGATCACCCTGGACGTGCCGCCCCTGACCGTGGTCGAGGACGAGGACGAAGCCGAGGAGGAAGACGGCGCCGAGGAAGGCGAGGCCGAGGGCGAGAACGAGCGCGCCCAGGCCGAGAACGGCACCGACGGCGACAATGGCGAAGGCCGCAAGCGCCGCCGCCGCCGCCGCCGCAAGCGGCGCCCGGGCGAAGCGCCGTCGCAGCTTGACCTGGCCGCTGGCGAGGGCGAGGACGGTGGTGACGACGCCGAAGGCGAAGAAACCGACGCTGAAGGTGAAGGTGAAACCGAAGCCGAGGACGCCAACGGCGAAACCGATGGCGATGTGGATGGCGAAAGCGATGGCGAGCGCCGCAAGCGCCGCCGTGGCCGTCGCGGCGGCCGCCGCCGCCGCCGCACCCGCGAGGATGGCGAGCCCCTGAACGACGGCGAAGGTGAAAGCGAAGGCGAAGGCGACAACGACGCCCCCGTCGCCCCGCCGCGCCCCGCCGTTCCCGGCGGCGACCTGATCGCCAATCCCGACGCCGTGGCCGACGTGTTCGCCCAGGCGGAAGCCGCCGCCGAAGCCGAGGCCGCCCGCAAGGCCGAGGCTCCGGCCGAAGCCGCCGAAGCGGTGGCCGAGGACAAGCCGCGCCGCCGTCGCGCCCCGCGCAAGGCCGAAGCCGAGGCCACCCCGGCCGAAGCCAGCGAAGCCCCGGACGCCGAACCCGTCGCCGAGGAAAAGCCCAAGCGGTCGCGCGCCAAGAAGGCCGAACCGGCGGAAAAGGCCGAGCCCAAGGCCAAGAAGGCGGATGCCAAGGACAAGGCCGAACCCAAGCCCCGCAGCCGCGCCAAGAAGGCCGAGGCGATCGAGGGTGACGCCGCCGCCGAGGCCGAGACCAAGCCCAAGCGGACCCGCGCCAAGAAGACCGCCCCGGCGGAAGCCGAGGTGCCGGTGATCAGCGATGTGGTGGTCAGCGAGGTGGTGGCCGAAGCCGAAACCCCGGTGGAAGCCGTGACCGAGGCGGCAGCCGCCCCGGCCGAGCCCCCGGCTCCGGCCCAGGAAGAAGAAGCCCCCGCCCCGGCCCGTCCGGCGCGCAAGGGCTGGTGGAACAAGCTGCTGTAATCGGCGGCGACACTCCCCACGACAAAAGGGCGTCCCGCGCAAGCGGGGCGCCCTTTTTCGATGCCGCATTCAAAACCGTGCCCAGAGGGATCAGCCCGGACAGGCGCCGTCAGTCGTCGGCCCGTTCATGTTCGGCGGTGCCTCCAAGATGCCGCATAATTGAGCGGCGGCGACTCCATGTGTTGGCGGACATATTCCTCGAGGAGACGGGCCTCCTCGACGATGGCCTCGGCCGCCGTTTCGAATGAGCGCCAGCAGACGTGCAGCTTATCCAGCGGGAAGTGGCGCGCCATCCTGTATTCCTGGAAGCGCCAACCCGCCATGTGACCGGCTGCATCGTCCGTGCTCGCGCACCGCCTGAATGTCCGCAGGCGCCGCCGCAAGGATTTGGACTGCCCGATGTCCAGAATACCCTGCTCATCGACCCCGACGGCACGGTGCAGCGCGCGGTGGGCACCGATCATGTACGTGCCAGGCCCCGTCGGGATGCTCTTCCAACCGATGGCGGTGAAGGGCGCCCACTCGGTCCAGTCGGGCCACGTTTCGAGTTTCACGCCGTCACCCCCCTCAACAACGGGCCGAACACAGCCTTCATCTTCAGCAGACCATCGATAAGCCAGGACCGGATGGTACTATCGGCGAGAGCATCATCGAGGGTGGTTTCGAATCGCACCACCGAGATGCGGCAGGCGCGCTTCTGGTCCAGACGCTCCCAGTCCAGCGCGACGCCGAACCGCTGCTCGATATCGTCTTTCTTGGCGATCAGGGCATCGAAGATGGCTTTGTTGCGCGTGGCGTCGCCGACGTCGATGTAAAGCTCGGCGCGCAGCCGGTCGCCGCTGGCGAAGGCCGCGTTGTAGGTGATGCCGGTCGTGCCGCTTGAGAAGGCGTACCAGCTCTGCGGCTGGGCGGCGCGGGCATTGGTGAATTTGTGCCGCTCTCGCAACTCGTCCAGGACGGGCTGATAGAATTGCTGGTATCGCAGCCGCTTCTCCGACACTTCACCGCCACTGCCCGATACCGCCTTCTTTGACCAGGCGTTGGGGAAGGCGACCAACCGGAATTGTACCGCAGGTTTGGAATCGTCGATGCGGATGGCCTCCAGGGCCACGCCGAAGAACTCGATGCGCTCGTCGGTGTGCCGATTCAACCAGTCCAGGGCCTCGCGGTGTTCCTCCCGGACCTCAGGACTGATCCAGATGATGACCGCGGCATCCAAGCCGGAGGCGTAGGTGATGAGCTGGCCGAGATGGCGATGGTCGGTCGGCTCGAGCTGGTTCTCGATGATGACCGGTCGGTCGCGGCCGGTGTCGTGCGCCTGGATATCGCAGGAGAAGGCGCCCACCGATTTCTCGGTCTGGATCAGTTCCAGATCCAGACCCAGCGCCTCACCCAGAAGGCCCAGATGATTGGCCAGCCAAGGGGTGAAGTCGCCCGCTTCCTTTTCCCAAAGCTTGCGCGGATCGACGTGCTCGAGCTTGCCCAGTTGAACGGTCATTTATCCCCCCAGCGCCGACACCCAATCACACGCTTTGTGTGTATTTACCTTCCCTACCACAATGCAGGCGTCATGGCGATGGTGGCGTCGCCCGGGGGGATGTCAGGGAATCGCCGCAATCCCCAACACCGCGTCAGCGCACGAAAAACCCCGCCGCCCGATCAGGGGCGGCGGGGTTTTTCGAAACGTCGCTTGGTGCGCGGGTTACAACCCGATCTTGGCGGCCATGATGGCGGCCTGGGTGCGGTTTTCCACGCCCAAGGCCCGCAAGATGGCGGTGACGTGCAGCTTGACGGTGATTTCCGCCAAGTCCAGGTCGCGGGCGATTTCCTTGTTGCTTTTGCCCTGGCGCAGCATGGCCAGCACGTCGCGCTGGCGCGGCGTCAGCACCGCCCGCAGGGTGTCGGCGTCGCCGGGTGCGCTGCCGCTGCCCTCGGGGACTTCCAGCCCGGGACTGACGAAGGTTTCGCCGGTCAGCACCAGCCGGATGGCATCCAGCATGGCAGCGCTGGACGACGCCTTCGAGATGTAGCCATGGGCACCGGAATCCAGGGCGCGCCGCACGTCCGAAGGCTGTTCCGAGGCCGAAACCACCACCAGATGCAGATTGGGCGACGCCCGTTTCAGCGCCTCGATGCCGGAAAATCCGTCCATGCCGGGCATGTTGAGATCGACCAGGGCGACATCCAAGGCTGCGTCGCCGCGCGCGGCGGACAATGCCTGGATGAAATCCGATGCCTCGACCACGTCAAGCGGGCCGTCGACCAAGCTTTCGAGTACCAGCCGAACGCCCTCGCGGAACAGGGCGTGGTCATCGGCGAGCAGGACCTTCATTCCCATACCCCCGTTACACGGACCAATGGTCTCCCTCTGCCCCCGCAGGCACTTTAATCACACTCGCCATCCCCCCGCAACATTGGATATGGCGCCACACGCTGAAAATAACCGGTTTTTTGTAAGAATTTTTCTGAAACTGCGAAATATACGGAGAATTCGACACAAAGAATGAAGATTGATAACGCCGAAAGAACCGATCACGATACGACAAAAACATCACATGGACTGAGAATGTTCAGGAGAACATCTTCAGAAACTGAAGAAAAAGCAAAGTTCCAGGATAGTCCGCACAGGAAAATCTGTGTTTGACAAGAAGTTCCCGTCCTCTGCACAGCTTTCACCACGGCAGCCAAGGCCGATACACTATTTTTCCAGCCGGGTGGCATGCTTTCCCACCACCGCCCGCCACCGGCATCAACAACCAATGCGCGATTGGATGAAGGTTGCCATGCTCTCGACATCGTCGCGGCGGAATTGAGGAACGCCCTTGTTTCCACACGCGATATCCGCCGCAACAGCAACTACCGAAGGTTGATCTGCCGCGAGAAGCGGTTTTTTCAAGGTGGGGTCGTGGACCTCCAGCTTGTCGTGGTCGGCGAATTTGAAACCCTCGACCAGCAACAGATCGACCCCATCCACCCGCCCGGCCAGCGCGGGCAGATCGGTCCCCTCCTCTACCCGCACCAGCACGAAGCGTTCGGGCGAGACGGTCATCACCTGACAGGCCCCGGCCGCCAGCAGCGCCGCGCTGTCGGGATCGGCCAGGGCCGGGTCGTGATGGGTGTGCTTGAGGGTGGCCAGCCGCAATCCGCGCCGGACCAGCGCCGGGATCAGCCGCCGCATCAGGGTGGTCTTGCCGCTGCCGCTCCAACCGGCGATGCCGAAAATCTTCATGCCGCAGCCTAGGCCCACAGCCCCGACACCGGCAAGCCCCGGTGTTCATGACCTGTGGGTAGGTCACAAACTAAAGATATAAAGCTATAGTCCCGATACATGAAGACCAACCCATTCCTGCTTGTCGTCGAGGATTCCCGCAGTTTCGCGCGCATGGCCGCCCATGCCCTGCAAACGGCGCTGGGCGTGGATGTCCAGGTCGCCGACAGTCTGGCCGCCGCCGCCCGGATGCTGCACGGCGTCACGCCCGACCACGTGCAAATCGTCACCGGCCTGTCGCTGCCCGACGGCAGCGACGCCGAGGTGGTGCGGTTTTTCGCCGAACGCGGCCATGCCCCGGTGGTGCTGACGGCACTGTACGACGATGTCACCCGCGCCCGCATGCTGGAACTGCCGGTGGCGGATTACGTGCCCAAGGACAGTCCGGCCTGCCTGGAGGTGCTGACCGTCCTGGTCCGCCGCTGCCTGCGCAACCGCACGGTCACGGCGCTGGTGGTCGAGGATTCCGTGGCCATGCGCCAGCATCTGTGCACCCTGCTGACCTTGCAGGGGTTCCACGTCCTGACGGCGGCCGATGGCCGCGAAGGGCTGGCGGTGGCCGCCCGCCACCCCGACATCCGGCTGGTGCTGACCGATTACGCCATGCCGGTGATGGACGGCATCGAGATGATCCGCGAGTTGCGCCGCCACCACCCGCGCGAGGAAATGGCCATCATCGGCCTGTCGGGCAGCGCCGCGCCCCATGATGGCGGCGCGTTGTCGGCGCGCTTCCTCAAGGGCGGCGCCTCGGATTTCCTGACCAAGCCGTTCGAGCGCGAGGAACTGGATTGCCGCATCGCCCTGAACCTGGACATGCTGGACAGTTTCGCCCAATTGCGCGACATGGCGATCCGCGACTTCCTGACCGGCCTGTACAACCGCCGCCACTTCTTCGCCCGGGCCGCATCGGTCTTGCGTCAGGCGGCCCGCCCGGCGGTGGTCATGATCGACGTGGACTGGTTCAAACGCATCAACGACACCCACGGCCACGATGCGGGCGACATGGTGCTGCGCGATCTGGCGGCGGTCCTGTCGTCGCGCCTGCGCGAAGGTGACGTTCTGGCCCGCTTCGGCGGCGAGGAATTCTGCCTGCTGACCCCCGATCTGGCGCCCGCCGACGCCCCCATCCTGCTGGAACGGTTACGGGCGGCGGTGGCGAACCATGTGGTGACGCTGGAGAACGGCACGCTGACGGCCACCATCAGCATCGGTGCCGCCCTGGGTCCGGCGGAATCCATCGATGCCCTGCTGGCCCGGGCCGATTCCGCCCTGTACCGCGCCAAGCAAGGCGGCCGCAACCGCTTCGAACTGGGATAGAACTGCGGAAAAACTCCGCTTCGCGGTCGGGCCGCAGCCCGAACCCGCCCTGAGGCGCAGCCTCATAGGCGCTAACTTAGCAGCGCGTGATGAACAATGAATTCACCACAGAGACACAGAGGCACAGAGATACCCGCCAGAATTGAGGTGTTTCGTTCGCCACAGATCCAATCTCACTGTGCCTCTGTGTCTCTGTGGTTTAATCCCTTGTTAGGTTAGCGCCTATGAGGCTATGCCTCCCGATTGGGGGGTCGGGGGCAAAAGCCCCCGAAGATCGGTCAAAGCCGAGTTTTTCCGCAGCCTGCCAGGCCACCACCAGCTGACCTCACGCCCGGATGGTGTGCAGGAAGCCGTCCACTTCGTCCTTGAGATTGGCGGCCGGTCCGGCCAGATCGTCGGCGGCCCACATCACCCGCACGGCGGCGCCGCAATAGCGGGCGGCCGATTGGGTGACGGAAACCACGCCGTCGGTGACGCAGGCGGTATCGACCCGCACCTGTTCCACGCAGCGGGCGATCTTGCCGGTCACTTCCGCCTGACGGCCCACCGCCGCCGCCACCTGCCCGGCGATTTCGTCCATGCGCCGCACCGCGCCGCCCACGTCGCCGATGGCGGCGACGGTTTCGGCGGTGGCCGATTGGATGGCGGCCACCTGCTCGGCGATCTCGCGGGTGGAATCGCTGGTCTGCTGGGCCAGATGCTTGACCTCGCCCGCCACCACGGCAAAGCCCTTGCCCGCCTCGCCCGCCCGCTGCGCCTCGATGGTGGCGTTCAGCGACAGCATGTTGGTGCGCGCCGCGATGTCGCCGATCAGGTTGACGACGCGGTCGATATTGCCCGCCACCTCGGACAACCCCTGAACGCGGGTGTTGGTGCGGTCCAGTTCGGCCACCGCCTGGCGCACCACCTGCGAGGTGTCGCGCACCAGCAAGGCGATGTCATCGACGCTGGCCGACAATTCCACCGCCGCCTCGGCCACGGCGGCCACGGTGGCGCGGGCCTGGTCGGCGGCCTCGGCCACCGACAGCGAACGGTTCTGCCCGCTGCCTTCGTGGCGCGCCATGCTTTCGGCGGTGTCCATGATGGCCTGGGCATTGTGGTTGACCAGATCGGCCACCGACTTGACCGCCAGTTCGAACTGGTCGGCCAGCATCAGCAGGCGCTGGCGGCTGGTGGCCTCGGCGTCGGCGCGGATGGCGTCCTGTTCCTGTTGCAGCCGCACCATGGCGATGGCGTTGTCCTTGAACACCGCCACCGCCTTGGCCATGTCGCCGATCTCGTCGCGGCGGTCGATGCCCGGCACCACCACGCCGTGGTCGCCCGCCGCCAGACGCTCCATGGCGTCCTCGATCAGACGGATGGGCTGCGTCACCGAGCGGGCCAGCACCAGGGCGGCGACGAAGAACGACAGCAGCGCCAGGGCGCCGAACCCGGCCAACAGCCGCGAGGTGTCGGCGCGCACCGCCTCTTGCTGGCGGATGGCGCCGGTCATGCCCTCACGCGCGATGGAAAACGCCTGGTTCAGAACCGGCTGCATGGTCTGGAACAACTGGCGCAGGGCGGCGACCTCGGCCTCCAGGGCCATGGTGCCCGCGGCATAAGCCTGCATGTCGGCGCTGTAGGTGGCCAGCAACTCGCGGAAATCGTTGCGGGTCGAGCTTGGCAGGCCCGAGGCGTCCAGGGCGAAATCGAACTGGTTGGCGTGCTGGCGGTGCTGGTTCAGGTAAATTTCGCCGCCATACAGCATGAAATTCTTTTCCGCCTGCCGCATCTTCAGCATCTCGGGCAGCAGCGGACCGGCGTTGGGCCACATCTTCAACTCGTCCTCGATGGCCTTGACCGAGGCGGCAAGTCGCCCGCGCAGCCCCTGCGCCTCGCTGAGCCCCAGAACCTCGGCCTGCCGCGCCACGCTGTCGAAGCGTTCGGATACCGCCTGGAACCCCTGGGTCAGCGCCGCCACCTGCGGCAGCATGGCCGATGCCTGGGGGTGGACGCGCATGGCGTCCAGGCTGCGGGAAACGAAAGCGGCGTCCTGGCGGAAGGCGACGGCGCGCTCGGGCTCGCGCTCGCGCAGGAACTGTTCCTCGTGGTTTTGCAGGGCGGCGGCCTTGGCACGCACGTCGCCCGCCAGATCGTTGAGGCGACGATAGCCGTCCTGCGTCACCAGCATGGCATCGATGCGCCGTTCCGCCAGCCAATAGGCGGTGCCGAAACTGACGGCGCCGGTCAGTGCCAGACCGACCAGCAGGCCGAAACGCTGGCCGATGGGCATATGGGTCAGCAACGGCACCTCGCCGCGCCGCCACAGGGCGGCCAGACGATCCAGACCAGGCAGACGATCCAGACCGGGCAGGCGGAGGGGGGGAATGGCGAAAATGGACCGGCGGGCCGCTTGCGCGATCACCTCGTCGGCGGTGGTGGCGTCGTCTCTCACCTTGGGGGGCCTTGCGTCAGGAGGGGACGAGAAGTCGCGCCCGACTATAGGGGCCTTCCATGACAGAGATGTGACGCCCCCTGGACTCTTCGGTTAA
This sequence comes from Pseudomonadota bacterium, assembly GCA_023458315.1. Classification (GTDB taxonomy): domain Bacteria; phylum Pseudomonadota; class Alphaproteobacteria; order Rhodospirillales; family Magnetospirillaceae; genus Magnetospirillum. The sequence goes on from JAEXAH010000073.1 coordinate 11,038, forward strand.
ACCTGTGCGCTTTGCCCCGCCGCGAACGACGCGCCGCCGACCGCGAAATCCAGGGCGAAGAAATCGCCGAACTTGGCCAGCAGCAGCATGCGCGCCACCTGGCCGTCGGCACCGCGCAGGGTGGCGCGGCCGCCGCGCCCGGCCACCAGGTCGCGCACCACCAGCAACATGCCCATGCCCGCCGAATCCAGGAAGTCCAGGCCCGACAGGTCCAGCACCACGTCGCGGCAGGTCTGTTGCGCCACCGCCTCGACCACGCGGCGGAAGGCGGCGTTCTCGGCAAAGGTCAGCCGCCCGCTCAGGGTGACGATGGCGACGTCGTCGCGGGTATCCAGATGGGTGTGCATGGCCGGGCTCCGGGATCGGCGGTGAAGGCGCCCTCCCATAGCAGAAGGCGGCGCCCGTCTCCAGGCGCCGCCGTCAGATTTAACAGGACTGTCAAAGAGTTATCGCACCACCCCGGCGTTCTTCCACAGCCGCACCAGGGTGCCGTCCTTTTCCAGCCCGGCCAGCAGACGGTTGACGCTGTCCACGTCGATGGCGCCGCCGCGCCGCACCAATACGCGATGGTTATAACGCTGGTCGAAGCGGTCCGAGATCAACAGCCGCTCCTGCGCGCCGGGATTGCGTGCCAGATAGGCCCACAGATAGGAATCGGTGACGACGCCCACATCCATGCGGTCGGCCAGCACCATCTCGATGCTGGAGCGGTGGTTGTTGACCAGCTTCATGCCCCAGGTCTTGGTCAACACCTCGGGGTCGGCGACGAAATTGGCGAAGCCGTAATGATAGCCCAGGATGCCCACCAGCCGTTTGCCACGCAGGTCGGCGAACCATTCCTGGCCGCGCCCGGGCTTGGCCGGGGCGATATAGACCTCGCCGCCTTGCAGGAAGACGTTGGAGAAATCCACCGCCGCCCCCTTGGCGGTCCATTCCCATTCCGGGCTTTCAAAAAAGACCATGTCGAACAGCCCGGCCGCCACATCGCCATAGCGGCGCCGCGCCGAGGTCTGGACGAAGCGGAATTCGTACTGGTCCTGTGCCTTGTTCAAGGCGTCGATCAGGTCGGCGGTCAGCCCGCGGGGGGTGCCGCCGTTTTCCAGTTCGACGAAGGGTGGAAAATCGTAGCCGCCGACGCGGACCAGTTCGGCGGCCGAGGCGCCGCCCGAGGCCAAGCCCAGAACGACGATGGTCGCGGCAAGAAACCGTGCAAACACGCAGCCCCTCCCCCTCTTATTGGAGGCCCTCGATACTTGTGACGAATTGAAACATCTTTGCCGCCCCCCGTCCAGCGCGTTGCCGCGAAATTGCCGTCTTTACGCCCACTAGAAGTCGAAAAAACCGCATAGCATCCCCTTCACTACCCCGGGCGCCGCGTTCCGGCGCCCGAAACCGGAGGAAGAGGATGTCTTACCCGCTGTTCGATTCCGGGTTCACCCTGTGGGTCGCCGACCTGGATGCCCGCCTGATGGATCGCCACGGCCGCACCAGCAAGGGTTTGGGCGTGCAGTCGCGGCTGCTGCTGGACAGCTATTACGGCGGCGCCTCGGTCCACGCCACGCTGCGCCTGGTGGCCAGCGCCTGCCACCTGGAGGCGTGACACGCCGCCCCTTGTGCGTGGGCGCGGCGTTCATGCAATATGAAAAATCCATGGGATTGCGTCCGCCAAGGTTGCCGGCGGCGCGACCCCATGGTTGCCGTCCGCCAAGGACGTGCTAAAACAAAAGAAAAAACATAAGAACCATAACAAACATAAGAAACAGGTCCGAGGAGACGATCCGTGCCGAACACTTGGCGGGGGCCATTCCCCTGGCTGTTGGCCGTTTTTATCGCGAATGTCGCAATCATCATCGGCGCCGCGTATTCCCTGTCGGAAGGGGGAGTCGACAGGGACAAGATGAACGCCCTGGCCATGGTCGCCCTGGCCGGGGCCGCCGCCATGTTCGCCCTGGCGTGGAAGATCGTGGATTTCCTGGTGATGCGCCAGATCAAGCGCATGGCCGCCGAAACCCGCGCCATCGCCCATGGCAGCAGCCGCGACGCCGTCGATCCCGCGCGCTATCCCATGCTGACGCCGCTGCCCGAGGCGGTGAACGGCCTGACCGGCCGCATCACCGCCCTGCGCAAGGAACTGGCCGACGGTCTGGCGGGCGCCACCCGAAAATCCGAGGAAACCGCCGCCCGGCTGGCCGCCATCCTCAACGATCTGCACGAAGGCGTGGTGGTGTGCAACCTGCGCCATCAGGTGGTGCTGTACAATTCGGTGGCCATGGACATGCTGTCCGAAACCGGGCAGTTGGGCCTGGGCCGCTCGCTGTTCGAAACGGTGGCGCGCGACCCGGTGGTGCACATGCTGGAAATGCTGACCCACCGCGCCGAACTGGCCGGGCGCGGCACGCCGTTCCTGGCGGGCACCGTGGACGGCCACATGCTGTTGCAGGCGCGCATGACCCTGATCAAAGGCGCCGAGGACGAAGCCACCGGCTATGTGGTGACGCTGGTGGACGCCGGACCGCAGATCGCGGCGCTGGGCCGCCGCGACGCCCTGCTGCGCGCCGTGGCCGAGGAATTGGAACAGCCGCTGCTGCGCCTGCGCGTCGGCGCCGACAACCCGGCCATGGTGGCGCACGAGGCCGAGCAGATCGAAAAGGCGGTCAAGCGCGTCACCACCGGCTATCAGCGCGCCCTGGCCGAATGGTGGCCGACCACCGACGTGCATTCCGGCGATTTCTTCGGCCTGGTCGCCCGCCGCTTCGAGGGCGAGGAGTTGAAAGTCACCGTCACCGGCCTGCCGGTGTGGCTGCACGCCGATTCCCATTCGCTGGCCCTGGCGGTCGAGGCGCTGATCCGCCAGATTTCCGAACGCTTCGGCCTGTCCGAGATCGATCTGGCCGCCGAGGCCACCGACGACGAATGCTGGCTGGAAGTGGGCTGGGCGGGCGCCACCGCCGCCAAACCGGCGCTGGAGGGCTGGCTGTCCAACAAGCTGCCCACGCTGGGCGGCATGACCGTGCGCGACGTGCTGGTGCACCATGCGGGCGACGGCATCCGCCAGGAACACCGCTCGGGCCGGTCGTGGCTGGGCCTGCCCATGAACAAGGGCGTGGAAAGCCACGTCCAGGCCCGGCCCAACACCCTGCCGACCCGGCCGGAATTCTATGATCTGGGGCTGCTGGACAACACCCGCGACATCGGCGAACGCGGCAAGCAGCCGCTGCGCTCGCTGACCTTCGTGGTGTTCGACACCGAAACCACCGGCCTGGCCCCCAGCCAGGGCGACCAGATCGTGCAGATCGGCGGCGTGCGCGTGGTCAACGGCCGCATCCTGTCGGGCGAAAGCTTCAACCGTATCGTCAATCCCGGCCGCCCCATCCCGCCGGAAAGCATCCGCTTCCACGGCATCACCGACGACATGGCCCGCGACAAGCCGCCGCTGGGGGTGGTGCTGCCGCAGTTCAAGGCTTATGCCTCGGATTCGGTGCTGGTGGCGCACAACGCCGCCTTCGACCTGAAATTCCTGCGCATGCGGGAACGGGAATACGGCGTGCGCTTCGACAATCCGGTGCTGGATACCATGATGCTGTCCAGCTATCTGGACGGCGCCGACGCCGGGCATTCCCTGGACGACATTTGCGAACGCTTCGGCATCGAGATCACCGACCGCCACACCGCGCTGGGCGACGCCATCGTCACCGCCGCCGTGCTGCTACGCCAGATCGAGATGCTGGAGGAACGCGGCATCACCACCTTGGATCAGGTGGTCAAGGAACTGGACATCAATATCCAATTGCACCAGCGGCAATTGCAGTTGTGATGACCTTTCGGGTCCACGGGGGCGCTCGTGGACCCGAAAGGATCAATGCCCGACGATCATGCCGGAAACGGTGGCGACGATGCCGGTGAAGACGAAGCCGACCACGCACAGGAAGCCGATACCGACCACGGTATCCTTCCAGCCGCCGGAGCCCAAGGGTTTGGAAGCCATGTTGCCTCTCGTTGCTGTGAACCGCGCGAGAGGACGCACCTTATCTGCCGAACGCGCCGCGTCGTCTCGCGCCCGGGAAAATAGGTATTTCATTTAACTAATTCAAGTCTGCTCAGAACACCTGGACCCGCCGCAACGCGCGATTGGCCAGAACCGGCCGCAACACCTGGGCCAGCAGATCGGCCCAACGCTCGCACCCCGCCGCGTCGGCCACCAGATCCTGGCGGATCTCGAACGACACATGGGGCAGACCGGCGGCCCCGGCATGGGTGTCCAGGGTGAAGTTGATCTCGCGCGCCGAATAGGGCTCGTTGTCGCCCACCACCAGATCGGGGAAGGCCCGCAACGCCGCCAGCACCGGCACCGCCATGCGCGTGTCGCGGTTGGACAGCACGCCCACATGCCAGGGGCGCGCCGGAGCACCATTGCCGATGCACGGGGTGAAACTGTGCACCGACACCATGGCGGGCACGGTGCCGCGCCGGAACAGATGGGCCAGCACGGTGCCGATTTCCTGATGATAGGGCCAGAACCAGCGCTGGGCGCGGCCATCGGCCTCGGCCTCGGACAGATCGTTGTTGCCCGGCACCGGCACGCCGCAGGAATTGGCCGGGATCGAACTGGGGTCGCCCGGCTGGCGGTTGCAATCGATCACCAGACGGCTGATACCAGCCAGCACCGCCGGGCAGCCCAGCCGCCGCGCCAGCCCGCGCGTCACCGCCGCCGCGCCGATGTCCCACGCCACATGGGCATAACGGTCGCCCGCCGCCAGCCCCAGTTCCGCCAGGGATGCCGGAATCAGCGGCGAGGCATGGTCGCAGATCAACAGGGTGTCGGCATCGTCGCGCCCGGCGATGGTTTCGAACGGCGACGGCTCGGGCTGATCAAGGGGGATGAATTTCAACATGAAAGGCAATATAACAGGGGCCGGACGCGCACGCAGCCCCAAGGGCTTGTGAAGAAACCCCAAAAAAAGAGTCATGAAGTGTTGACTCATATATGGGGTTTGCGTATTTTCCCCGCCTCCGGTCGCGCACCCCGGATTAGTTATATCGGGAAGCCTCAGGCGACCTAGCGCATAGGGATAGTGGACCATGAAGATTCGCAATTCGCTGAAGTCGGCCAAGCTGCGCGACAAGAACTGCCGTATCGTTCGTCGCAAGGGTCGGGTTTACGTCATCAACAAGACGAACCCCCGCTTCAAGGCCCGTCAGGGCTGATCTTTCGGCGCTTAAACGCCGTCGGATGAAAACCGCGCCCCCGCCAGGAGGCGCGGTTTTTTTTGGGTTCTGCACGGCATTGCGGGGGTCTTGCCCCCGCAACGGATTCCGTCATGGCCGGACTCGATCCACTGGTGTCCGGTTTAAAATTCTGTATTGCGGCGGATGTGCCCAGCCGGCCTGGGGGTGACGGCCTCCGTCCTGCCAAGAGGCACGGATGCCGCGTCGCGGCCACGGATGGACATAGATCACTGCGTCATTCCCGCGCAAGCGGGAATCCATGGTTGGTGCACCACCATGGACCCCGGATCGCGCAAGCGCGTCCAGGGCGACGATTTTGATTATAAATCAAATAGCTGTGTGCACGCCGCCGCGACAATCGTCCGTGGCCCGCGCCAGCGGGCATCGGTGCAATCCGTGTCTGTTGGCGCAGCATTCCCGCCCAGGCACTCTCCGCGAAAACCTAAACCGGACACAAGTGGACTTGGTCCGGGCAGGACGAGCACGTCCCCACGATTCCGCGATGAACCTTTTTACAATCCCTTTTCGAAATCGACGGGCGAGCGCAGATAGGCGCCGAACACGTCGGGCAGGCGGCGTTTCAGGTCTTCGTGCGGGTCGGACGGGTCCAGCGGCGTGCGCTGGGTCTTCTCGCAGAACATCTTGATCAGCTTCTTGTTGCCGGGCGGCCCGAAGATCTCGGTGAATTTGTCCTCGCCCAGACGTTCCAGGGCGACACCCAGGAAAATGGGGATCTGGTTGAATTGCAGGTAATGCACGATCTGGTTGATGGTTTCACCCGAGATCAGGTGCAACCAATCGGCCATGTTCTCCAGATCCTTGGCGTTCTGGACCTCCATGGCCTCCAGGCGGTCGCAATCCACGCACATTTCCCAGAACTTCTCGCCCATCTTCTCGTAGACGGCGCCGTGCAGGAACTCGTAGCGTTCCTTGCCCAGAAAGGCGACGCCCTTGGCGGCCAGCGGCTGGGTGTCCAGCATCTCGCGCATCATCTCGTCCGACAGGATCTTGCGCGCCTGTTCCATGGAATGGCGGCCGATATCGGCCAGCGCCATGATGCCCTCGGGCGTGCGCAGGGTGGTGACGCCCTTGCCCAGTTCGTTGATCAGCTTGATGGGAATTTCCGCGAAATACGGAATCAGCGGCACCTGCCAGTCGTAATCCAGGTGATCCTTGATGGCGGCATAGAACTTGTCGCCCTGGGTGGCGACCGGCTTGGGCACCTCGGCCTCGCTCCACTTGCCCTTGACCAGATCGGCCAGCTTGTCCAGCAGCGATTTGGCCTGCGGGGTCAGCACCACCTTGCCCGGCGGCTTCTGGGCGGTGCCCCAGCGATGATCGGCATAAGCCTTGGCGCCCGAACGCACCACCATGCCGACGATCTGGTTCAAGGTGCGTTCGCAGCGCAGGGGAACGTCATCGACGGTGACGGTATTGCCGTCCACGTCCACCAGCAGGTCATGGAACTTCTCGCGCCGGGTCGTCACCAGTTGCAGACAGGCCGACAGCAAATCGGGCGTGGCCATGACCGTGCCATAAGGGTCGTCATAGGATTTGAGCGCCGGAATCAGCTCCAGCACCCGCTCCGTCACCGGGCCTTTGATGGTGCGGATGATTTCCTTGCGGTTCTGCGCGTCCTTGTCCGCCGGCTTCGCGGCGGGCTTGCCCTTGTCGGACATTCCTGATCCCATTCCCCTATTCCGCCGGAGGCGGATTACTTAAAGACCGCCGCCGAAGGCGGATTACTTAAAGACCGCCGCGGAAGGCGGATTATTCATTCAGCATGGTGGCCGGAAGCTGGTTCATCTTGGCCAGCAGGTATTCCAGGTCGTCGGTTTCGAATTCGACGCCCAGATCGCCGTACTGGGTCAGGATGCGTTCGATCATGCGGCGCGAGAAACGTTCGCGGTCGTTGGGGCCGCCGTCGTATTCCATTTCATAGGACACGTCGATGGCGGCGCGCATGGCGGCGAAGAACGCCTTGGGCAGCCCCGCCTTGTCGAACAGCGCCTCGAAGCCGCGCTTGCCCGCGTCGTGGATCAGGGTGCGGGCGTTTTCCAGCTTGATGCGCGCCAGCTTGGCCAGCGCCCATTCGAAGAAGGTCATGTCGCCCATGCACACCGCGCGCAGGATGATGGACGGCGTCAGGCGGTTGTTGCGGTACAGGTGGTCGACCAGCTTGGCCACGTCGGCGTCGCTGTCGGTCAGGCCCAGCACCGCCAGTTCGCGCGCCTGGATCAGCAGGTTGGCGACGGTTTCCGGCGACAGATCCTGGCGGGCGGCCAGGGCGGCGCGCAGGTTTTCCGACACCTTGGTCATCAGCCGTTCGGCGACGGTGACAGGCAGGGTGGCGCGTTCCACCAGCGGCTTGCCGACCACGTCGGAATCGCCGAACTCGTCCACCACCTTCTGCAACGCGGCTTCGGTCAGTTCGGCGCCTTCGTTGGACACCAGGGTGGCGACCACGGTTTCGTTGTGGCTGTCCACCAGGGCGTCGGCCAGATCGGCCGAGACGTGGGCGCGGCTGGCCACCGCCACCTGCTTTTCCGTCGATTGGGCCTTGACGATCTCGATCAGGTCGTCGTCGGTCAGCACCTCGGAGAACTGAAGCATGGGCAACGCCACGGCGTCCACGTCGCGCGCCAGCGTCAGCGCCACGTCGTGGGGAACCATGGGGTTTTCCTTGAGCTGCTTGGACAGCGCCTCGCGGACGCGCACTTCCGCGTCCTTGACCATGAGGCGGAAAATGTCCTCGGCCAGCTTGCGCTGCTCGGAGCTCAGCGCCGGGTGCTGCCCGGCGATCTTGACGGCGATCTCCGCCCTGGTGTCCGCCGACGGATTGGCGAGCAACCGGGCGACGTCTTCCTCTCTCAGCTTCTGCTCCACGTCCGCTTTCTTTCGTTCTGCGGTTTGCGGGGATGCCCCATGCGGCCATGGGGTACTATACATGCGATCTTCGGGCCTGAACAGCTATGCGCAGACCTGATCCAGCCAACGGCCCAACACGGCGCGGCCGCGCGTCTCGATCAGCGGCGCGTGGCGGGCGGCCTCGGCGCGCAGGGTGGGAACGTCGATGCCCGGGGTGGCGGCGATCTCGCCCACATGGCCCACATACCAGCGTTCCAGGCCGCGCGCCGTGACCTCGGCATGGAATTGCAGGGCCAGGGCGCGCTGGCCCCAGGCGAAGGCCTGGTTGGGGGTCATGGGGGTCGAGGCCAGATGGTCGGCGCCGTGCGGCAGATCGAAGGTGTCGCCGTGCCAGTGCAGCACCTCGGCCTCGCCCAATCCGGCCAGCACGGAATCGGCCCCGGCCTCGGTCAGCGACAGCGCCGACCAGCCGATTTCCTTGCCGTTGGGATTGGCATAGACGCGGGCGCCCAGCACGCGGGCCATGATCTGCGCCCCCAGACACAGGCCCAAGGTCGGACGATCGGCGCGCAGGCGGCGCTCCACCAGCTTCATCTCGGGCAACAGAAAGGGAAACGGGCCTTCGTCATAGGCGCCCAGCGGGCCGCCCAGAACCACCAGCAGATCGGGATCGCCGATGTCCGTCAAATCGTCGGTGGGGGCCTCGGCATAGCGTGTGGCGAAGCCGCGTGCCGACAGCACGCCCTCCAGCAGGTCCAAATCCTCGAACGCCACATGGCGCACGGCCACACAGGTCTTCATCACGCCCCCGGCGACAGCCATAGCCCTTGCATTCAAGCATGAAGCGCAAGCCGCCGCCACGACCTTGTGCGGAAAGGATCACACCCCCAGATAGGCCGCCTTGACCCGTTCGTCGGCCAGAAGTTCGGTGCCGGTGCCCTGCATGACCACCGCGCCGGTTTCCAGCACATAGCCACGATCGGCGATGGCCAGGGCAGCGGTGGCGTTCTGCTCCACCAGGAAGATGGTGGTGCCCTGGCGCTTGAGGTCCTGCACCGCCCGGAAGATTTCCGCCACCAGCAGCGGCGCCAGCCCCATGGAGGGTTCGTCCAGCAGCAGCAGGCGCGGATGGCTCATCAGGGCGCGGGCGATGACCAGCATCTGCTGCTGGCCGCCCGACAGGGTTCCGGCGGGCAGCAGCCGCTTGTCGCGCAGGATGGGGAACAGGGCATACATGCGTTCCAGGTCGGCGGCCACGTCCTGGCCCCGGCGGCGGAAGGCGCCCAGGCGCAGATTGTCCTCGACCGACAGCGGGCCGAACACCTGGCGTCCCTCGGGCACCTGGGCGATGCCCGCCCCGACCCGGCGTTCCGCCGACAGGCGGGTGATGTCGGCGCCATCGAAGCGGATGGCGCCGCCCGACAGCGGCTGCACGCCCGACAGACAGCGCAACAAAGTGGTCTTGCCCGCGCCGTTGGCGCCGACCAGGGCCACCAGTTCCCCCTCGGCCACTTTCAGGTCGATGCCCTTCAGCGCCAGGATGCGGCCGTAATGGCTGGAGACGTCGTTGATTTCCAGCAGCATCAGCCGTTCGCTCCCAGATAGGCGGCGACCACGTCGGAATTGGCGCGGATTTCGGCGGGGGTGCCCTCGGCCAGCTTGCGGCCGTAATTCAGCACCAGGATGTGGTCGGAAATGCCCATCACCATCTTCATGTCGTGTTCGACCAGGACCACGGTGATTCCGGTCGCCGCCACCTTCTTGATGACGTCGTCGATCTCGCGGCTTTCGGTGGCGTTCAGCCCCGCCGCCGGTTCGTCCAGCAGCAGCAGGCGCGGCCGCGCCGCCAGGGCGCGGGCGATTTCCAGCCGCTTCAGCGCGCCATAGGGCATGGACGCGGCATCGGCGTGGACATAGCGGCCCAGCCCGACGAATTCCAGCAATTCCACCGCCCGCGCCCGGCACGCGCGGTCGCTGCGCGCCACCGACGGCAACCGCAGCAGCGACGCCAGGAAGCCGCGCCCCAGATGCAGGTGCGCGCCGACCATGACGTTCTCGATGGCCGTCATGTTGAAGAACACCTGAAGGTTCTGGAAGGTGCGGCTCATGCCCAGGGCCGCCAGTTCGCTGGGGCGGCGCCCGGCGATCTCGCGCTCTTCCAGGCGGATGCCGCCCCGGGTCGGGGTGTAAACGCCGGTGATCAGATTGAACAGCGTGGTCTTGCCCGCGCCGTTGGGGCCGATGATGGAATGGATGGTGCCGGGATTGATGGCGAAGGACAGATCCTCGACGGCATGGATGCCGCCGAATTCCTTGCTCAGCCCGGTGACGGTCAGCAGGCTCACGGCGCGCCCCTCCGCTTGCTCCACAACAGCCGCAGCGACGGCAGCAGGCCCTTGGGCATGAAGATCATGGTCCCCATCATGATGCCGCCCAGCACCATGGCCTCGTAATCCTCGAACGACGCCAGGAATTGCGGCAGCAGGGTCAGCAGCACCGCGCCGATCACCGCCCCGAAGGTCGAGGCCATGCCGCCCAGCACCACCATGGTGACAAGCTCGACCGAGCGGAAGAAGCTGCCGATATCCGGGGTGATGAAGCCGTTCTTGTGCGCGAACAGCGAACCGACCACGCTGGCGAACACCGCCGACACCACGAACACCAGAACCTTGTAGCGGGCGGTGTCCACGCCGACCACCTCGGCGCCGATCTCGGAACCGTGCACGGCGCGCAGGGCGCGGCCCACCGGCGAATCCACCAGATTGAGCGCCAGCCACACCGCCAGCACCAGCAGCGCCGCCCCCAGCCAGTACCACGCCTTGTCGCCCGCCACCGCCAGACCGGCGATGGTGAAGGCATCGACGCCCATGCCGTCGGGACCGCCGGTAACGGCGGATTCGGTCTTCAGCACGATATGGATGATGATGCCGATGCCCAGCGTCGCCATGGCCAGGTAATGGCCCTTGAGCTTGAGGATCGGCCGTCCCACCGCGAAGGCCAGCACCCCGACCCCGGCGGCCGTGACCAGCAGCGCCGCCAGCGGCGGCACGCCCCAGCGGCTGGTCAGGATGGCCGAGCCATAGGCGCCCAGGGCGAAGAACCCGGCATGGCCCAGGCTGATCTGGCCGCCATAGCCGATCAGCAGGTTGAGGCCGACGCAGACCACGGCGTTGAACAGCGCGTTGACCGCCACGTCGTAGAAATAGGCGTTGGGAAAGGTCAACGGCGCCAGCGCCGCCAACAGGGCCAGCAGGGCAAGGCCGCCGGTTCGGGGGGATTTCCACATGATGGCGTCAGACCCGGTCGGTGCCCTTCTTGCCCAGCAGGCCGCTGGGCATGAAGAACAGCACCAGAAGAATGATGACGAAAGCGATGGCGTCCTTGTAGGCCGAGGACAGATAGCCCGAGGCCAGCGCCTCGGCCACGCCCACCAGCAGGCCGCCGACGATGGCGCCCCCGCCCGAGCCCAGGCCGCCCAGCACCGCCGCCGCGAAGCCCTTGAGCCCCAGCATGATGCCCGCCTCGTAATTGGTGAAGGTGATGGGGGTGACGACGATGCCGCCCACCGCGCCCAACAGCGCCGACAGGGCGAAGGACGCCATCAGCACCGTCTTGACCGGAATGCCCATCAGCCGCGCCGCCAGCCGGTTGTGCGAGGTCGCCAGCATGGCCTTGCCGAACAGGGTGCGGTTGAAGAACCACCACAGCGCCACGATCACCGCCATGGCGACGCCCACCACCCACAGGCTTTGCGGCATCAGCGTCGCCCCCGCCACCCGCAGCGGCGTATCGCCGGAAAAGGCGGGCAGCGCATGGAATTCCTTGTCCCACAACACCTGCGCCGCGCCGCGCAGGAAGATCGAGGCGCCGATGGTGATGATGATGATGGCGGTGACGTCGGCGTTGCGCGCCGGTTCCACCGCGAATTTCTCCAGCGCCACGCCCACCGCCATGGTCGCCACCACCGCCAGGATGGCGGCCAGCGGCAGCGGCATGCCGCCCGCCACCAGCGACGCGGTGGCCATGCCGCCGATCATGATGAATTCGCCCTGGGCGAAATTGATCACGTGGCTGGAATTATAGATGATGGCGAAGCCCAATCCGGCCAGGGCATAGATCGCCCCCGAGGTCAGGCCGGAAAACAGGTATTGCAGGAATTCCGCGAACATTTAGCCCTCTTCACGCGCCGCCCCCAGGCGTGCGCCCCCTCTCCGCCCCGTCATGCGCGGGCTTGACCCGCGCATCCACGTCTTTCCGGCGGCACTCCGTGGATGGCCGGGTCAAGCCCGGCCATGACGGGACCGCCACGCAGACCTTTCAATCGGCCAGCACCCAGTCGCCCTTGCGGATTTCCACCATGTGGAAGGCCGAGGGGCTGAGGCCCATGTGGTCGGTGGCCGACATGGACACCACGCCGCCGGTGCCGACGTAGCCAGAGGTCTTTTCCAGTTCGTCGCGCACCTTGGCCTTGTCGGCGGACCCGGCGCGCAGTACGGCGGCGGCGGCCAGTTGCAGGCCGTCATAGGCGTGCCCGGCGAAGGTGGACACCTCGGACTTGAACGCGGCCTCGTAATCCTGCTTGAAAGCCGTCACCACCGGCTTTTGCGGATCGGTGGCGGGCAATTGGTCGGCCACCACCAGACCGGCGGCGGGCAGGCGCACACCCTCGGCGGCGGCGCCGGCCAGACGGATGTATTCCTTCGACGCCACGCCGTGCGACTGCCACAACGGCAGGGCGATGCCCAATTGCTTGTAATTCTTGGTGACGATGGCCGGACCCTGGCCGAAGCCGAAATTGAAGATGGCCTGCACGCCCGGCGCGTTCTTGGCCTTGGTCAACTGGGCGGTGACGTCGGGGTCCTTGGGCGAATAAACCTCGTCGGCGACGATCTCGATGCCGAAATTGGCCGCCACCTTGACCGACTGATCATGCCCGGACTTGCCGAAACCGGCATCCTCGGACACCAGGGCGATCTTGGTGATGCCCTTCTTCTTCATGTCGGCGAAGACCTTTTCCGCCGCCATGCGGTCGGTGTGCGGGGTCTTGAACACCCATTTCTTCACCGGCTCGACGATGTCGATGCCGCCCGCCAGCGAGATGAACGGCACGCCCGCCGGTTCCACCACCTTGATGGCCGCCATGGTGGTGCCGGTGGTGGTGCCGCCGATCAGGATGTCGACGCCGTCGTTCTGGATCAGGCGCTTGGCGAAGGTCGCCGCCTTGTCCGGGGTGCCGCCGTCGTCATAGACCACCAGCTCGATCTTGCGTCCGCCGATGCCGCCATCCTTGTTCAGACGTTCGACGTGGCGTTCCAGCGTCTTCTTTTCCGGCTCGCCCAGGAACGAGGCCGGACCGGTGACGGACAGGAACGCGCCGATCTTGATGGTGTCGGCGGCCAAGGCGGCGCCGGACTGCAACGCGACGCCCAGAACGGCAAGACCCGCCGCCCCCATGATCGCAAGGTTCCGCATGGGTGTTTCCCTCCCTGGTTCTTTCCCCGACACTTCACGGTCGGGTGAAGGCGCACTCTAGGGCGAGCGTTCTTTCAGGGCAAGATGCCCGCATCTTTTCTGAGGAAAATCCAGACTGGGGTGATCCAGGGTGGCGAAACAAAGTTGAAGTCACAACCAATACCTTCGATATGGAATTGTTGCGCACAGTTTACTTTTTTGTTAAAGTCCGATCGGCGCCAAGTCTCGGGGAGGGGATATGGGCGGCGAGGATTCTTCCATTGTCGAAAAGCTGAAGGCCCAGCGCGACCGCTTCATCGCGTTCGCCTTCGCCGGGGCTGATCTGCTGCTGGAGGTGGGCGACGACGACGTCATCGCCTATTCCGCCGGTGCGGGCGAGGCGCTGTACGGCATTTCCGATTCCGACCTGACCACCAAGCGGCTGGACGACTTCATCCACGGCAAGGACAAGAAGCGGTTCCAGGACGCCATCCTGAAGCTGAAGAACACCGGCCGCCTGGACCACACCGCCGTCACCATGGTCGGCGCGTCGGGCGCGGTGACGAAATTGCGCATGGCCGGAATCCGGCTGCCGCAATTCCCCAATTCCTACCATCTGGTGCTGTCGCACATCCCGCCGGTGGTGGCGGCCGACCCCGATCGCATGTCCGGCACGGTGGACCACAAGGCGCGCTTCATCGACATGGTGCAGCAGCGCCTGAACGAAGGCAACCGGCTGGGCAAGGACTACACCCTGACCCTGGTGGATTTTTCCAAGAACGATTTCAGCCGCATGGAGGCCGGAACCACCCAAAGCTTCCTGTCCACGGTGATGGACACGCTTGAGGAATATTCGGTGCGCGGCGCCTCGGCCGGGCCGCTGGACACCCATTCCTTCGGCCTGGTGCATGACGACAAGGTTTCGGCGACGGTGGTGCAGCAGCGCCTGAACGCCCTGGCCGAGCGCTTCACCGGCAAGGTCGGCGCCGGATCGGCCATGAAGATGCATTCGGCGACGCTGGACATGGACGACAGCACCCTGTCCGACGACGACATCACCAAGGCCATGACCTACATCGTCAACGGCTTCGTGCGCGACAGCGCGCAATTCGCCATGAAATCGCTGGCCGAGGGCGCCAAGCTGGCGGTGCAGGACACCCTGCTGCGGGTCAAGAATTTCCGCGCCATGGTGCGCGGCGGCGAAAAGCTGCGCTTCCTCTATCAGCCGGTGGTCAATTTGCGCACCGGCGCGGTGTTGAAGTACGAGGTGTTCAGCCGCATCGTCCACAATGGTGGCTTCTTCATCCCCAACCAGATCATCCCCTTCGCCACCGAAGTGGGCCTGATCGGCGAATTCGACGTCATCGCCGTCAGCAAGGCGCTGCAATTGCTGCGCACGCCGGGCGAGGTATCGTCGCTGGCTACCATCGCCGTCAACGTGTCGGGCCATTCGCTCGGCAACCCGGCCTTTTACCAATCGCTGTTCAAGGTGCTGGAGCAGAACCGCCAGGTGCTGGGCCGTCTGGTGATCGAGGTCACCGACGCCACCGAGATTTACAATCTGGACGAAGCCAAGCGCCTGCTCAGCCGCATCCGCCGCCTGGGCGCCCGCATCTCGCTGGACGATTTCGGCTCGGGCGGTTCGGCCTTCGACCTGCTGCGCTTCCTGCCGGTGGATTTCGTCAAGATCGATTCCTCCATCGTCCAGGACGCCCGCGACCCGCGCGGCCGTTCGGTGCTCAAGGCCATCACCACGCTGTGCCACGATCTGGGCATCGTCACGGTCGGCGAATGCGTCGAGGACACCGGCATGGTGCAGATCCTGCGCGACGTCAACATCGACTATGCCCAGGGCTATTTCTTCGCCCAGCCGACGGTGGACGCCGCCAAGCGCATCAAGTACTTCACCGAACACGTCAAGCTGGCGGGCACCGCCGAGCCGGGCCTGTCCATCGCCTGACGCACAGCCCCCGTAGGCAAAGGCGGCGCCACCGTCTATATAGGGGGAATGACCAAGACCACCGTCATTCCGTCTCCGCTGGAAGCCCGCATCGAACACGCCCGGCTGGCCGAACAGGTCGCCCGCTGGGACCGCCTGTACCACACCGAGGATGCCCCCGAAGTCGATGATGCCACCTACGATGCCGCCAAGAAGCGGCTGGTGGCGATCGAGGAAGCCTATCCCGAACTGGCCGTCGGCAGCCCCACCGCCCGAATCGGCGCGGCGGTGGCCGAGGGCTTCGGCAAGGTGCGGCACGCGATACCCATGTTGTCGCTGGACAACGCCTTCGCCGACGACGACGTGCGCGAGTTCGAGGGCCGCATCCGCCGTTTCCTGGCGCTGGCGCCGGACGAACCCGTCGCCCTGGTGGCCGAGCCCAAGATCGATGGCCTGTCCATCAGCCTGCGCTATGAACGGGGCCGCTTCGTCCAGGCCGCCACCCGCGGCGACGGCGCCGAGGGCGAGGACGTCACCGCCAACCTTCTGACCCTGCCCTCGCTGCCCCGCTTCGTCGAGAACGCCCCGGCGGTGCTGGAGGTGCGCGGCGAGGTCTATATGACCAAGGCCGATTTCCTGGCGCTGAACCAGCGGCAGGAAGCGGCGGGGGAAAAGCTGTTCGCCAATCCGCGCAACGCCGCCGCCGGATCGCTGCGCCAGTTGGATTCCAAGGTGACGGCGTCGCGGCCGCTCAGCCTGTTCACCTATGCCCTGGGCGATGCGTCGGACGGCATCGCCGACAGCCACTGGCATTTCCTGGAAAAACTCACCGCCTGGGGCTTTCCCACCAATCCGCTGGCCACGCGCTGCGACGGCGCCGAGGCGGCGCTGGACTTCTATCGCCGCATGGGCGCCGAGCGCGCCGCCCTGCCCTATGACATCGACGGCATCGTCTACAAGGTGGACCGCTTCGACTGGCAACAGCGGTTGGGCTTCGTCAGCCGCTCGCCGCGCTGGGCCATCGCCCACAAATTCCCCGCCGAGCAGGCCACCACCGTGCTGGAGCGCATCGAGATCCAGGTGGGTCGCACCGGCGCCCTGACCCCGGTGGCCCATCTGGTGCCGGTCAATGTGGGCGGCGTGGTGGTGTCGCGCGCCACCCTGCACAACGAAGACGAAATCGCCCGCAAGGACGTGCGCGAGGGCGACACGGTGATCATCCAGCGGGCGGGCGACGTCATCCCGCAGGTGGTCGGCCCGGTGCTGGACAAACGGCCGGAAAGCGCCCTGCCCTTCGTCTTCCCCGAAACCTGCCCGATTTGCGGCAGCCACGCCGTGCGCGGCGCCGACGAGGCCATCCGCCGTTGCACCGGCGGCCTGTCCTGCGGTGCCCAGGTCAAGGAGCGGCTGCGCCATTTCGTCAGCCGCAACGCCCTGGACATCGAGGGATTGGGCGACGAAAACATCGAATTCCTGGTGGATGGCGGCTGGATCGCCAAGCCCGCCGACATCTTCCGGCTGGCGGTGCGCAACAGCCAGGGGCTGCAACGGCTGCAAAACTTCAAGGGCTGGGGCGAGAAGAAAGTCACCAAGCTGTTCGCCGCCATCGAGGCGCGGCGGGCCATCGCCCTGGAGCGTTTCATCTTCGCGCTGGGCATCCGTCAGGTGGGCGAGGCCACGGCCAAGCGGCTGGCCCGCCATTACGGCAGCTTCGCCGCATGGCGCCAGGCCATGCTGGACGCCATCCCGCGCGAGAACGAAGCCTATCACGATTTGATCAGCATCGAGGACATCGGCCCGGCGGTCGCCACCGACATCCTGGCGTTCTTCGACGAGAGTCACAATCTGGAGGCCCTGGACGATCTGGCCGCCCAGGTGGACATCCAGGACGCCCAGCAGATCAGCGTCACCGACAGCCCGGTCAGCGGCAAGGCGGTGGTGTTCACCGGCGAGCTGACCGCCATGACCCGCGCCGAGGCCAAGGCCCGCGCCGAGGCGCTGGGCGCCAAGGTGGTGGGCAGCGTGTCGAAGAAAACCGATTACGTGGTCGCCGGTCCCGGTGCCGGGTCCAAGCTGGCGGACGCGCAAAAGCACGGCGTCACCGTGCTGAGCGAGGAAGAATGGCTGGCGCTGATCGGCGGGTAAGCTTGTTGCCCGCGCAAGTGTGGTCTAGAAAGAGAGTCACCTTGGTCCTGGCGACACGATGAGCAACCCGGAAGACCCACGCGAACGGTTGCGGCGCCCGCTGGAGCGCCCGAACCTGACCCTGCCGTCACGGCGCCGGGTGGGCGAATCCCTGCCCGAACCCGTGGTCGAGGACGCGCCGCAGCCGCAACAGGCGGCGGCGCCCGGCGGTCTGGCGCGTCTGCTGGACGCCATCGCCAAGATGCTGCAACCCAAGCCGCCGCCCGAGCCCCAGCCGCAACAGCCGACACCGCCGCCCGCCGCCGATTCGGCGCTGTTCACCGTTCTGGTCGCCGCCATGAACGGCGATTCCGCCGACGGTGCCGCGTCGCAGGCCCTGTACAAGCTGCTGGAAGGCAAGAGCGCGCTGCGCATCAAGCCGCTGCCCCGCCCGTTCCAGTTGGACGTGATGGACGACCCGGCGCAGATGGCGGCGGTCGTCACCAACACCCGCCACGCCGTCGCCGCCGAGAGCGCCGACCTGCTGGTGTGGGGCGACGTCACCAAGGACGGCTATCGCCTGCGCCTGTCCACCGCCTCGATCCCCGACGAGGAACGCCCGACCCTGTTCGGCCCGGCCTGCCGCCTGGACTTCCCGCTCAAGCTGGATGAAGCGCAGCAGCACATGCTGTACGGCGCCATCCTGGCGGCCATGGAACCGGCCAATCAGGTGCAGCGCGCCGGGCTGCGCCGCCTGCTGCCGCTGGCCGCGCCGCCGCTGGAGGCCATTTCCGCCAAGCCGCCGGTGGCGTGGAGCATGCCGCAGCAACGCAGCGCCCAATTGATCACCGGCCACGTCGCCGCCGCCTGCGCCCTGGTGGTGCCGCCGTCCCAGGCGGCGGAATGGTTCCAGCGCGCCAGCAATGCCTATCGCGCCGCCGAAAAGCGCCTGAACCCGCGCACCGACGCCCCGCACGAGGCCGGGCTGGTGCACAAATATCTGGCCGCCACCCTGACCGCCTGGGCCGAACGGATCAAGGACCGGGCCGAGGAACGGCTGGAGGAAGCGGTCAAGGAATGGCGCGCCGCCGTGGAAAGCATCAGCAAGGCGGCCATGCCCCAGGAATGGGCGGCGTTGCAGACCCGCCTGGGCGCGGCGCTGTACCGCCTGGACCTGCTGACCGGCGACACCGAATTGCTGCGCGAGGCGTTGCAGGCGCTGCAAGCCGCCTTGCAGGTCCACACCCGCGCCGAGGCGCCGCAGCGTTGGGCCGAGGTCATGCACCTGATCGCCCAGGTGCTGGAGGTCTATGGCGACCAGTTGAAGAATCCCGAGGTGCTGAAGCGCGCCATCGACGCCTGCCAAAGCGTGCTGGAGGTGCGGACCCGCGACCGCACGCCGCTGGCCTGGGCCGCCACCCGCAACACCCTGGGATCGGCCCTGTTCCTGCTGGACCGCCACAGCGGCGGCGTCAACCATCTGCTTCAGGCCATGGACGTGCTGGAAGAGGCGCTGGAGGTCTTCACCACCCACGGCGCCAAGGGCCCGGCCCAGGTGGCCGCCCGCAATCTGGCCCATGTCCGGAAACTGGCCGAGGACCGCAAGGCCCGTCAGGTCATCGACCCCGACTGGGCGGGGCGGTAGCCCCCTCCCCCGCATAGCGGGAGAGGGGAAACCAAATCCTTACCGCGTGCGGCCGCCGCGCTGACCGTGGCCGTGCTGGCCCTGACCGTCGCGCCGACCGGCGCCAGCGGCACCCGGAGCCTTGGGGCCGCCCGCGGGCCTGCCTGCGCCCTGAGGCTTGGCACCGCCGCGCCCGCCGCCGCCGCCGCCATTGCCGCCGCCGTTGCGGCCGCGCTGGCCCTGGGCCGGGGGCTTGGGCGCCGGACCCTTGGAGATGTGGATCTTGTGGATGCCTTCGGCATGCCATTCGTGGTCCACGTCCACCGGCACGGTCATGCGGATGGTCTTTTCGATCTGGCGGAGATACGAGATTTCCTCGGCTTCGCACAGGCTGAAGGCCATGCCGTCGGCACCGGCACGGGCGGTGCGGCCGATGCGGTGGACATAGCTTTCCGGCTCGTTGGGCAGCTCGTAATTGATGACGTGGGTGACGCCGTCCACGTCGATGCCGCGCGCCGCGATGTCGGTGGCCACCAGGGCGCGGATCTCGCCGGCCTTGAAGGCGTTCAGCGCCTTTTGCCGCGCACCCTGGCTCTTGTTGCCGTGGATGGCGTCGGCGGCGACGCC
Source organism: Pseudomonadota bacterium (assembly GCA_023458315.1). GTDB lineage: Bacteria > Pseudomonadota > Alphaproteobacteria > Rhodospirillales > Magnetospirillaceae > Magnetospirillum. The sequence continues at coordinate 30,897 of JAEXAH010000073.1, forward strand.
GGACTTGGACAATTGCTCGGCGACGCGGTTGGCGCCGTGCTTGGTGCGGGTGAAGACGATGGCGCGGCTGACCGACTTGTCGCGCAGCAGGTCGACCAGCAGGTCGCGCTTGTTGTCGCGGGTGACGAACATCACCTTCTGCTCGATCTTCTCGGCGGTGGTGGCGACCGGCGTCACCTCGACCCGCACCGGGTTGTGCAGCAGACCGGCGGCCAGATCAGCCACCGAATCGGGCATGGTGGCCGAAAACAGCAGGGTCTGGCGCTTCTTCGGCAGCTTCTGCGCGATCTTGCGCACGGCATGGATGAAGCCCATGTCCAGCATGCGGTCGGCCTCGTCCAGCACCAGCATCTCGACGCCGTTCAGGTTCAGGTGGCCCTGATCCATCAGGTCGATCAGACGGCCGGGAGTGGCGACCAGCACATCGACGCCGCCCGCCACCGCCTGGACCTGCGGCACCTGGCCGACGCCGCCGAAGATCACCGCGCGCTTGAAGCGCATGTTCTTGCCATAGGTGGCAAAGCCCTCGCTGATCTGCACCGCCAGTTCGCGGGTCGGGGTCAGGATCAGCACACGGGTGGTGCGCGACGCCGGACGGCGGCCGTCGGCGTTCAGCCGGTGCAGGATCGGCAGGGCGAAGGCCGCGGTCTTGCCGGTGCCGGTCTGGGCGATGCCCAGCACGTCGCGGCCTTCCAGCAGATGGGGGATGGCCTGGGCCTGGATGGGCGTGGGGGTGGTGTAGCCCTCGGCGTCGAGGGCCTTGATCAACGGCTCGGCCAGACCGAGTTCGGAAAACGTAACCATGGGAAAAATACTTTCGATGGGCGATCCGGCACCACGGCCGACACCTCTGGCGTCGAAAGCATCGTGGTCGCGGAACGCATGGTTCCAGGGCGCCCGTGGGGCACGCGACCACTGGGAAAAAGCAAAAGCGGGAACCGGCGAGATGGCGGCCGCATGATCATGCGGCGACCGGCGTGCTCTCGGGCCAGGGTTCCGGACAGACGTTACAGGACCGGATTACGCGGACGACATCATGGGCGTCCGCGACAACCGGTGTCTAGCGGCGACGCGGCGGCGGGCGCGAGCCCATGGGCGCGGCGCGTTCGTCCTTGTGACGGAAATTGATGCGCCCCTTGGTCAGATCATAGGGGGTCATCTCGACGGTGACGCGATCACCGGCCAGGATACGGATGCGGTTCTTCTTCATACGGCCAGAGGCATAGGCCATGATGTCGTGGCCGCTGTCCAAAGTGACCTTGAAACGGGAATCCGGCAGCACTTCGGCCACCACCCCGTCGAATTCGATGATATCTTCCTTTGCCACGCAAAAGTGCCTTTCACATGAACGAAAGACCGGCCCGGGAATTCCCGGACCGGTTTACGGAAAGCGAGACTATATCAGATCGCCTTCAGATCAACAGCGGCCATTTTGCCGGTGCGACCCTTTTCCAGAGCATAGCCCAGCTTCTGGCCTTCGTTCAGGCTGGAGAAGCCAGCGCGCTCGACGGCGCTGACGTGCACGAACACGTCGGCCGAGCCGTCGTCCGGCTGAATGAAGCCATAACCCTTGGTGCTATTGAACCACTTGACAGTGCCGGTGGACATTTTGTCCCTCCTCATGGCGAAGACTGCCCCGAAGCCAACGCGGCGCCGGAGCATCAAATTTTAGCAATGGGAGGAAGACCGGTCCCCGCTGGCTCGGCATTGGCCGAACAAGCGGAAGATAGGAAACGCAGACCCAGTCAAAATTCGACTGCGCCAGCATGGGCCTTATCCTGTGCCGATGCAAGGTTTTATTTACGCCGCCAGCCGTGCCGCCGCCGGACGCCCCGCCTTCAGCCGCACGTAAAGGGTCTTGTGCACCCGCGCCACCACCTCGCCCGCCGGGTCGGTCAATTCGACCACGTATTGCGGCAACACCTTGTCGCCGCCCGCCGCCGCCGCCCGCAGGGCGGCGACCTGATCGGGGGTCAGGCGGAAACGGGCGGTGACGGTGCCGCGCCCCGGCCTGACGAATTCGATGCTGGCGGCCTTGTCCCACACCACATAATCCGGCCCCAGGATGCCCATCAGCATGGTCATGTAGAACGGGTCGGTCATGGCGAACAGGTTGCCGCCGAAATGGGTGCCGACGATGTTGCGGTTGTACCAGCGCAGCCGGGCCTCGACATCGATTTCGTGGAAGTCGGGCGAAATGCGGCGCACCGAAATGCCGGTGCCGAAGAACGGCGGCCACACATTGAAGATCAGGCGCAGCAGACGGGGCGGAAGGATCATGGGGGGCGACTCCGGGTGGGGACGCCCTCTTTTTAGTTACGGGATAAAGTTTCCGTCAAGGCTTCTTAGGTGACGTTAACGGCAACACCTCTTCCACCCAATGCATGGGGCAGGCGGCGGCGCGGCGGTCGCGCCAGTCGCGCAGCACCACGGCGCGGCTTTCCTGGATGGCGCGGCCCTTGGCGTCGCGGCCGACCTTGCGCAGCATGTAGCTCAGCACCGGAGTATGGTTGGTGTTGAACTTGAACCCGCCGCGGGTCGAGGCGAATTCGGCCCGGCGCAGGGCGGCGCGCACCGCGTCCGGATCGCCGGTGCGGCCGCTGGTGCCCTTGAGCGCGCTGTCCAGCAGAAAGGCGGCGTCGAAACCCTGGGCGGCCCAGGTGGTGGCCTGGCGGCCGTATTCCACGTCGAAATCGTTGACGAAACGGCGGTTGCTGGGGGTGTCCTGGTCGGGGCTCCAGGTGCCGATGGTGGCCACGTCCTGGGCGGAATCGCCCATGGCGGGCAGGAACGGCCGCTCCATGGCGCCGCCCAGCGGATAAAGCGGAATTTCGGCCTTGTGCTCCCACGCCCCCCAGGCGCGGATGAAGCCGCCGCCCATGCCGCCGGTCAGCAGGGAATAGACGGCGTCGGGACGAAAGGCGGCGATCTGTTCCAGTTCCACGGCGAAGGTGGCGGCGCCGGGCTTGGGCGTCAGCACCGCCACCACCTCGCCGGGGAAGGTGTGGCGCAGGGCGGCCACCGCCGGATCGGACGGCACGTAGGGCGGTGCCACCACCACCACGCGCCGCACCTTTTCATTGACCAGATGCTGCCCCAACGCCTCGTGCACGCCGTCCACCGGCGGCGCCAGACTGAACAGCCAGGGCGAGCATTCCGCCCCGGCCAGGGCATCGGGCATCTGGTCCAGATTCAGCACGAACAGCCGGGCGCTGGTCAGCGGCTTGACCACCGCCGCCAGCGACGGCGCCGACACGGCGGTCAGCACCACGTCCAGCCGTTCGCGTTCCAGCAGGCGGGCGACCTGTTGGCGGGCGACATCGGGCGAGCCCTTGTCGTCCAGCAGCACCACCCGCACTTCCTGGTTCGAGAAACGGCCGCCCAGTTCCTTGAGGCCCAGGTTGAAGCCGTCCACCACGTCCTGGCCGACCACCGCGCCGGGACCGGTCAGGGTGGCGATCACCCCCACCACCACCGAGGGGTCCGAGGCACCGGGCAAGGCCAAGGCACCGCCGCCGGACGACAGCAACAGGCACGCGGCAGTCAGCAGGCGGCGGAGCATCAAAGACCCCCTATTTCTTCTTGGCGCGGGCGAAGGCGTCGGCCAGGGCGCCGCCGCTGAACGGCGTCGATTGCACCTTGGGCGCCGGGCCGCGCGATTGCGAACCACGACCGCCGGGACCGCGATCCGACGCATTCCGCTCGCCTTGGCCCCGATCCTGACGCGGCACGGGCGTTTCGTCCATGCGCATGCTGAGCGCGATGCGCTTGCGCTTCAGGTCGACCTCGACCACCTTGACCTTGACCACGTCGCCGGGCTTGACCACCTCGTGCGGGTCCTTGACGAAGCGGTTGGCCAGCACCGAGACGTGCACCAGACCGTCCTGGTGGACGCCCACGTCCACGAAGGCGCCGAAATTGGTGACGTTGGTGACGACACCCTCCAGCACCATGCCGGGCTGGAGGTCGTCCATGGTTTCGACGCCGTCCTTGAATTCGGCGGTCTTGAATTCGGGACGCGGGTCGCGGCCGGGCTTTTCCAGTTCGCGCAGGATGTCGCGCACGGTCGGCTCGCCGAAACGCTCGTCGGTGAACTGGCCGGGCTTGAGCGAACGCAGGAAGGCCACGTCGCCGATCATGCCGCGCACGTCGCGGCCGGTGGCCTGGGCGATGCGTTCCACCACCGGATAGGCTTCGGGGTGCACCGCGCTGCCGTCCAGCGGGTTGACGCCGTTCATGACGCGCAGGAAGCCCGCCGCCTGCTCGAACGCCTTCGGCCCCAGCCGTTCCACCTGCTTCAGCGCCTCGCGGCTGGCGAACGGGCCGTTGCGGTCGCGGAAGGCGACGATGTTGGCGGCCACCGTGGACGACAGACCGGCGACGCGGGTCAGCAGCGGCGCTGACGCCGTATTGACCTCGACGCCCACCGCGTTCACGCAATCTTCCACCACCGCATCCAGCGAGCGGCCCAGACGGGTCTGGTTGACGTCGTGCTGGTACTGGCCGACGCCGATGCTTTTCGGATCGATCTTCACCAGTTCGGCCAGCGGGTCCTGAAGGCGGCGGCCGATGGACACCGCGCCGCGCAGCGACACGTCCAGATCGGGGAATTCCTTGGCCGCCAGTTCCGACGCCGAATAGACCGAGGCGCCCGCCTCGCTGACCACCAGCTTTTGCAGCTTCAGTTCCGGGTGGCGCTTCAGCATCTCGACCACCAGACGCTCGGTTTCGCGGCTGGCGGTGCCGTTGCCGATGGCGATCAGTTCCAGCTTGTGCTTGCGGCACAGGCTGGCCATGGCCATCAGCGCCCCCATGACGTCCTGCTTGGGCGGGAACGGATAGACGGTGGTGGTTTCCACCACCTTGCCGGTGCCGTCGATGGCCGCCACCTTGACGCCGGTGCGGATGCCGGGGTCCAGCGCCAGGGTCGGGCGCTGACCCGCCGGGGCCTGCAACAGCAGGGCGCGCAGATTGCGGGCGAAGACCTGGATGGCCTCTTCCTCGGCCGCTTCGCGCAGGCGGTTGGTCAGTTCCAACTCCAGATGAAGATGCATCTTGACCCGCCACGCCCAGCGCACCGTCTCGGCCAGCCAGACATCGGCCGGGCGGCCGCGATCGGCGACGTTGAAACGGTGGGCGATTTTCAGCTCGCACGCGCCGGGGCCGCGGAAAACTTCGCCTTCCGGCACCGCCGCTTCGTCGCCGGGCACCAGTTTCAGGTTCAGAACGTTTTCATTCCGGCCACGGAACAGCGCCAGGGCACGGTGCGACGGAATCGCCTTGATCGGCTCGCGGTAATCGAAATAGTCGCTGAACTTGGCGCCTTTTTCCGCCATGCCGTCGGCCAGGGTGGACATCAGCACGGCGCTGTCCCACAGATGCTCGCGCAGATTGCCCAGCAGCTCGGCGTCCTCGGCGAAACGCTCCATCAGGATCTGGCGGGCACCGTCCAGCGCCGCCTTGACGTCGGCCACGCCCTTGTCGGCATCCACGAATTTGGCGGCCTCGGCCTCGGGCGACAGGCTGGGATCGCCCAGCAGCGCGTCGGCCAGCGGCTCCAGACCGGCCTCGCGGGCGATCATCGCCTTGGTGCGGCGCTTCTGCTTGTAGGGCAGGTACAAATCTTCCAGCCGCGCCTTGGAATCGGCGGCCATGATCTGACCGCGCAATTCGTCGGTCAGCTTGCCCTGTTCCTCGATGCTGGACAGGATGGCGGCGCGCCGCTCCTCCATCTCACGCAGGTACAGCAGGCGCTCCTCCAGGGTGCGCAACTGGGTGTCGTCCAGGCCGCCGGTGGCTTCCTTGCGGTAGCGGGCGATGAACGGCACGGTGCTGCCTTCGTCCAGCAATTGGACGGCGGCAAGCACCTGGGCGTCGCGGGCACCCAGTTCCTGGGCGATGCGAGAGATGATGGAGGTGGAAGCGGACATCTTTCCCCTTGGGGTCGTCGGGACGAACCAAGGGGTGTACCCCAGGACGGGGCGGCGGGGGAAGCCCCCAACGGATCGAAGGCGCCCCATGGACAGTCCAGCCCTGCGCGGATAATGTTCGCCGCCATCTTTTCGCGGCGCCCGGTTGGTGCGATGATGGCAGACCATCCCCGGGCGCCCCTGGGCCGCGCCGTCACCCCGACGGTTCTCCGGCCGCCGCTCCAACTGATATACGGGCAAGCAGCCTCATGCGTCTTTCCGGTCTCGTGGTCCTCCTGCTGATCGTGCTCGGCAACCTTGGCTTCTGGTTCGTCATGAACCGGCCGCAAACCGCCATGCCGTGGGCGGGAACCATCAAGAGCGTGTCGTTCTCGCCGTCCCGCGTCGGCGACGACCCCACCATCGTGCGCAAGATGCCGCACCTGGACACCACCTTGCTGCCAACGCGCGAGGAGATGGAAGAGGATCTGGCCATGCTGGCCGGTCAGGTCGAGCAGGTCCGCACCTACTCCACCCTCGAAGGGCTGGACGTGGTGCCGGAACTGGCGGCCAAGCACGGCATCAAGGCCATGCCCGGCGCCTGGCTGGACGAGCGACTGGCCCGCAACGAGGTCGAACTGGCCAACATCGTCCGCATCGCCCGCGACAATCCCAACGTCGACCGGGTGATCATCGGCAACGAGAACCTGACGCTGCACCGCCTGACGCCCGAGCAGATGATCCGCTATCTGCGCCGCGCCCGCGCCGAGTTGCCCGCCCATGTCAAGATCTCGACCGCCGAGGCGTGGTCCATCTGGCTGGAATATCCCGAAGTGGCGCAGGAGGTGGATTTCATCACCCTGCACACCCTGCCGTTCTGGGAACGGGTGGACATCTCGGGCGCGCTGGATTTCACCAAGCGCATGGTGCGCGAGGTCCGGAACGCCTATCCCGACAAGCCGCTGTTCATCGGTGAGGTGGGCTGGCCGTCGGCCGGCCGCTCCTATGGCAGCGCCGAGCCCTCCCTGGTCAACGAGGCGCTGTTCCTGCGCCAGTTCCTGAACTGGGCGCACGAGGAAAACCTGGACTACAACGTGGTCGAAGCCTTCGACCAGCCGTGGAAGGTCAACCTGGACAACACCGCCTCGGAAAAGCACTGGGGCATCTTCACCGTCGACCGCAAGCCCAAGTTCAACTGGATCGGCCCGGTCATCGAATTCAAGGAATGGCCGTTCCAGGCCGCCGCCGCCACCCTGATCGCCATCCTTCCCATCGTCTGGTTCCTGGGCAAGTGGAAGGATCTGCGCCTGCCGGGCAAGATCTTCTTCGCCGTGCTGGTGCAGTTCGCCGCCGCCATGGTCATCTGGACCATGTCCACCCCGGTCATGCGCGACGTGGCGCCCGCGACGGAATTGATGATCTTCGTCCTGTTGCCAGCACAGCTATTGCTGTTGGTGGTGGTGCTGATCAACGGCATCGAACTGACCGAACTGACCTGGACCGGCAAGATGAAGCGCGGCTACAAGCCGCTGCCGCCCGGGTCGTGCAAGCGCTTCCCCAAGGTGTCCATCCACCTGCCCTGCTATAACGAACCGCCGGACATGGTGAAGCTGACCATCGATTCGCTGATGGCCATGGACTACCCGAACTTCGAGATCATCGTGTTGGACAACAACACGAAGAAGGAAGAGGTCTGGCGCCCGGTCGAGGAATATTGCAAGAGCCTGGGCGACAAGGTGAAGTTCTATCACCTCGCCCCCTGGCCCGGCGCCAAGGCCGGTGCGCTGAATTTCGGCCTGACCGTCACCGACCCCGAGGCCGAGATCATCGGCGTGGTCGATTCCGACTATCAGGTGCGCAAGGACTGGCTGAGCGCCCTGGTGCCCTATTTCGACGACCCCAAGGTCGGCCACGTCCAGGCGCCCCAGGATCACCGCGACTGGGAAAACGACCGCTTCAAGGAAATGATCAACTGGGAATACGCCGGTTTCTTCGACATCGGCATGGTGTTCCGCAACGAGGCCAACGCCATCATCCAGCACGGCACCATGACCCTGGTGCGCAAGGAAGTGATGGAAAAGTCCGGCCGCTGGGCCGAATGGTGCATCTGCGAGGACGCCGAACTGGGCCTGCGCATGATGCAGATGGGCTATGAATCCTGCTACATCCAGGAACGCATGGGCCACGGCCTGGTGCCCGACAGCTTCATGGCCTACAAGAAGCAGCGTTTCCGCTGGGCCTATGGCGCCGTGCAGATTCTGAAGGCCCATTGGAAGGCGCTGATCCCGTTCAGGAACACCGGCCTGACCGCCGCCCAGAAATATCACTTCGTCTCGGGCTGGCTGCCGTGGTTCGCCGACGCCTTCTATCTGCTGTTCTGCGTCACCGGCCTGTTCTGGACCCTGGGCATGATCCTGGCGCCGCGTTATTTCGACACGCCGCTGGCCTTTTTCATCCTGCCCACCGTCGGCGTGTTCGTGGCCAAGATCGTGCACCACATCTTCCTGTACACCACCCGGGTCCGGTGCAGTTGGAAGCGCCGGGTGCTGTCGGCGGTGGCGGGCATGGGCCTGACCTACGCCATCGCCTGGGCCATGTGGCAGGGCATCTTCACCAAGCACACGCCGTTCATGCGCACGCCCAAGATGGCCGACAAGGTCGGCCTGAAGGACGCGGTGAAGATGACGCTGGAGGAAACCACGCTGATGGTCCTGCACTGGATCGCCGCCATCGCCGTGCTGATCCCCAAGCACAATTTCTACGACCCGGAAATCCGGCTGTGGTCGCTGGTGCTGGTGGTCCAATCCATGCCGTTCCTGGCGGCGCTGGTCACGTCCATCATCTCGACCTTTCCGCCCAAGGTGCCGGACAACCCGGCCCCGGCCGAGCCCAAGACCCCGGCCGAGGGTGCCGCCGCGTAAATCCCGCCAGAGGGGCCCTTCGGGGCCCCTCTTCGCTTGCATGGCCTTGCCGTCCCCGCCTAATCTTCGCCCATGAACGAACCGTTTTCCGTCCTCTGGCTGCAAGCGGGAAGCTGCGGCGGCTGCACCATGTCGGCACTGGCCGCCGATGATGTCGGACTGGTGCGCGCCCTGGCGCGCTTCGGCATCCGCCTGCTGTGGCATCCGTCGCTGTCCGAGGAATCGGGGGCCGAGGCGCTGGACATCCTGAACGCCGCCGCCGAGGGCCGGGTGCGCGTGGACGCGCTGTGCGTCGAGGGCGCGGTGCTGACCGGTCCCAACGGCACCGGCCGGTTCCAGATGCTGTCCGGCACCGGCAAGCCGTTGTCCCATTGGGTCGCCGCCATCGCCGCCCATGCCCGCCATGTGGTAGCGGTGGGCAGTTGCGCCGCCTATGGCGGGGTGCCGACCGCCACCACCAACCCTACCGACGCGGTCGGACTGGCCTTTGCCGGGGCGGAACCGGGCGGGGCGCTGGGCGCCGATTTCCGCGCGGCCGCCGGTCTGCCGGTGATCAACATCGCCGGATGCGCCCCCCATCCCGGCTGGATCGTCGAAACCCTGGCCGATCTGGCGTTGGGCCAGTTCGACGGCAGCAAGATGGACCATTACGGCCGCCCGCGCGCCTTTGCCGACCATCTGGCCCATCACGGCTGCGGCCGCAACGAATTCTATGAATTCAAGGCCAGCGCCGCGCGGCCGTCCGATCGCGGTTGCCTGATGGAAAACCTGGGCTGCAAGGCCACCCAGGCGCCGGGCGATTGCAACATCCGCCGCTGGAACGGCTATGGCTCGTGCACCGATGGCGGTTTCACCTGCATCAACTGCACCAGCCCCGGTTTCCAGGACCCGGTGGCGCCGTTCCAGGAAACCGCCAAGCTGGCGGGCATTCCGGTCGGTCTGCCGCTGGACATGCCCAAGGCATGGTTCGTGGCGCTGGCGGCGTTGTCCAAATCGGCGACGCCGCAGCGGGTCCGCACCAACGCCCACGCCGACCATGTGATCGTCCCCCCTGCCCGCCGCGCCCCGAGGAACCCGTGACCGCCGCCACCCGTCTGATCGTCGGCCCCTTCAACCGTGTCGAGGGCGATTTGGAGGTCACGCTGGACGTGGCCGACGGCGTGGTGCGCGAGGCCCGCGTCACCGCGCCGCTGTATCGCGGCTTCGAAACCATCCTGGCCGGACGCCCGCCCGAGGACGCGCTGGTGATCGCGCCGCGCATCTGCGGCATCTGTTCGGTGTCGCAATCCATGGCCGCCGCCCGCGCCTTGGCCCAGGCGACCGGGGTCGCACCGCCGGAAAACGGCCGTCTGGCCGCCGATCTGGTGCTGGCGGCGGAAAACGCCGCCGATCATCTGACCCATTTCGTGCTGTTCTTCATGCCCGATTTCGCGCGGGCGGCCTATGCCGGGCGGCCGTGGTTCGACGCCGCCCGCCGCCGCTTCGCCGCCACCGAGGGCGAGGCCCAGCGCGCCCTGGTTCCGGCGCGGGCGCGCTTCCTGCATCTGATGGGGCTGCTGGCGGGCAAATGGCCCCATTCCCTGGCCCTGCAACCGGGCGGCACCACCAAAAGCGTCGATGCGGGCGAACGGGTGCGGCTGTTGTCCATCCTGGCGGAATTCCGCGAAACGCTGGAGGACGTGCTGTTCGCCGACCGGCTGGAGGTGGTGGCGGCGCTGGAATCCCTGGCGGCGCTGGAGGCATGGGCCGATGCCGCCCCCCTGGACAAAGGCGATTTCCGCCTGTTCCTGCACATCGCCCGCGACCTGGATTTGGGGCGGCTGGGGCGCGGCCCCGGCGCCTTCCTGTCGCATGGCAGCTTCGGGCTGTGGCCGTCGGGCGTCCACCGCGACGGCGCGGTCCAGCCGTTCAACCCGACCCTGGTGGCCGAGGATCTGAGCCACGCCTGGATGGACGGCCCCACCAGCCCCGATGCCGACAAGGACGGCGCCTATACGTGGTGCAAGGCGCCGCGCCTGGACGGCGCGGTGGTCGAGGTCGGCGCCCTGGCCCGCCAGATGGTGGCCGCCGACCCGCTGGCCCGCGATCTGGTGGCGCGATCGGGCGGCGCGGTGCGCGACCGCGTGGTGATGCGAATGGTGGAACTGGCGCGGCTGGTCATCGCCATGGAAGGCTGGGTGCGCGCCCTGCGTCCCGGCGAGCCGTTCTGCGCCGAAGCACCGCACTTGCGCAACGGCAGCGGCCTGGGGTTGACCGAGGCGGCGCGCGGCGCCCTGGGCCATTGGCTGGACGTGGAAAACGGCATGATCCGCGCGTACCAGATCATCGCCCCCACCACCTGGAACTTCAGTCCGCGCGATGCCGCCGGAATTCCCGGCCCGCTGGAACAGGCCCTGGCCGGAACCCCGGTCCACCCCGGCGAAACCACCCCGGTCGCCGTGCAGCACGTGGTCCGCAGCTTCGACCCCTGCATGGTCTGCACGGTGCATTGACCGCAAGCGATTGATTTCGCTTCAATTTTTCCGCATCGGTCAAAACTTTGTCAAAATCCGGTCAAAACGCCGTTCTTGTTCCATCCCGATTTTGAACCCAACACAGAACATCCCTTAAAAAGCCTCCACTGCACCAGTGGCACCGACCTCAGCACCCAAACCGTGCCACCTCAGAATGAAAATGGCGAACGAAGGCGCCACCCCACTTGGGCGTACCCGGCATGAAAATGTCTATATCTTGTTGATCGACCAGAATTTCATCCAATGATATAGTCGCCAACACCACAACTTTGGCGATTCTCGCGCATGAATGCTCCACGGCCACAGCCTTTCCTTGAGGTCCGAGTGGAAGACACCGCTGGCCTGCCGACCTTGCTTGGCCTATGCGCCGGGTACGAGCTTGGGCAGTGGCGGTCGACGCAATTCGCCAAGTACCTGATCCGGCACCTGATCGAGTTCATCTATCCAATCGAGGAGTGGGGCGCCGCCAACTCCACCACGGGCGTCGAAATGACCGCCCGGGCGGCCGAGGCCGTCTACAAGACGCAGAAGTACGAGAACCGTGGCGAGATAGGCGAACTGATCCTGTTCGCCGTCCTGCGGGCGCACTATGGCTCGCTGCCGGTGGTGTCGAAGTTTTTCTTCAAGTCGGCCGCCAACGACACGGTGAAAGGGTTCGATGCCGTCCACTTCATCGAAGGTGAAGACGGCCTGGAGCTTTGGCTCGGCGAGGTGAAGTTTTACACAGATGCCGCCGCCGCGATCCGGCACGTCCTCGAAGAGCTCGGCGCCCACCTCGAAGCCGACTACCTGCGTGGTGAATTCACCTGGATCGGCAACAAGATGCGTGCCGATAGCCCCCATTATGAACAGATCAGGCGTCTGCTCGACGACAAGACCTCTCTCGACCAGGTTTTCCCGGTGCTGCACATCCCCGTGCTGATCACCTACGAGAGCCAGGCCATCGGGGCGCACAACATCGTCGACGACGCCTACAAGGAGGCCCTCGAGGCCGAACTGCGCCGTCACTTCGGATCCTTCCGTGACCGCTGCGCTGTCCAGCGTGTGGCCGTCCACCTGATCTTGGTGCCGTTGGGCGACAAGCGCGCCTTGCAGGAAGCCTTCGACAACCGGCTGCGCGCAGCCCAGGACCTGTAGGAGGCGCCGATGAAACCCGACGAACTCCGCCTCATCCTCGGCGACCGAACCAAGATTCAGCAGGATCCGTTCAGCGTGGCCCGCATGATCGCGGACATATGCAACGTGGATCCCGACGCCCCGCTCGCCAGAGAGATGGTGATCCGCGCCCTCGACCACGCCGACGTGTTCGAACCCCTGGACGGGCTGCTGGATGCGCTTGCCCGCCAGGTCGGCCTGTTCCCCTATGCGGCGCCGGAAAAGCTCGGCCTGCGCGATCAGCTGGCATGGGAGGCTCATCGGCCGCTCGACCTACAGCTTGACGGCAAGGACATCGTATTCCACCGCGAGCAGGCCGATGTCTATCGCGGTCTGATGGACGGCCAGAGCTTCGTCCTCAGCGCGCCGACGTCCTTCGGGAAATCCCTGGTCATCGACGCCCTAATCGCGTCGGGAAGGTATCGGAACATCGTCATCATCGTGCCGACCATCGCGTTGATCGACGAGACCCGCCGCAGGCTCGGCCGCTTCCGCGACAGGTACAAGTTGATTACCCACCCGGATCAGGCGCCTGCGGCGTCGAACATCCTCATCCTGACCCAGGAACGGGCTATCGACCGCGAGGACATCCAGGAAATCGACCTGCTGGTGATCGACGAGTTCTACAAGCTGGATCCGGCATCGGATGAGGAACGCGACCGTGCATCGGCATTGAACCACGCCTTGTACAAGCTCAGCCGCATCGCCAAGCAGATTTACCTGCTGGGACCGAACATCAACGACATCCCGGAAGGGTTCGGTGCTCGGTTCAAGTGCCAGTTCAAACGCACCGACTTCAACACGGTGGTCTCCGAGATCCGGCGCCTGGCGCCCAAGCCGAGCCGCGAGGAAGCCTTCGTCAACCTCTGTCGCACGCTGGACGAGCCGACCCTGGTCTACTGCAAGTCGCCCAAGCAGGCGAACGAGATCATGCGTTTACTGGTTAGGCAGAACGTCACTGCCGAAGTGCCTGCGTTGGCGCGGGCAGCGGATTGGGTGGCCGCCACCTACCATCCGCAATGGTCGCTGGGGGCGGCGCTACGGCGCGGCATCGGTATCCACCACGGGCGCCTGCCACGCTCCCTGGCCCAGTTGATGGTGTCTCTATTTAATGACCGGCACCTGCGGTTCTTGATCTGCACCTCGTCGCTGATCGAGGGCGTGAACACCTCGGCCAAGAACGTGGTCATCTACGAGAGCAAGATCGGTCGTCCCCGCCTGGACTACTTCACCTTCAAGAACATTCTCGGCCGGGCGGGGCGCATGCGGCGCCACTTCATCGGCAAGGTCTACACCTTCGATGCGCCTCCGGCCGAGGAACTGGATTTCGTCGACATCCCGGTGTTCACCCAGGGCGACGACACGCCGCTGGGCTTGCTGGTGCAGGTCGACGACGAAGACCTGCGCCCCGAGGCCGGTGAACGCCTGACCGGGATTCGCCAGCAGGATGTCCTGTCGATGGCGACCATCAAGATGAACGCCCATGTGGATCCCGAGGACCAGATCGCCCTGGCGCGGGAACTCATCCAGCACTGGCAGCCCCATTACCCTCTCCTGGCCTGGCACGGGCCATACCCGACCTGGGAAAATTTGAAGGCCGTCTGCGGGCTGATCTATGAGTTTTTCGTGAAGAGACCGCGCCAGGGAATTTTCTCGGGGGCACAGCTGGCCTTTCGCCTGATCAAGCTGCGAGACGCGGGATCGACGGCCGCCTTCGTGCGCGAGATTTTGGAGAATGACCGCTACATCGACACCCCGGACGAAGCAGTGGAATCCGGCATGGAGTTCATCCGCAACTGGGCGGGGTTCACCTTTCCACGGTATCTCAGCGCGCTCGACCGCATTCAGGCTGAGGTCTTCGGGCGCCGTGGGTTGAAGGCGGGCAACTATGTCGCCTATGCGGCCGAGGTCGAATCGTTGTTTATGCCCGGAGAGATTCCTGAATTGGAGGAATACGGCTTGCCGACCGAAATCGGCCGCAAGATCCAAGGGCGTTTGATCGTTGGTCAAGGCCTCGATGCGGCCCTGCTGTCTCTCCGACGTTCCGACCTCGGCGGCCTTCCACTGTCACCATTCGAGCAAGATCTGATCGAGCGCTGCCGGACCGATCTGTGACAGGGCATGCGTCCTAGATGATGTACCCGGAAGAATGAAGGGGAAACCGCAGCCGCTCAGCTGACCATAATCCATTCAACCTTTCGCTTATCTCGATAAAGCGCGGTTGTTTCAGGATTCTTGTGCCCTAACAAAGCCTGACTATCGGTCCCCTGGCGATCGTACAACCGGGTGGCCAGAGACCGAAGTTCGTGAAATGTAGGGGGCGTACCAGTTCCCCAATCAATGTCCAACTTATCACGGCAAGCAGCGAATTCCGCCGAGATGGTCGCGGGACGCACTTGGGCGCCAGGCACTGCCCGGCCCGCATGTTTGGTGTGATGGACAAAATAACGCGTAAGAACATGCCTCGAACGACAACGGGTAATCACCTCGCCAATGCTCAAGTTAATCGCCTGAAGCCGTAGATCGAGTGGAAATGAGATTTTGATACCATGCCGTCGCGTCTTCAGCGGCTCAACCCAAAGCCGACCATCGCGTTGACCGTCGGGATTCATCAGGTTCGTTGGTCCGATTACAGCCACATCCTCTCGCCGCAACCCAGTCACCAGCGCCAGCAGGAAACTATTTGCCACCCAGGGGTCACAGTCTCGCTCGGCGATTTCGACGATCCGCAGGAACTCGGGCAGTTCCAATCGCTGACGTCGAACAGACACCTTGGCGGCGTAAGTGGGGGTCACCGGATTGACGTCCACCCAACCCGCACCGATAGCCGCACGGAAACAATCGGTCAGCACCGTGCGCATAGCCACCGCCATGCGGCTTTTCCCGGCCTGTTCGTATTCGCGCAGAAAGTCGGCAATGTCCGCAGTGGTGATGGCATCTATTTGCAAGGACCCGAAGCGCGCTTCAATGGTCCGAAGTTTCTGGCGATCGGAGTCACGCGTGGACTCAGCTCGCTCCCGATTGGCCAGGACCTCGTCCCGATAACGGGCAATCCACAGACTCATGGCGCGATCGGCACGCCCTGTCAGCGTGTCAATCAAACGACGATGCTGCGTCAGCTGGGCCACAGCCACGTTCGCCTCGACGGCCTCCGCGACCGCTTTACGAAGATCACGTCCCAGGCCGTGAAACTTACCACTCCGAGGATCACGCCAAATATAATACCCACTGGAACGCCGATAGAGATTCGGCGGCAGATCCTTGTTGCCCCTGCGACGGGGTCTAGCCACGGCCCGCCTCCAACAGCAGTTTTCGAGCTAACGCGCCACGTATCTCGCTCACTCGCTCCACAGGGCGCCTCGGATCGCGGTACACAGCTTCAGGATCCACATAGTAGCTCCTCCCCTGCAGCTCAGCCTCGGGCCAGAGACGCTTTTCCCGCGCCCATCGGCGCAGGGTATGAACGCTTGGCGCATCCTCACCATAGACAAGCTTTGCCCAGCTCTCGAGAAGGATCCACCTAGCCATCTTTCGACCCTCAACACCATGCCACCGAACGGCACATCACGACCGCGAAGATCACCGCCCATAAGAGGGTTAAAAGATTCGAGAGGCCGATTCGCAAGGGGGGCTGCGTAAAAAAATTCCGCCCAACGCGACGGACACGTCCCCACAGCTGCACTTGCCCCCATCCTGCCAAGAATGGGGGCATTTCCTACGGCGGGCATGCCTGAAATGGCAATTGTCGGCTCCGGGTACCGCCCGGGTACCGCCCGGGTACCGCATTTTTCGCAGTTTTCTGCGGGTTTGATGGGGGCGGTACCCGGTACCCGCCCCCCGACAGAGCCCTATAAAGAGATTCACGGAAAGAGCACCCACACTCTCATGTATCTGTTATTTACCGGGTACTGCGGGTACCGCTATCTATCTATATCTATTTTATTCAATGAAATTAGTTAGTTAGGTAGAGAAAACCCGGTACCCAAGGCGGTACCCGGCGCGGTACCCGCCGAATGGAAACGGGTACCGCATCTCCCCTAAAGAGATACAATTTATGAGAATGACAATTATAGATTGCCAACGCACTTCCGGGCCAAGCACCACTGCCGGTACCCGGAAATGCCGGGGGGCAACTCCGGACCCAGGCCATAGCGATATACGGCACGTCTACACGCGCGATCGGCCACCGACGTACCGAACCGCATTGTCACCGATGTTCAGTGGTTGTGTGTCGGTGAAACAGCCAGTGCCCTGCCGAGTGCCGAGCGGAGCTGTCTCATGGA